>DDKM01000080.1 GCA_002339345.1 Firmicutes bacterium UBA2598 | reverse complement strand
CTCGTCCCGGAGGAGGTTCACTATATCTACAAAACAACTTAACCCACCACCCGCTTGACGCGAAGGATGGGAATATTGGCCACCAGTGCCACACTCTGCCCCTCATTGTTCAGGCTGACCTCCAGGCCACCTCGATCAATTTCCATGTATTCGGAAATAACCTTAATTAGGTCTTCCTTCAAAGCTTCCAGGATCTGAGGGGCCATCCCCGCTCGGTCGTGTACCAAGACAAGGCGTAGGCGCTCTTTGGCCACCCGGCTGCTGGCCTGGTCACTTTCCCTGCCCCATACCCGTTGGAGAAAATCAAGCACTACCTTCGCCCCCCCCCATCGGTTACCTCCCAAGGCCAACCAGTTTTTTCAATTTGGTCATCAGGCTATCATTGGCTCCCAAATCCATAAATGGCACTTCCTCTCCGGAAATACGGCGAGCGATATGCATAAACGCCTCCCCCGCCAGGGAATTCCTGTCCAGCACCGCCGGCTCACCCCGGTTGGTGGACACTATAATGGATTCGTCATCGGGAACCACACCCAACAGCTTGATGGCCAGGATCTCCAGCATGTCTTCGATATCCATCATGTCGCCCTTTTTAACCATGGCCGGCCGCACCCGGTTAATCACCAGCTTGGGATCACGCAATTCCGCTGCTTCCAAAAGCCCTATTACCCGGTCGGCATCCCTGACCGCGGCCACCTCAGGCGTGGTCACCACCACCGCTTTTTCCGCCCCGGCAATGGCATTTTTAAAGCCCTGTTCGATGCCGGCTGGGCAGTCAATAATGACGTATTCAAACTCCTCTTTCAGCTGGGCACAAAGGTCCACCATTTGCTGGGTGTTCACAGCGGTTTTATCCTTGGTCTGGGCGGCAGGCAGCAGGTAAAGGTCGTCAAAGCGCTTGTCCCGGATCAAGGCCTGTTTCAAACGGCAATTACCGTTAGCTACATCCACGATGTCGTACACGATGCGGTTTTCCAGGCCCATCACCACATCCAGGTTGCGCAGGCCGATATCAGTATCCACCAATACCACCCGCTTGCCCAGCAGGGCCAGGCCTGTCCCGATATTGGCAGTGGTTGTGGTCTTGCCGACCCCCCCCTTGCCAGAGGTTATAACGATCACTTCACCCATACCGTCTCCTCCTTAAGGTGAATTACTGTTTACAATAGGTTAACCGTTCAGGTTCCTGACCCCGGTGGCAGGATACCGCTCGATAATCACCGCTCCCCCGTGAATTCTCGCCACCTCCGGTTGATCGGGTTTATGCCCCTCACCATCCGGTGCCCGGGTGATATGGTTAGCGATCCGCAGCTGGGTTGGGGTTAAACGAAAGGCAGCCACCACCGCCTGTTCGTTGCCGGTGGCTCCGGCATGGGCCATGCCGCGCAGGTGGCCCATCACAACGATATTACCCCCTGCCACCAGTTCGGCACCGGGATTGACGTCACCCATCACCACAATGTTTCCCGGGTAATGGATGCTTTGCCCGGATCTAACGGTGCGCCTGATCAAAACCGTCCTAAAGTCTGCCGCGGCAGACACCGGATCCATGGGTTCCCGTTCCGCCCAACGGTTTTCGGCAGGGAACGGGCTTGTCCCGGGATTGCCGGACTGGGAATGATCCGCCCGTTTTACCGGTTGCAGGTAACGTTCACTGGGTACCTGAGCTGTCATTTCCGGCCATCCTCCGCTAAAATATGGAGATATTTGTGAATGGGATTTCGCCGCACGAAAAGGGTATTCCTGCAACGGACCAAAAAAAACGAGGAACCATTTTCCTCGTTTTTCCAACATTATTCAACCTAATTTCCTTGCCCATTAGACTGTTCGGGAGTCCATCCCGTTCCAGCACCTGTTCCGGCAGGTAATTCCATATCCGGTGCGGCCGGTATTGTGGCGTCCCCGACCGTACCCTGCCCCGGACCGGCAGGGGTGGTGCCGCCGGATGGCTGGCCAGACCCAGTCCCAGCCGTCGAAACAGCGGGACTGGCCCCAACTGCCGGGGCTTGGGGCTTAATGCCGAAGTATTCCTCAAACACCGCCTTAGCCACTCTGCCGGCGGATCCGCCGCCGCTATTGGCATATTCGATTAAACCGGCAAAGGCGATTTGCGGGTTGTCTGCCGGGGCAAAGGCCACAAAAACGCCAAAAAAATCTTTATTCTTGTCATCCCCGCTCCGTCCGGTCTGGGCGGTACCGGTCTTGGCTGCCACCGGTACCGATGCCGGAAAATGCCGGAACAAGAAGTTGGCCGTTCCACCCGGCTCTGCCACCGCCTGCATGGCCCGGCGGGTAATAGCCAGGGTTTGGGGGGAAACCTCCACCGTCCCTTCCAGTACCGGGCCGAACTCCTCCACCACCCGGCCCTCCGCGTCTAGCACCTGACTGACCAGGTAGGGCCTGTAACGGTTGCCGCCATTGGCAATGGTGGCCACATAATTGGCCAGTTGGAGGATGGTAAACTTGTTGGAACCCTGACCGATTGAGGTATTATAGGTTTCAAATGGTTGCCAGTTGGTCTGAAACCGTAAGTCGATCTGGTATTGGGCCTCCAGCAACCTTTTCTCCTGTTCCTGCTTTTTGAGAATGGCCTCCACCTCACCCGGCGGGGCCTGGGCCAGCATCCGGCCGTATTTTGCCTCCAGTTCAGCCATGCGCCGGTCGTAGTTACGGTTCACCAGCATCTTGCCGATACCTTCCTTCCACTCGGGAGATGGCAGCAAACCGGCGGCCTCCCCACCGATATCCGTGAGCCCGGTGCGGCTGCCCAGGCCAAATTGCTTCCCGATCTTTGCCATCAGGTCAATCCCGGCCAACTCGCCAGCCCACTGGAAGTATACGTTGCAGGAGACTGCCAGGGCGCGGTATAGGTCCACCACACCATGCACCTTGGTGCATTTGATATATGGCGGCTTCCAGTAAGCTCCGGTACAGGTCACCGTGCGCCTGGGATCAATGCCGGCCTCCAGCACAGCCATGGCGGTAATCATCTTAAAGGTGGAGCCAGGAGCGTACTGCCCTTGGATAACCCTGTTTAGAAGCGGTTGAAGTGTATCATCCCGGTAGTAATCCATCTTTTGTTTAAAACTGCCGTCGGCAAAATCATTGGGATTGATGTCCGGTTTGCTGGCCATGGCCAAAATGGCCCCTGTGTGCACATCCAGCACCACTCCAGCGCCATAGCCCGCCTTGGGGTTGGTCTTTTTGATATCGGCAATCACCTCATCCATGGACTGTTCCAACGCCCTTTGTAAATTGGCATCAAGGGTGAGCACCAGATTATGACCAGGGGTCGGCGGAACAGCAGGGTACTCCTTGATTGGACGATTACGGGCATTTACCTCCACCTGGGAAAAGCCCTTTTTGCCCCGCAGCCCGATCTCCTGTTCACCCTTAAACAGCAGTTCCATGGACCGCTCCACACCGGTTTTGCCGATACGATCATTAAGATCATAGTTGTACTCGCTAAACTGGTCCAGCTCCGCCCTGCTGATTTGGCCGACGGTACCCAAAACATGGCCGGCTAATGTACCATTGGGGTAAAAACGCATGGGTGCTTCCTGAATCAGCACACCTGGCAACTCCTGGCGGCGTTCCTCAATGCGGGTGATCACCTCAAAGGCGGCGTCGCTCCAAGGCAAATTCATTACCTCCACCGGTTCGTACCGGCGGGGATTTTTCCGCACCTTCTCAATTATAGCATCCACCGTCAGCTCAGGTTCCCCGATGATCTCCACCAACCGGTGGGCCACCTGCTCAAGGTTGGCACTGGCCACATAGGACAGGGAAATGGAAAAGACCGGCTTACTGGTGGCCAGCACCTGCCCGTTTCTGTCCATGATATCCCCCCGACGGGGGTTGATGACCACCATCCGTAAGCGGTTTTGTTCTGATTGTAGCTTGAATTGGGTGGTGCTCATGATTTGCAGGTAATACAGGCGGGCCACCATGATGATAAATACCAGGCAGATCACCAGAAAAAAATAGCCCAGCTTGCGGTCCTGTTTTTTTCTTTGCTGTTCCACAAGCCGCTCACTCCTTTCCTGGGGGACCCTAGGATGGTTGCACCTGTTGGCACACCGCTACGGGCGAACCCGCCTGGCAACACCGGGCGGGGTTCTGGTAACCTTGAACCAACCGCTCTCGGCAGCCTTGCTGAAACGGGAATACAATAACAGGGCCACAAAGCCGTTATAGACGGCAATGGGCCACACAGCCTGAAAGAAGCCTTCACTTTGCAGATTGGCCCCTCCCCACCGGGCAAGGTTGACAAAAATAATCTCATAAACAATGGTGGCGGACATCACGCCAAGAACAGGTACCAAAACATTTTCCTTGTAAATCTTGTTTTCCCCCAACCCTACCAGGTATCCTATGGCTGCTTTACTTAAAGCATGCAGCCCAAGATACTTTCCTGCAAAGATATCCTCCGCCAGCCCCAGGACAAATCCCATTTTGGCGGCAGGCGCCGATCCCCCGAGAAGGGCGATGAATACCACCACCACCAGCAGCAGGTCAGGCTTAGCGCCCCGGAACTTGATAAAATCAAGGAGAGTGGATTCCAGTATGAGAGCGCCAAAGACCACCGGTAACCATTTCAGGTAATGGCGCATCAATTCATCCCCCTTACGGAAACCACCACCAGCACTTCCTCCACACGGTCAAAGGGGACAAAGGGCTTGACCAACGCCTTTTTCATCAAGCCACTGGCTTCCGGTACCACCTCTGTGATATAGCCAATGCGGATTCCCTTGGGGAACACTCCCCCTAAGCCGGAGGTAACCACCACCTGCCCTGTCCGTACCGGCGCATCATGGGGAAGATGAATCATCTGCAACTTACCTGATCCGCCGGGAATACCCTCAACCACCCCGGGTACCCGGGAATCCTGCACCAAAGCGCCCACCGCCCCTTCCTGGTCCACCACCGTTAACACTTCGGCACTGCGACGGGATACCGCCGCCACACGTCCCACCAGGCCCTGGTGGGTAATTACCGCCATGTCCTTTGCGATCCCGTCATCCGTTCCCACATCCAGGGTAAAGGTATGGAACCAGTTGCTAGGATCACGGGCGATGACCCGGGCGGGAATCACCTGGTATTCGTCGGCGGAACGCTCGGTAAAGCGAAGGAGTTTTCGCAGGCGGGCGTTCTCCAACTGAAATTCCTTTAAACGATTGTTTTCCGCAGTCAGTTCTTCCAACTGGCGGCGAAGGACGGCGTTTTCCCGTTGAATGCTCTGGATGGTGGAAATCCCTTGAAACAGGTTGGCGGTTTTACGGGAAATAACGGTAACCCCACCTTGCAGTGGGGCCACCAGATCCCGGAAGACCTGCTCAACACCGGTCAAATATGGACGGTCAGGACCGGTGAACCGCATGGCGGCCGTTCCGACCAAAAGGATTAGACTGACTGCTAGTACCATCTTGGACAAACGCCAGCGGCTCACTGCTCCACGCCCTTTTGCCTATCCCACCCGCCTGGATGGCAATAGGACTCTCCTCAACATTTCGATATTTTCCAGTACCTTGCCGGTACCGTTGGCCACCGCCACCAGCGGGTTTTCAGCCATATGCACTGGCATGCCGGTTTCTTGACTGACCAGACGGTCCAGTCCCCACAAGAGGGAACCACCCCCAGCCATCACGATGCCCCTGTCCATAATGTCCGCAGCAAGTTCTGGCGGGGTTTTTTCCAGGCAGACTTTGATGGCCTCCAAAATAGCAGCCACCGGTTCCGCCAGTGCCTGCTGGACCTCCTTGGCGGTGACATGCACCGTCTTGGGCAGGCCGGAAACCAGATCCCGGCCCCGTACATCAAAAACCATGGCTTCCCGTTCCCGGCCACCGGCGCCGGTAAAAATGGCCGAACCAATCTGGATTTTGATGTCCTCTGCGGTCCGCTCACCGATCATTAGATTATAGGTACGCTTGATGTGATGGGAAATGGCTTCATCCATTTCATCACCGCCTACCCGGATGGAACGGCTGGTCACGATCCCGCCAAGGGAGATGATGGCCACCTCGGTAGTACCACCACCAATATCCACAATCATATTGCCGGTGGGTTCATGCACAGGTAAACCTGCACCGATGGCAGCCGCCATGGGCTCTTCAATGAGGTAACACTCCTTGGCGCCAGCCTGCAGAGCGGCTTCCCGGACCGCCCTTTCCTCAACGGCGGTTACCCCGGAAGGAACCCCCACCACCACCCTGGGCTTAACCAGAATACCCCGGCGGACAGCTTTGGTGATGAAATAACGCAACATGCTCATGGTCACGTCAAAATCGGCAATGACACCATCCTTCATGGGGCGGATGGCCACAATATTGCCGGGTGTACGGCCGATCATCTGCTTGGCCTCATCCCCCACGGCCAGGATAGCTCCTGTATCCTTTTGGATGGCTACGACAGACGGTTCCTGGAGTATTACCCCTTTTCCGCGCATGTGTACCAGGGTATTGGCTGTACCCAGATCGATCCCCAGATCACGGGCAAATAACATGACTCCAGCTCCTTCCCTACGGATGACTTAAATTGCTGCGCCCTTTAAGGATCACTGTCCATTATAGAATGATTCCAAAAGGTGTGGCAAGGGTAAGATCTGACACTCCTGGCGGAAAGCTGGAGAAATCCAAGTCTTAAAGCAAACCCCTTTCCTTCATACTGACATGGCGGTTATCACCAATCACCACATGATCCAGTACCTCAATGCCAAGGATGCGTCCCGCTTCCGCCAGGCGCTGGGTAATCTGGATATCCTCCCTGCTGGGAGCGGGATCCCCACTGGGGTGGTTATGCAACAGCACTACCGCTGCCGCACTCCTGGCAATCATGGGTTTGAACACCTCACGGGGATGTACCAGGGAGGCGTTCAGGCTTCCCACCGACACCTGATCCACCGCGATGACCTGGTTTTTGGTGTTCAGGCCCACCACGCGAAAGTGTTCCCTGTCCAAATAGCGCATTTCCTCCATCACCAGGGCAGCCACATCGGCGGGTGTACGGATTACCGGCCGTACCTCTGGATCCAATAGGGCCAGCCGCCGGCCCAGCTCCAAGCCGGCCTTGATCTGGGCAGCCTTGGCCATGCCAATGCCGGGAATAGCGATCAGATTCGCCATACTGGACTCACCCAGAAAACGAAGGCCTCCCGGCTGGGTCAGGATACGCCTGGCCACATCCAGGACGGATTCGGTGGCTGTCCCGGTCCGTAAAAGGATAGCCAGCAACTCGGTATTGGACAGGGCCTGGGCGCCCAGGGCAGCCATCCGCTCCCGCGGTCTTTCCGATTCCGGCAGATCCTTGATGGTTACCCGGTAGGAAACCATAGTTTCCTTCACCATCTCCTCCGATGTGCTATCCTTCATCCTGCATCCTCCCCCTCCATGGGTACCGGTAGGTGCCCCCTGTACCGGCTCCGTTCAGGACTCCCTTTAGACCGGACCAAGTCTTGGTCTTCCGGTCAGGCGGACTTCCCGGCCAATTCGACTCCTGTCTAAGTAGCCGGCAGCGGGCATCCGTGCCTGCTGTTCGCCTCCCCCCCCCCGTCCTCGTCAAGGCGGATTTTTCGCCAGCACATGGATGTCAAAATGCTGAAGCATCCTGGTCAACCGGGCCAGGGGCAGCCCCACCACATTGCTGTAACAGCCCTCAATCCGTTCCACCAGGACAGCACCCAACCCCTGGATACCGTAACCTCCAGCCTTGTCCGCCGGTTCGCCGGATTGCACATAGGCCAGGATCTCGCCCTGATGCAGATGCCGAAAAGTAACCAGGGTTTCCTCAACCTCTACCAGAGCTCGGCCGGTTTCTGCCTCAACCAGAGCCACGCCGGTCAAAACCTGATGGGTTTGGCCGCTCAACATGGTCAACATTTCTATGGCATGGGCCTCGTCCCGCGGCTTGCCCAGGATAACCCGGCCCATGGCCACCACCGTGTCCGCCCCCAATACCACACCCCGTCCAGCCCTGCGGGCCACCCATTCCGCCTTCTGCAGGGCCAGAACAGCGGCCAGGCGGGATGGGTTGTCCACACCAGTGGTCTCCTCATTCACGCTGCTGGGCCAAACCTGGTAAGCCAACCCTATTTGTTCCAGCAGCCTGGCCCGCCGTGGTGAGGCGGAGGCCAAAACAATCCTGGGTTCCACCAATTGCTGCACACCCCCACAGGCAAAAAGAACGCCCAAACGGCGTCCCAAAATTTTAACTGGCAGTACTTTAAGGGGTTTATTCCCTGCCACGCTTGAAGCCAAGGTTAAAGGTAAGAATTTCCAGGTTGACCGCCATATCCACATTGCGGACTTCCACATCATCGGGAATGTTTAGCACACGGGGAGCAAAGTTCAAAATCGCCTTTAACCCGGCTCCCACCAGGCTGTTGGCTACCTCCTGGGCTGCATCGGACGGCACCGCAATGATGCCGATGAGCGCCCTCTCCTGTTCCACCACCCTGGCCATCTCCGACATGGGAAATACCTCAATTCCATTCAACTTGTAGCCGATCTTGTGGGGGTCGTTATCAAAAATCCCCACTACCCGGAAACCCCGTTCACGGAAACCGCCGTACATGCACAGGGCAGTACCCAGGTGGCCCGCCCCAACTATCACAACGGGCCAGGAGTAATTAAGCCCCAGGATCTTCAAGATGTGCCGCTGCAGATCCTTGACATTATAGCCGACACCCCTGGTCCCAAACTCCCCGAAATAGGCCAGATCCTTTCGTACCTGGGCAGGGCTCACACCCACCCCTTCGGCAATTTCTCCCGAAGAAATAGTGGTAACGCCGCGCCGATCCACCTGGGACAGATAACGGGAATACACCGATAGACGGATGATTGTCGCTTCCGGGATCTTGAGTGTTTTCAATTGCCTTCCTCCCTTACAACGGACTGGAAGCCCTTGGGATTTTCCTTATATGGTTTGTTCCGGAATTTACTTAATATATTGTTTGTCAAAAACAGTCAAATTCCTCCAGGAAATAAAGGGGCACTAAAAATTTTATAACTCAACCGGGGATGCACCATCCTTTAGCAACTCTTTTCGGACAGCGCCCACAGTATAAAAGGAACCGGTAACACACAACAACCCATCCGGACCAACCATTTCCCGGGCCTGGACCAGCCCTTGCCCGATGTCCTCCACCTGCAACACCTGCGGGCAATGGGCGGCCGCCATGGCCGCCACCTGCCGCCAGTCACCCGCCCTTGTACTGGGCGGGCGGGTAACCACCACGCCCTGCAGTCCCGGCAGGAGGATATCTACCACACCCTGCCGGTCTTTGTCCGCCAGAATACCCAAAAGAAGGACGGTACGCTGCGGCCATACCCCGGGGAAATGATCCGCCATGGCTTGCCGCAAGGCCGCGGCCCCATCGGGATTGTGGGCCACATCCAACACCACCGGCGGGTTGCCTTGGATGATTTCCATCCGGCCGGGCCATCTGGTTTTGGCCAAGCCTCCGGCCACTGCTTGGTCCGGTACCGGGTAGCCCGCCCCACCCAAGATCTCCACCGCCAACACTGCAGTGGCGGCATTATACACCTGATGCCGGCCCAGCAGGGGTATGTTTAACCTAGGGTAGGACTTTTGCCTTGAATACAAATTAAGACCGATCCCCTGCCGGTGAAATCTCACCTCTTCCCAGACAATGTCCTTGCCGACCTGCCAGACAGTGGCCCCTTGGGCTGCACTGACCTGCCGGATTACCGCCAGCGCCTCAGGCCTTTCCGCCGCCGTGACCACCCGGCCGCCTTGCTTTATTATTCCCGCTTTAACCAGGGCAATTTCCTCGATTGTATTACCCAGGTATTCCATATGATCCATGCCCACATTGGTAATGACGGAAACCAGGCTGTTGGCGATGATATTGGTACTGTCAATGGCCCCGCCCAGACCCACCTCGATGACCGCCAGGTCTACTTCCTCCATGGTAAAATACAGCAGGGAGATGGCAGTATTCACTTCAAACTCCGTTGGATGTTCTCCACCCCGAGCGGTGATCGCGGTACAGGCCGCCCGTACCCGGGAGGCCAGCCGGGCGAACTGTTCCGCCGGGATGTGACGGCTACCAATCCGCGTTCTTTCCAGATAATGGTGCAGATGGGGAGAAGTGAACAGTCCCACCCGGTAGCCGGCCTCTGACAGCATGGACGCGATCATGGCAGCGGTGGATCCCTTACCATTGGTACCACCAATGTGTACCACTGGCAGGCAGTGATGGGGATTACCCAGTTCTGTCATCAGTTCCCCAATGCGTGTAAGACCAAACTGGTAACCGAAGGCAGCCAGCCCGGTAATCCACTGGAGGGCTTGCCGGCAGTCCATTTGTTCTAGTTCCCGTCCGTCCAATGTCAATTCATTCCCTCCCAACGGGTATTGATTATCCCACATCCGCCGGGTTGTATCCCCAAAGACGCATGGCCTCCCCCACCAGGTGCTGGGTACCCACCACCAGCACCAGCCCATCCTCCCCGGCTGCCGTAACGGCCTGGTCCACGGCGTCCGCCAGGTGGGGTGCCTCCCTGGCCTGGCAGTAACGCCTGGCCACCGCAACGGCGTCTGCCGGGTAGGGATACTGGGTATGGCTTGCGGTGGCCAGCCACATCTCCCGGCAAAGGGGGCCCAACACCGCCAGTACACCCCGGTAATCCTTGTCGGCGGTGATCCCCACCACCGCCACCACCGGTGCAAGGTTAAGGGCAGTTACCACCTCCTGCAGGTAAAGGGCGGATACCCTGTTGATAGCCCCGTCCACCAGTACAGTGGGGTGCTGCTGCAGCACCTGGCACCGCCCCGGCCACCGAACGGTGCTCAAAGCCCGCAACACCGCAGCATCCCCTAACCTTGGCGCCACCCCTTCCGCCACCGCTGCTGCCAGGGCCGCATTTTGGGCTTGAAAGCCACCCATTAAAGGGATCACCACCTGCCCGTAATCCCTCCTGGCCGTAATGATGCGGGTACGGGTGCCGCCGGCCACCAGTTCCGTACCGGTAGCCTGAAAGTGCTGGCCCCCCTGAAAAAGGGGTACGTCCACTGCGGCAGCCCTTTCTGCTAAAACAGACCGTACTTCCGCCACCTGGGGAGCACAAAAGGCACTGGTCTGCCCCTCCTTGATGATGCCAGCCTTGTGCTTGGCTATATCCACCAAGGTGGGTCCCAGGGCTTCCACGTGTTCATCCACAATGGTGGTGATCACCGACCACCGGTTGGGTAGTACTACAGTGTCGTCATAGGCACCACCCCGGCCGCATTCCACCACATCCACTTGGGTGCCATGTTCCCGGAAGGCCAGCATGGCTACCGCCAGGGTAATCCCTACCGGCCCTTGATAAATATGTGGTGGTAGGCCCTCCTCGATCTTTTCCATTACCGGTTGAACCTGTCGCCAGTACCGCATAAACTCACCAGCGGAAATAGCCCGCCCGTTAATGCGGATTCTTTCGGTAAAACTGACCAGATGGGGGCTGGTAAACAGCCCCACCTTAAACCCCGCCTGCTCCAGGATGGCGGATATCATCCGGCAGGTGGATCCCTTGCCCTTACTGCCCGCCACCAGCACGATGTCCCGGTTCAGGTCGGGAGCCCCGATTTCATCCAGCAGGCGGCGGGTCAGTTCCGGGTGGCGGGTATGGGCATCACCCAAATGCCGCTGCAGGTTGGGGGCAGCCCGGTGGTAGGAAGCATAGATAGCATCCACTACCCGTTCCAATTTCCTGTTAACCATCCCCTGAACTTCAGTATCCATATCACACCTACCATCGACCCTATTATTACCCTATTATTAATGAATAGCCTGCACCCAGGGTTTCCTGCCCGGCACGGGCTCGGGTATTCCCGCAACGAACCTCGGCGTGTTCGGGGTGTGCCGCAACTCGGCCTGCGTTCTCCCAAGTGTTAGCCCGCCTATAGCATAGCCAATCTTTGGGCCAGCACCGCCTTACGCTCCGATAGTTCCTTGGCCCGGACCCTTTCCTTTTCCACCACTTCACGGGGAGCCTTAGCCAGAAAGCCGGCATTACCCAGTTTCCCTTCCACTCTGGCCAGTTCCGCCTCTATTTGTCCAATCTCCTTACCTAGCCGTGCCCTTTCCTTCTCCACATCAATCAGCCCGGCCAGCGGCAGGTAAATTTCCATCCCGCCGGCCACCGCCACCAGAGCCTGGGAAGGTTTGGTCGCCAGGGACGGGTGGATTTGTAGAGGTTCCACGGCAGCCAGTTGCCTGATATAGGACGAGGCTTCCTCCAAGAGGGCCAGGGCTCCCTCGTCAGGGGTCACCAGGATTACCTCTGCCTTGCGGCCGGGCGGTACTGCCATCTCCGCCCGCATGTTACGGATGGCACGGGTTACTTCCATGATCCGGGCCATGCCGGCTTCCGCCGCCAAATCCTTGCTGACGGGGTCAAATTGCGGCCAGGGCGCTATCATCAGGCTCTCTCCCTCATGGGGCAGATGTTGCCAGATTTCTTCAGTAATAAAGGGCATAAAGGGATGCAGCAGGGCCATGGAAGTACCCAGCACCCTGTGCAGCACCGCCTGGGCGGTGGCTCTGCTGGCCGGCGTTTCTCGGCCGTAAAGCCGGGGCTTGGCCAGTTCAATGTACCAATCACAGAATTCATCCCATATAAACTCGTAAATCAGCCTGGCCGCCTCGCCTATTTCATAACTCCCGAGCAATTGGGTAACCTCACCGGTCAGGCGGTTTAACCGGCTCAAAATCCACCGGTCCGCCAGGTTCAACTCCAACGAAAGGGCCCCCGGTTGATAATCCGCCAGGTTTAACAACACAAAGCGGGAGGCATTCCACACCTTGTTGGCAAAATTGCGGGTACCCTCCAGCCGGTCGAAATTAAACCGCAGGTCATTACCCGGTGTATTGCCGGTGACCAGCATGAACCGTAGAGTGTCCGCCCCGTAACGGTCGATGACCTCCAGGGGATCCACCCCGTTACCCAGGGATTTGGACATTTTGCGGCCCTGGGCATCAAGCACCAAACCGTGGATCAGCACCTCGTGGAAGGGGATCTCCTCCATGGCCTCCAGTCCCATGAAGATCATCCGCGCCACCCAGAAAAAGATGATATCCCAGGCGGTCACCAGTACCGAGGTAGGGTAATAGTGCTGCAATTCCGGCGTCCGCTCCGGCCAACCGATGGTGGAGAAGGGCCACAGGCCGGAACTGAACCAGGTATCCAGCACATCGGGATCCTGGACCAGTTCGCCGCCGCACTTGCCACAGATGGTGGGATCTTCCATGGCACAAATTTCCTCACCACATTGCTGGCAGTACCATACCGGAATACGGTGGCCCCACCACAGCTGACGGGAAATGCACCAGTCGCGGATGTTTTCCATCCAGTTCAAGTAACGGCGGGCAAAGCGCTCCGGCACAAACCGGATGTGTCCATCCACCACCGCCTGGATGGCGGGTTCAGCCAGGGGGCGCATGCGGACAAACCACTGGGGTGATACCATGGGTTCGATGACGGTGTCACACCGGTAACACTGGCCCACCCCGTGGCGGTGTTCCTCCACCGCCATCAGCCATCCCTGGGCCTTCAAGTCAGCAACAACCCTTTCCCTGGCGGCATAGCGGTCCAGGCCGGCATAAGCACCGGCCTCGTCAGTCATGATGGCATCCCGTCCAATAACCACCACCTGTGCCAGGCCGTGCCGGCGGGCTATTTCAAAATCATTGGGGTCATGGGCAGGTGTGACCTTGACGGCGCCTGTGCCGAAGGCGGGATCCACAAAGGGATCCGCCACCACCGGGATTTCCCTGTTCACCAGGGGCAGCCGCACCATTTTGCCCACCATATGCAGGTACCGGTCATCTTCCGGGTGCACCGCCACGCCCGTATCCCCCAGCATGGTTTCCGGCCTGGTGGTGGCCACCACCAGATACCCGCTGCCATCCACCAGCGGGTATTTAATGTGATACAGGAAGCCCGCCTTTTCCTCGTGCTCCACTTCAATGTCGGAAATGGTGGTCTGGCATTTGGGACACCAGTTGACGATGTAATTACCCCTGTAAATAAGCCCTTTGTGGTACAGGCGGACAAAGAATTCCCGTACCGCCCGCGAGCACCCCTCATCCATGGTGAAGCGCTCCCGGTTCCAGTCACAGGAAGAACCCAGCAATTTTAACTGATTGACGATGGTGCTGCCGTATTTTTGTTTCCAGTCCCATACCCTTTCCAAAAAGGCTTCCCGCCCCAAATCGTATTTGGATAGCCCCTCACCGGCCAGCTGTTCCTCCACCCGGGCCTGGGTAGCAATACCGGCATGGTCGGTCCCGGGTACCCAAAGGGTGTCATAACCCTGCATCCGGCGCCAGCGTACCAGGATGTCCTGGATGGTATTGTTCAGGGCATGGCCCAGGTGCAGGGAGCCGGTGACATTGGGCGGGGGTATCACAATGCAAAAGGGTTCCTTGTCCGTCTGCACCCGCCCGCGGAAATATCCCGCACGCTGCCACTGGTCATACCATTTTCCCTCCACCTGTTTTGGATCATAAATTGTTGGAATGGAGTTTTCCGCCATAGGATCATCCCTTTCCTGTTAATCGCAAAGATGTTGTTGCACAAAAAACCCCTTTCATCCCAAGGACGAAAGGAGTCTCTTCCGCGGTACCACCTTATTTCGGCCAGAACTATGCCTCCGGCCGCTCTCAAAGCTGTAACGGGCCACCCGTCCCCCCTTACCATGATTTTCGGGGGGGCGGCTCCGGGGCGACTTCTCCCGCCGGTAAAACCGGGAAGCCTTACAGCCAAGGGCCTCCCTCTCTGGGGCCGCCGGCAAAGGGGTACTCCTCCCCTTCCTAGCCTTTGCATATATGAATGATATTACTAAGCCGGAACGGAATTGTCAAGGAGTCCATTGTCCAACAGGAATTCCATCAGTAACCGTCCGGTATTGCCTGTTATTTTCAGGCAGTTTCTCAAGTGTTCCGGGGTGTCAAAGGGATGGGGATTCAAACTCCGGCAGCAGGTAGCGCCTAAGACCGCCTCGAAACGGTCATGGAAGGCCCGGGCCAGGTTATAGATCGTCTCCCGGCTGCCATGGTTGTCGGTGCGCCCCTTCAAGAGCCCAAGCACCGCCACCGAACCGGTGAGAGCTCCACATATACAACCGGCATGCCCCAGCCCGCCGCCAAAGCCGGTAAACATCCGTACCAATTGGGGGTCAGCCCCCGGTGCCACATAGGGTTGAAAAGCCATAAAGACAGCCTCGGCACAGTTGTAACCATTGCGAAAATAATCCCCCGCCCGGTTCCGGGCTTCCAGCACCATTGCTTCCCTCTCCACTGGCATGCTCCCCTCCCTTGTATATTTACCAGTTCTGCTCCCGGGCAAACCGGCAGCTGGGTCTAACGGTGATCACCAGGCTGCCAACCGGCGAATAGGGCCTTGATGATTTCCTGTGCGGCGGTGTAGGGATCCCCTTCCCGCCGCAACACCCTTTCCATGGCCTGGCTTATTTCGCCGGATTGCAGGATCTGTTCGGTGATCATCTTTTTCAACTGCTCCAGCACCAGGTCCAGAACCTCTGAGCCCTGGCGCCTTTCCCGTTTGGCAGAGAGTTTCCCGCTGGTCACCAGGTAGGCACGGTGGCGTTGAATGGCATCCAGGAGATCCACCACACCCTTGCCCGTCAGGGAAACCGTTGGTACTACCGGCGGTACCCACTCCCGCTTGCGGTCCAGTTCCAACATGGTCTGTACCTCTGTCACCACCTTGGTCGCGCCATCCAGGTCAGCCTTATTCACCGCAAAGACATCGGCAATTTCCATAATTCCGGCCTTTAAGGTCTGGATGACATCTCCGGCACCCGGTGTCAACACCACAACTGTTGTATCAGCGGCATGCATGATTTCCAGCTCCGATTGCCCCACACCCACCGTCTCCACCAGGACGACATCCTTACCTGCTGCATCCAGCACCTTGATGACCTCTTTGGTGGTCCGGGCCAATCCCCCCAGGCTGCCCCGGGTACCCATGCTTCTGATAAATACCCCGGGATCCAGGGCGTGTTCCTGCATACGGATGCGGTCTCCCAAAAGGGCTCCACCGCTAAAGGGGCTGGTGGGATCAACGGCGATGACGCCAACCGTCAACCCGCGCTGCCGGATCTCCGCCATCAGCCTGTCCACCAGGGAGCTTTTACCCGCCCCGGGTGACCCCGTCACCCCCACCACATAGGCCTTGCCGGTATGGGGGAACAGTGCCTTCAGCACCTCCTGCTTTCCCGGCAATTCATTTTCCACCAAAGTAATGGCCCTGGCCAATGACCTGCGGTTACCAGCCAGGATTTCCTCCACCAGGTTCAATCCACTACACCACCCTACTGTGTTGCCTTGGTCTTTTGCTATACTTTCTCCCTTCGCCAAAAATTTTCCTTTTTGACTGCAAATTTTTCCGTCCAGCGCACATAGCCTCCCCCAAGGGCGCCCCATACCAGGCCCCAAAATAGCGCCAGGGCAATTTCCTGCATGTTTGGCACCAGGCCGGTAAAAATTGCCCCCGCCAACGGGATTCCCCCAACCAGTCCGCCAGCCACACTGCCCCGGCCCATGGCCTTCCTCCCCCTGCCGCCCGCCACCAGGGACCCGGCCAGAAAGGCGCTGGCCCAGTATAGCAAAATAAAATAAAGGGACGCATCCATTTTCCCACCGGGGTAAAACCCTGCCCATAACACCACCGGCACAGTGCCGGCAACCATCAGCCCGGCTCCGGCCAGTATCCCCTTTAACAATCCACTCCGACCCATCCGGTTTACCCACCCCTTTCCCAAATACCCGGTTCGAGATTTATGTTACGCCGGACCCGGCCGGTTCATGCCGCCGTTGGGCAAGCACCGGAACACTATTGAATTGTCTCCCTGAATGTGCCAGAATAGGTTTGTTCACCAAAAAGGAGGTCACATCTTTGCACAACAAGACTATCATGGCCGACCTGCTGCTATTGACGGTGGCCGCCATCTGGGGATGGACTTTTGTTACGGTAAAGGATGCCCTGGGGGGCATTACCCCCTTCTATTTTAACGCCATCCGCTTTACCGTTGCGGCGCTGTTATTTCTACCCTTCACCGCCAAGGGGCCGATGGGGAGAGACACCTGGCGCGCCGGGCTGGTGATCGGCCTATTGCTTTGGGGAGGGTATTCCCTGCAGACCCTGGGACTGGTTTATACCTCCGCTGCCAATGCCGGTTTCATTACCGGTCTTTCAGTGGTCTTTGTCCCTGTACTGGTGACTATCCAGCAAAGACAACTCCCGTCATGGAGTACCACCACGGGGGTTTTCTGCGCCACAGCGGGCCTAGCCCTTTTGACGGTCCAGCCGGGATTCCGCCTGAACCCCGGCGACCTGCTGGTATTTGGTTGCGCCCTGTCCTTTGCCGGCCATATTTTTACTGTCGGACGCTATAGCCGTCACCATCCCACCCTGCCCCTGGTAGCTATCCAGTTAATGGCCGTCGCTGCCGCCAGCTGGCTGGCCGCCGGGATGACGGAACCCTTACCCACAGGAATTAAATCTGACGTGGCTATCGCCATTGCCATCACCGCGGTGCTGGCCACAGCCCTGGCCTTCTGGGTGCAGAACTGGGCCCAGCGGTTTACCACCCCGGTGCGGACAGCCATTATCTTTTCCAGCGAGCCGGTTTTTGCCGCCCTCTTTGCCTATTGGCTGGGAGGTGAATACCTGGGGCCCAGGGCCCTTTTGGGCGGCACCATGGTACTGGCCGGCATGCTGGTGGCGGAACTGGGACCGGCCCCAAATCAAAAGGGCGGGAATATTCCCGCCCAAGGCCAATAATTTAATTTAAGTTGAAAGGCAGGCTCCAATCTCTGCCAGCAACTCCTCCCGGCCGGTGCGGGTCACGGCGGAAAAGGGGATTAGGGTGTCCCCGGCCGCCATGCCCAGGCCCCGCCTGATGGCATTCAGATGCCGCCGCCACTGGCCCTTACTGATTTTGTCCGCCTTTGACGCGGCTACCACCAGCCGTCGCCCTATCTGTCGCAACCTGGCAAACATTTCCTGGTCCAGGCTACCTGGTGGGTGACGCATATCTACCACCATTACCACACAGCAAAGTTGTGCACGCTGGTTAAGGTAGGCATCCAATAAACGGTTCCACTGGTCCCTGATTTCCCGGGATACCCTGGCGTATCCGTATCCGGGCAGGTCCACCAGGTACCAGGTGCCGTCAATCAAATAGTAATTGGCAGTACGGGTGCGCCCAGGTTGGTTACTGGTACGCGCCAAGGTACGGCGCCCGGTCAGGGTGTTCACCAGGGTGGATTTGCCCACATTGGACCGGCCCACCAGGGCTATTTCCGGCTTTCCGTCCTGGGGATACTGACTGGGGCTGGCAGCGCCAATCAGGAACTGAGCGGTGCGGGGATCCATGGTTCACCTTCAAGACTTACCGGTACCGCCTCTTCAGGCACCGATTCAGTGAGGGCAATGGGCAGTACCTCATCCATATGGTCCACAAACACAAATTTCAATTTGCGGCGCACCTGGGGTGGAATATCTTCCAGGTTTTTGCGGTTGTCCCGGGGTAAAATGACGGTTTTGATTCCCGCCCGGTGGGCAGCCAGAACCTTTTCCTTGATTCCGCCAACGGGCAGTACCCGGCCCCGGAGGGTAATCTCCCCGGTCATGGCCACATCCTTGCGCACCGGGCGGTGGGATAGGGCAGAAGTCATGGCGGTGGCCATGGTAATCCCGGCGGACGGCCCATCTTTGGGAATGGCTCCTTCCGGCAAGTGGATATGCAGGTCGTGCTTTTCATGGAAATCCTCCGGTACCCCTAACTTACCAGCCCGTGAGCGAATATAGGAAAATCCGGCATAGGCAGATTCCTTCATCACATCCCCCAGTTTTCCCGTGAGGGTTAGGTTTCCCTTGCCCTTTAATACCGATACTTCCACATTGAGGACATCCCCGCCTACCTCAGTCCAGGCCAACCCTGTGGCCACACCTACTTCATCCGCCCTTTCCGCCACCCCGTAGCGGTACTTGGGAATACCCAGGTACTGGTCCACATTTTGGGCAGTTACCTTGGCCTTGGCCACTTCCCCGGAAACGATATCCCTGGCTACTTTGCGGCAGATGGTGGCCACCTGCCGTTCCAGGTTCCGCACTCCGGCTTCCCGGGTGTATTCCCGGATGATGCGGCGCAGGGCATTTTCTGACATGAAGATCTGTTCCTGGGTGAGCCCGTGCTCCTTCACCTGTTTCGGCACCAGGTGCCGCTCGGCAATCTTGACCTTTTCTTCCTCGGTATAACCCGCGATGGTGATTACTTCCATCCGATCCAGCAGTGGACGCGGGATATTGTACTGCACATTGGCGGTGGTAATAAACATCACATTGGACAGGTCATAGGCAGCTTCGATATAGTGATCACTGAAGGTGTTGTTCTGCTCCGGATCCAGTACCTCCAGCAAGGCAGAGGAAGGATCACCCCGAAAATCGGAGCCCAGTTTATCAATCTCATCAAGGAGGAAGACGGGGTTTTTGGTACCAGCTTGCTTCATCCCCTGGATGATGCGTCCAGGCATGGCTCCCACGTAGGTGCGGCGATGCCCCCGGATTTCCGCTTCATCCCGCATCCCGCCAAGGGAAATCCGGACGAATTTTCTTTCCAGGGCTCTGGCTATAGATCGTGCCAGGGAGGTCTTCCCTACCCCCGGCGGGCCTACAAAACACAGGATAGGGCCTTTCATTTTTTTCGCCAGCTGCCTGATGGCCAGGTATTCCAGGATGCGGTCCTTAACCTCTTTCAGTCCGTAGTGGTCCTCCTCCAACACCTGCTCGGCCACCTTGATATCCAACCGGTCCTTGGTCTGTTTGTGCCACGGAAGGGCGAGCAACCAATCCAGGTAGTTACGGACCACGGTGGCTTCCGCTACCATTGGAGGCATTTTTTCCAACCGCTCAACTTCTTTTAAGGCCCTCTCTTTGGTTTCCTTGGGCATTTTGGCCTTTTCAATTCGTTCCCGCAGGTCATCTGTTTCCGCTACCCGCTCGTCTTTTTCACCCAGTTCCTTCTGGATTGCCTTCATCTGTTCCCGCAGGTAATATTCCTTCTGGGTTTTTTCCATCTGCTTGCGTACCCGTAGGTTAATCCGCCTTTCCAGTTCCAGGATTTCCATTTCCTTGGCCAGGATGCGACATAACAATTCCAGCCTTGCCCTGACATCAAAGGCTTCCAGTACCGCCTGGCGATCTGTCAATTTAAGGGATAGATGGGAGGCCACCACATCGGCTAAACGACCTGGTTCCTCCAGGGTAACCACCGAGACCACCGTTTCGGGGGGGATCTTTTTACTAACCTTTACATAATGTTCAAATTCGCCGATCAGGCTACGCATCAATGCCTCAATTTCCGCGGTGCGGGGAACCTCTTCCCTTTCCTCCTCCACCTCTACCCGCAGGTATGGCTCATGGGACAGGTAGCGGCGGATTCGGCCCCGGCGCAGTCCTTCAACCAGCACCCGGATAGTACCGCCCGGCAGTTTCAACAGCTGCTTAATTTCGGCGATGGTACCGGTGAGATAAATATCATCCTCTTCCGGTTCATCGGTTTGCGCATCCTTTTGCATGGCCAAAAATATCTCCCGGTTACCCAACATGGCCTCATCAATGGCGTTGACCGATTTTTCCCTTCCCACATCCAGGTGTATCATCATATATGGAAAAACAAGCACCCCTCGTAGGGGTAAAAGGGGTAATTCTGTCAAGCCCCACACCTCCGTCCAGGCTGATCACACCTATTTTCTCCGGGCTAATCACACCTATTCCCTTTGCCATTTAATTCTACGATGAAACGGGAAAAAGATAAACCCCGGAAAGGGGTTTTAGCTTTTGGCGACGGACCGGGGAACCAGCACCGGACAGGCGGTCAGCACCTCCATGGCAGGTGGCCTGATGTCCAAAGCCTGTTCCTTTGCCGGCTTCCACAGGGCCAGGTGCAATACCTCCTCCAGCCTTTCCACCGCCACTACCTCCAAACCATTAATGGTCTTCAAGATTTCCTGCCAGTTATCCTTGGGGATAATTACCCGCTTGGCCCCCGCCTGACGGGCGGCCTCAACCTTGGCTACCACACCGCCGATGGGTTTAATGATGCCTTTGATGGACACCTCGCCGGTCATGGCCACGGTATTATCCACGGGTGTATCGGTAATGGCGGAATAGATAGCGGTAGCAATGGTCACGCCAGCCGAAGGACCGTCGATGGGCACCCCCCCAGGAAAATTGATGTGAATATCATAGTCCCGCGGGTCAACATGGAGGTAACGGCGCAACACCGTTACCACGTTTTCCACCGACCCTCTGGCCATGCTCTTGCGCCGCAAGCGCTTCCCGTCGGCGCTACCCATTTCCTCCTCTTCCACCACACCGGTCACCACCACCTGGCCCCGGCCCTGTTTTGCCGGGAAAACACTGGCCTCCAGTTCCACCAGAGTGCCCATATTAGGACCGTAGACCGCCAGACCATTAACCACCCCCACCTGTGGTTGGGGCGGGATTTTCTTCTCCTGGCGGGGAGTATACTGGCCGCTGTTGACCACCCACTCGATATCTTCACAGGAAATACTGCCCTTACCTGCAGTAGTAGCCAAACCGGCGGCTATCTGAATAATATTTACTGCCTCCCGGCCGTTGGTGGCAAACCGGGAAAGCACCTCCAACGCCCGTTCGCTGATCTCCATGCCCACTTTGCGGGCTGCGTTGCCACCGATCAGGGCAATTTCATCGGGCAAAAGACCCCGAAAAAACACCTCCAGGCACCGAGAGCGAATGGCTGCCGGGATGTCATGGGGCATCCTGGTGGTGGCTCCCACCAGCCGGAAATCCGCGGGCAGGCCGTTTTGGAAAATGTCATGGATATGGGAGGGGATATTGGGATCCTCGGAATTATAATAGGCGGATTCCAGCATTACCTTCCTGTCTTCCAATACCTTCAACAGTTTATTAATCTGAATGGGGTGCAATTCTCCGATTTCATCAATGAACAACATCCCTCCATGGGCCTTGGTTACCGCCCCCGGCTTGGGCTGCGGGATGCCGGCCATGCCCATGGCCCCTGCTCCCTGGTAGATGGGATCATGCACCGACCCGATCAGGGGATCGGCAATACCCCGTTCATCGAAACGTGAGGTGGTGCCATCCACTTCAATAAACTTGGCGTCCTGTTTAAAGGGTGAATGGGAGTTTCTCTTGGCCTCCTCCAGCACCAGGCGGGCTGCAGCGGTTTTCCCCACACCCGGCGGACCATATATGATCACATGCTGTGGATTGGGTCCACACAAGGCTGCCCGGAGGGCCTTCAACCCCTCCTCCTGGCCGATGATGTCGCTGAAGGTGGCAGGTCTGGTTTTCTCCGACAGGGGTACCGTCAGGGAAATTTGGCGCATCCGCTCCAGTTTTTCAATTTCCTTGCGGGATTCCCGCTCCACCGCCACTTTGTTACCTTGCTGGCTTTTTAGCAGGTTCCAGAAGTAGAGTCCTATTACAATGGCGAAAAAGACCTGGATAAAGCCCAGAATCCCGCCAAAACCCGTACTAAGATCAAACATCCTACCGCTCCTTTCCGCTGGCCGTCGGGCCACGGTTTCGTGGGTAGTATGGCTGTTTTGAAGGATTTTTATCCCAGCATCGGTTTGGCATATAAATCATTTCCTGAACCAAACTAATTACCGAGAAGATTGGGGGGTTGCGGTAAAATGCACATGGAAGGAAACTTTCAGACTCCGAGGTTGGCATATTTTTGCATGGAATACGGATTACATGAGGACTTGCATATTTATGCAGGAGGTCTGGGCATCCTTGCCGGTGATTTCCTGAAGTCGGCCAGGGATCTACATCTGCCGGTGATCGGCCTTGGCATTCTCTGGCGTCAAGATTACACCCAGCAGTATATCGGACAGGACGGCAGACCCTATGACATTTACCCTAATTTTGATTATGATTTTCTTGCCGACACCGGTGTCAGGGTTACTGTCCGAATTGAAGGAAAGGATATTACCTGCAAGGTCTGGCGTGTGGATCAGTACGGCAACGCACCGCTATTCCTGCTAGATACCGGCTTCCCATATAGCCCCCATGGTTGGATTACGGAAAAACTATACGGCGGGGACAGCTACCACCGGGTCGCCCAAGAAATGGTCCTTGGTATCGGGGGGGTACGAGCATTACGGGCCCTGGGCATCAAGGTGGACCTGTACCACTTTAATGAAGGCCATTCCGTTTTTGCGGGAGTGGAGCTCATCCGGGAAAAAATGGGGCGCGGCATGTCCTTTACCGATGCCTGGCAGGCCACCCGGCGGGAAGTACGGTTTACCACCCATACCCCGGTGTCCGCCGGCAATGAAACCCACGGCCACGATTTGCTGCAACGGCTGGAGGCCTATAACGGGCTGAGCTACGAGCAGATGTGCCAGCTGGGGGGCAATCCCTTTAACATGACGGTAGCCGCCCTGCGGCTGTCCCTAATGGCCAATGCCGTATCCAAGCTGCACAGCCAAACCGCACGCCGGATGTGGCAGGGTGTTGATGAAGCGGCGCCTATTATCCCTATCACCAACGGTGTACATAGGGAAACATGGCAGGATCCCCGCATCGCCAGGGCATACCAGACCGGCGGAGACCTGTGGGAACCGCACCAGCAAGCGAAAAAGGAACTGATTGATTTCGTTAGGGAGAAGACCGGTACTAACCTTAATCCCCAAGCACTGCTCATCGGCTTTGCCCGGCGGGCTGCCCCCTACAAGCGTAGCGAATTAATTTTCCGCAATGCGGAAGTAATCGACCCCTTGCTGCGGGAAGGCAAAATGCAGTTGGTATTCTCCGGTAAGGCCCATCCCAATGATCAAATGGGTAAGGATATCATCCACCACCTGGTGCAGATGGACCGGAAGTATCGGGACAGTGTGGTTTTTCTGGAGAATTACGATATGCGGGTGGCCAGAATGATGGTCCGGGGTTGTGATGTCTGGTTGAACAATCCCCTGCGGCCCCTGGAGGCCAGCGGTACTTCCGGCATGAAGGCAGCCATGAATGGCGTCCTAAACGTCAGCGTTGTGGACGGATGGGTGGCGGAAGGGCCGGAACACGGGATATCCGGCTGGTTGCTGGACAAGGTGTTGGCGGAATCACCGTTTGAACATGATCAGGATGCCTATGACTTAAAGGCTCTGTACCGGGTTTTGTTTACCGAAGTGATCCCCATTTTTTATCAGGACCGCCAGCGCTGGTTACGGATGATGCGGGCCAGCATCGATATGTCCGTACACCAGTTTTCCTCCCACCGCATGGTCCAGGAGTATTATCATTCCCTGTACCAGTTGCCAGCATCCCACCGGGATTATGGGCTCCCCCAACAAACAGGGAATAGGGAAATCCCCCAGCATCAATGGCTAAACCCCTAGACCACCGCCAAAATTAATTGGGATAGGGGGCGGCTTTTCGCCGCCGACCCTCCCACACCACCAGCAAGGGGGTCATACCCATGCGGTTCGTCAAGATTAACGGACCATTAATCCATGCCTTTGGCTAATGGTTCCCACTGCCAAGCCCATAGCGGACTTTCACCGCCAAGCCTGCAACCCGTGCCGAAGTATAAAAAAACACCCTGACGGGTGCTTTTCGGTGTGACGATTTTTGGTTGATTGCTTCGTCCGGCTGTTTTGGCTCAAGCAGATTCTTCTTTTTTCTTTTTGCGATCCATGGTCACCAGGAGGGGCTCCTCCTGGCGGAGGATCACCTCTTTGGTGATAACACACTTGGCCACATCGTTGCGTGAGGGGATATCATACATCACATCAAGCATTACATCTTCAAGAATCGCCCTGAGTCCCCTAGCGCCTGTATTGCGTTTGATGGCCTCCTTGGCCACCGCCTGCAGGGCTTCCTCCTTGAACTCCAGGCTTACACCGTCCAGTTCGAAGAGCTTCTGGTATTGTTTAACAAGTGCATTTTTGGGTTCCGTGAGGATGCGGATCAGGGCAGCCTCATCCAGGGCGTCCAGGGTAACGATAATAGGCAGTCGGCCCACAAATTCCGGAATTAAGCCGAATTTCAACAAGTCCACCGGCAGAATCTGTTTCAGGATTTCCCCGATGGGCTTATCCTTCTTCCCGGCCACCTCAGCGCCAAACCCCATGGCCTTTTGACCGACCCGGTTCTGGATGATTTTTTCAATACCATCAAAAGCGCCACCACAAATGAACAGGATGTTGGTGGTATCCAGCTGGATGAATTCCTGGTGCGGGTGTTTACGTCCACCCTGGGGTGGTACGCTGGCAACAGTTCCCTCCAGTATTTTCAACAAAGCCTGCTGAACACCTTCGCCGGAAACGTCCCTGGTAATGGAGGGGTTTTCCGACTTGCGAGCAATCTTGTCTATTTCATCAATATAGACAATGCCCTTTTCCGCCTTTTCCACATCATAGTCGGCAGCTTGAATTAGCTTGAGCAGGATGTTTTCCACATCCTCACCCACGTACCCAGCTTCCGTTAGGGAAGTGGCATCGGCAATGGCAAAGGGCACGTTTAAAATACGGGCTAGAGTCTGAGCCAAGAGGGTTTTCCCGCTTCCCGTAGGCCCCAGCATGACGATGTTAGACTTCTGAAGTTCCACATCCTCGATCTTCATACCAAGGTTAATACGCTTGTAATGGTTATAAACCGCCACGGCGAGGGACTTTTTGGCCGCATCCTGTCCGATGACATACTGGTCGAGGAATTCCCGGATTTCCACCGGTTTGGGTACATCACCCATCTCCAGCCCCAGGTCCTCGCTCAGTTCTTCCTCAATTATTTCATTGCAAAGTTCGATGCACTCGTCACAGATATACACACCGGGACCAGCAACCAGCTTTTTAACCTGGTCCTGCAGTTTACCGCAAAAGGAACACTTCAGCTGTCCCTTATCATCCGTGTACTTGTACATCCAAACACCCCGCCTTCCTACTTCCCGGGTTTCACCCTCTTAGAAATAACCTCATCGATTATTCCATAAGATAAAGCCTCCCGAGATGTCATAAAATAGTCCCGGTCAGTATCCCGCCGGATACGATCCAGGGGTTGGCCGGTAATTTCCGCCAAAATATGGTTCAAGGTATCCCTGATCTTCAAGATGCGCTTGGCATGGATTTCGATGTCCACGGCCTGGCCCTGGGTACCGCCCATGGGCTGATGGATCATTATTTCACTGTTGGGTAGGGCATAACGTTTGCCCTTGGTTCCCGCCGCCAGCAGGAAAGCGCCCATGCTGGCCGCCAAGCCTACACAAATAGTGGAAACATCCGGCCGAATATATTGCATGGTGTCAAAGATGGCCATGCCTGCAGTAATGGAGCCGCCCGGACTGTTAATATAGAGGTGAATGTCCTTATCGGGATCTTCCGCCTCCAAAAACAGTAGCTGGGCAATCACCAGGTTTGCCACATGGTCGTCAATACCGCTCCCCAAAAAAATGATCCGGTCCTTCAGCAGGCGGGAGTAAATATCGTATGCCCGTTCTCCCCTGTTTGTCTGTTCAACAACCATCGGAACTAAAGTGGAAACCGTCATCACAACTCACTCCTATTGTACCGCTTTTATCCCATTATTGCACTATGCATGCCCTGCAGATTAGCTACCATTTACTGGTCTTGTTGGTTGACGTCATCCGGCTGGTCCGGTACCTCCTGGACAGTGGCGTTATCCACCAGGAAATCCACCGTCTTATCAATCATCAATCCGTATTTAATAAAGTCTAATCCATCCTGCGCCTCCAACAGTTGACGCATTACCTCAGGTGTTTGCCTGTAAGCCTTGGCCATTTTTTCGATGTGCTGGTCAATCTCCTCCTGGGTCACCGTAATATCTTCCTTCTTGGCGATAGCTTCCAACACCAAATCGGTCTTTACCTGTCGTTCCGCCTGGGACCGGAAATTTTCCCTAATGGCATCCAAATCACTGCCCACCAGTTCGGCATAGCGTTCCAGGGTGATGCCTTGGCCCATTAAGCGCTGGCGCAGGTCTTCCATGGCCCGGTCCATCCGGCGTTCCACCATTACCTTGGGAATAGGAACCTGCGAATTGTCCGTCGCTTGCTCGATGGCCTGGGACTGCAACTGGCGGCGCCTGGCATCCTCCCCTGCTTCTTTCAGTCTATTCCGCACGTCCTGCCGCAATTCTTCCAGTGTTTCAAAATCACTGAGATCCTTGGCCAGTTCATCATCCACCGGTGCATACTGTGGTCGTTTGACCCCCAGGATCTTAACCTTAAAGGTGGCAGGTTTTCCCGCCAATTCCTTTTTATGGTAATTCTCTGGAAAGGTAACGTTTATTTCCCGCTCCTGGTCTATGGATGCCCCCACCAGTTGTTCTTCAAAACCGGGGATAAAGGTATTAGACCCAATCTCCAGGGTGTAACCCTCCCCTTTGCCTCCGGGAAAGGACTCACCATCGATAAATCCTTCAAAATCAATAAGGGCCCGGTCTCCTACCTGGATTCCTCCCTCTTCCACTTCCACCATTTTGGCACTACGCCGCCGCAGATTCTCAATATGGTTGTCAACATCCTCATCGGTTACCTGGACAGCCTTTGCTTTAAGCACCAAGCCGGTATACTGGCCAAGTTCCACCTCTGGTTTAACTTCGACGGTAGCTTTGAATACCAAGGGTAGCCCCTCTTCCAGCTGGACCAATTCCACCTGTGGGCGGTCGATGGGTTCAACGGCGGTTTCCTTTAGTGCAGCCATGTAGGCATCGGGCACAACCATATCCAGGGCTTCATCCAGCAGAGCTTCCTTACCAATAAAGTTTTCCAGCAGCCGCCGGGGGGCCTTTCCCTTCCGAAATCCGGGCACTGTATATTTTTTTACCAGTTTTTTGTATGCCTTATCCAGTGCTGCATCCAACTGCTGGGCTTCCACTTCCACTTCTAACTGGACGCAATTCCCTTCTATTTTTGCCACACTTGCCCTCACTTATGCTCCTCCTCTGTTTCTGCTTTTATTACCATATGTATGAACTAACTCCGACGCAACCGTAGTATAACCATGGGTTTGCCAAAAATAGTCACTACAACAACCTGAACTATATTTTTATCAAAAATAATGGTTCTGCTCCCACGCGCTATTTCCTGCCAGCTTGCTGCCAGGAATTTTATTTTAAATCAAACACCATGTTGTGTAAATACCTACAATGATTATGTAAATACCTACAATGATTCTACTGCAAAAAGCCTTTTTTAGATCATCTGCCTGATT
>DDKM01000108.1 GCA_002339345.1 Firmicutes bacterium UBA2598 | reverse complement strand
AAATCAGGGTGCGGAAGGTAGGTAACATAATTATCCTTTCTTTATTGTCCCTTCTTAAAACCTCAGCCCTAGCGTACGAATAAAAAGCTGGCATGGTAAATTTCCATGCCAGACAAGCACTCCAACCATTACCATGGTTAAGGCAGCAAATTCGGCGCAAAAAGCTATTATCTGGGCCCGGGACCTCTAAGATGTGTTGCTGCAAGATCATCAGAATTAGCTCCATCAAAAGTACCGTTAGGACCGCTGGAATATAGATTGTATTCCGTTCTTCGGCCAGCAACAGTTACGGTTTCATAATAGAACGGCTGGCCCCAGGCATCGGTGGGAATTGTTGCCAGCCCATAGTTTGGAAGAGCGGGGACAGCAGTACCAGTAGCAGCTGGGTATTGGTTGTTATCTGCAAAATGTAGCTGCAGGGCATTTTGAATGGACTTCATGTCTGCGTAAGTCCGATTTATCTTGGCCTTATCAATTTGCCCGCTAAGAGTGGGAATAACCAGAGCGGCCAAAACACCCAAAATAACAACTACCACCATCAACTCAACCAGAGTAAACCCCTTCTGGTTCCTGGACCGCTCGGTGGCTTTGTACATAGATTTCAGCATTTTTGTTTCACCTCCTCTCAATGAAATATTATTCAGTTCTTAGTTATGTATGTGCAACCCATGGTTGGCCTTGGGGGGCTCGACCTGGGGGAGCACCGCAGAGAAAGTTTCTTCAGACACCCTATGCAAGGGGGACACAAATTACGCGTATTTTTTGGGAGCCGGGGAAACATTCTTACTGAATTCCCCCTACCACGCTGAACATGGGAAGCAGGATGGAAACAATAATAAACCCTACCATTCCACCCATTCCTACTATAAGAATGGGTTCGATCATTGACGACAGGCGGCTGACCGTTTGGTCTACCTCTTGATCATAGAAAACACTTAGCTTTTCCAGCAGGTTATCCAGGGCGCCGGTTTCTTCACCGATAGCGATCATCTGGGTCACCATGGTGGGGAATACGCCGCTTTCCTCCAAGGGGCCAGCCATGCCCTGGCCGTCCCGGATGCTTGTCTGGGCCTTTTCGACCCCTTCCATAACTATTACATTCCCTGCTGTACGCTTGACCACTTCCAACGCCTGGAGGATAGGCACACCGCCCTTTAGCAGGGTGCCCAGGGTACGGGCAAAGCGGGAAACAATCATTTTCCGCAGGACAACCCCCACTACTGGCAGTTTCAGTAGCATTTTATCCCGCCACCGCCGCCCTTCCGGTTTGGCGAAAAACCAGTTGGCTGTTACGATTGTCCCCATGGCCAGCACCGGCAGCATAAACCAGAACTTGCGCAACAAATTACTGATGCCCATCACAAACCGGGTTGACGTCGGCAGGGGAACATTCATATTAACCAGCATGTTTGTAAATGTAGGTAAAACCGAAACCATCAAAAACAGTACGGCAAATATGGCTACTGCAAATATCACCGCCGGGTAGGTCAAGGCCGATTTCACCTTTTCGGTGATTTCGTGCTCCTTTTCAAAGTGCACCGCCAGCCGGGCCAGCACCTCGTCCAGTACCCCGCCTACCTCGCCGGCCTCCACCATGTTGATCATGATTTGGGGAAACACCTTGGGAAAACTGCGCAGGGCGTCAGCCAGAGTATCGCCGCCCTCCAGTTTGGCCCGGACACCGCCGATTATCCCTTTAAGCCTTGGGCTTTCCGACTGGGACTCCAGGATCATCATGGACGGCATGATGGGCAAACCGGCGTCCATCATGGTGGAAAACTGTCGGCAGAATACCGCTAAGTCTTTACTGCTTACTCCCTTTTGGGGGAGGCTGATCTTTAACCCCTGGGCGTTGAATCGCCCTATCTGGGGTTTGACATCGGTTATGAAGTATCCTCTGCTGCGCAAACTATCCACCGCTGCCTGCATGCTATCGGCTTCCAGTCTGCCAGATACTAATTTGCCGTTGCCATCTCGCCCCCGATAGCTGAATGTTGTCATTTTCGACCCTCCAGGCAAGACGGACTGTAAATAATGGTAAAGTTATGCATAAAAGATAAATCACCGGGCGCCTTGGGCTCTTATCTGCGAACCCCCGGCAGCCCGGCGACCATGGAAACTTCCTTTAGGCCCGTAGCTTTGCGCCGCTGCCTTTCGACAGGTTTGCTTTTTGCGGGAATCATATGGAACTGTATATGGTAAAATATCATTCGACCCAAAACTGCAAAATCCTTTTTCATCCCAGGTCCTTAACACATTTTTTATAAACTACAACATAGCCTTCATGTTCACCGGATCGGTGCAGCGGTTTAGCACTTCTTCCTGGCTGATAATGCCCTGACGGTAGAGGTTACGGAGAGCGTTATCCAGAGACTGCATACCGAATTTAGCTCCCGTTTGAATAGTGGACAGGATTTGGTGGGTTTTGCCTTCCCGGATGAGGTTCCTGATGGCAGGATTGGCCACCATAACCTCAACTGCCGCAACCCGACCGGGGCGGTCGATGCGGGGAATTAACTGCTGGGCCACGATGCCCTGCAGGGTTTCCGCCAACTGTACCCGCACCTGCTGCTGCTGGAAAGGGGGAAACACATCAATAATCCGGTCAACGGTCTGGGCGGCGCTGCTGGTATGCAGGGTGGCAAAAACCAGGTGACCGGTCTCGGCTGCGGTAATGGCGATGGAGATGGTCTCCAGGTCCCGCATCTCCCCTACCAGGATGACATCCGGGTCCTGGCGCAGGGCGGCCCGCAGGGCGGTGGCGAAGGTTTGGGAATCCGTCCCGATTTCCCGTTGGTTAACCACGCTTTTTTTATGTTTATGCATGTATTCCACCGGATCTTCCAGGGTCATGATGTGACATGCCCGCTGGGTGTTAATGAGGTCGATCATAGCGGCCAGGGTGGTGGATTTGCCTGAACCGGTGGGGCCTGTAACCAGCACCAACCCCCTGGTCTTCTTGGTAAGCTCGGTTAACACCTCGGGCAGGCCCAAATCATTTAAGGAAGGAATGCGGGTGTTGATTGAACGTAGCGCCATGCCCACACTCCCCCGTTGCAGGTAAGCGTTCACCCGAAAACGCCCCCGCCCTGCCAGGGAATAAGCCATATCCACTTCTCCACCCTTTTGCAGGCGGGTAAAGCGATCTTCGCCCAGGGTTTCCCTGGCCAACCGCTCGGTATCCCTGGGCATTAACACCGGTAAATCAGTCTGGGGTACCAGGTCCCCATGCCGGCGAAAAACTGGGGGCAATCCCACGGCAATGTGCACATCCGAGGCCCCCGCTTCCAGTGCCGCCTCTAAGATTGTGTCGATATGCATACTGCTATACCTCCTCCGCCAGCGCCACCCGCATAACTTCCTCCACCGTGGTGACTCCCTGCATGGCCTTTCTAATGCCATCGTCTTTTAGGGTAGTCATCCCGTTTTGGACAGCCATGTATTTGATTTCATCACTGGAAGCTTTAGCCAGGATTAGCTCTCTTTCCTTGCCACTCAAAACCAGTACTTCATGGATAGCCATCCGACCGGCATAACCGGTGTTGTCACAGTGGCGGCAGCCCTTCCCCCGGTACAGGGTCACCTCTGCCTGATCATCCACGCCCAGAAAGTGCCGGGCGGGGTCGCCAGAAGGCAACTCATATGTCTGTTTACAATGGGAGCACAACCGGCGCACCAACCGCTGGGCCACCACCCCGATCACCGAAGATGCTACCAGGAAGGGTTCCACCCCCATGTCGATCAACCTGGTAACACTGCCCGCCGCGTCATTGGTATGGAGGGTACTAAACACCAGGTGACCAGTGGTGGCTGCCCGCACCGCAATATCTGCCGTCTCGGCATCCCGGATTTCACCTACCATGATCACATCCGGGTCCTGGCGCAGGATGGAACGCAAACCGGTGGCAAAGGTAAGGCCAGCCTTGACGTTAACCCCGGTCTGGTTGATTCCTTCCAAAACATATTCCACAGGGTCTTCAATGGTGATAATGTTCTTGTCGATGGTATTGATCTCGTTTAGAGCCGCATAAAGGGTGGTTGTTTTACCGCTGCCGGTAGGACCGGTAACCAGTACCATGCCGTAAGTACGCTTGATCAGGCCGCGAAACCGCTGTAGCAAACCGGGGTCAAACCCCAGATCGGTCAATTTTACCAGTAGGGCTGATTTGTCTAAAATCCGGATCACGATTTTTTCGCCAAAGGAGGTGGGCAAAGAAGAGACCCGTAAATCCACCTGTTTGTTGTTGACCTTTACCTGTACCCGGCCATCCTGCGGGACCCTCTTTTCGGCGATATCCATGTCGGCCATGATTTTGATGCGAGATACCAGCGGGGGATGGGCGCCCTTGGGCAGGTTGCCCATTTCCCTTAGCATGCCGTCCACCCTGAACCTTAACCGCACCCGGTCTGCCTGGGGTTCGACGTGGATATCACTGGCCCGCGCTGCTACCGCCTGCTGCAATATACCGTTTACCACCCGCACGATGGGGGCGCCGACAGCGCCCGGGTCGGCGGCGTCCAGGTTAAACTTTTCCAGGGCCGGAGCGGTGGCGGCCACTTCCTCACCAAAGGTTTCACCACCCAAAAGGCTCTGCATGCCGTAATAACGCTGGATGGCATCATCAATTTCTTTTTCCAATGCAATTGCTGGTTCAATGTCACAACCGGTGGCCAGGCGTAGGTCGTCAATAGCTACCAGGTTCAACGGATCCACCATGGCCACCGTCAGCACATTACCAGCCTTGCGGACGGGAATGGCTTTAAACCGCCGCGCCATGGCTTCGGGCACCAGTTTGATGATCTCGGGATCCAGGTTTATGCCGAATAAATCGACCTGGTTTATGCCCAACTGGAATTCCAGCACATTGATAATATCTTGTTCGGTGACGAAGCCCAGCATGCTTAACACCCGACCCAACCGTTCACCGGATATTTTCTGGGTCTTCAGAGCTTCTTGCAACTGGGCCTGGGTAATTAAACCGCTTTCCACCAGCAGTTCACCCAGGCGTTTTTTGGGTGGTGCCACAGTGCCACCTCCCGGAAATTATTCACCATAAAGAAGTTCTAGTTATACACCGCCGGTTCCTGCCATGGTGAGAACAGAAGTTCCCCGGAGGATGGATAACAGATGGGATAACTCTGTCTGATCGAGGCTTACAATCTTTACGCGCCCGGCTGTTTCCGGCAGGACGAATCTTAACGTTCCGCCAACAGCCTTTTTATCATGGGCCACCGCCTGGATTATGGCCTCGGACGCCATGTCCGCCGGTATTTCGGTAGGCAAACCGGCTGCTCTTAGCAGGTTTTCCAGCCTGGAAACCAACCTCTGGGAGCAAATACCCATATGGGCAGCCATCCGGGTTGCGGCCACCATGCCGATGGCAACAGCTTCGCCATGTAGATAGCCCTGGTATCCGCCCAACACCTCCACCGCATGGCCGATGGTGTGGCCAAAATTAAGGATCGCCCTTAGGCCCTCTTCCCGCTCATCCTGGCCCACAACCCGGGCTTTTATGGCACATGATTTTACCACGATCTCCATCATGACCTCTTGCTGTAGGGCTAAGGCGCTGCTGATGTGGTTTTCCAGGTATTTAAAGAATTCACCATCGGCGATGATCCCATATTTGATCACCTCGGCCAAACCGGCCCGCACCTCCCGGGCGGGGAGGGTATTAAGGGTAAGCAAATCGGCCACCACCAGCCGGGGCTGGTGAAAAGCGCCGATGAGGTTTTTTCCTTTCTCATGGTTTACCGCTACTTTACCTCCAACACTGCTGTCCACCTGGGCTAGTAAGGTTGTTGGCACCTGGATGAAAGGAATGCCCCGCATATAGGTAGCGGCCACAAAACCGGCCAGATCGCCAATCACCCCGCCCCCTAGGGCCACTACCCCCGAGTGCCGATCCAAAAGGCCGTCTACTGCCTGGTCGATTACCCGGCCTACTTCCTCCAGGCTTTTAGCCTGTTCCCCTTCTGGCACCAGGGCCACTACCGCCCGAAAACCAGCTTTGTTTAAGGATTCCAGCACTTGGCTACCAAACAGTTGGTAAACATTAGGATTGCTCACCAGGAGCACGTTAGAAAGAAAGCCAGCAGTTTTTATTAAGCTGCCCAAACCAGGTAGCATGCCCGAGCCGACCAAAATGGGATAACTCCTATTACCCAATTCCACCTTTAGTGTACGCACAACTGCCACCCCCGCCGACAAGTGATATCTTATGTTCCTACTACATCCATTCTTCCCGGATATACTGCCGGTACAACTCCACTGCCGAAATCAGATCCCGCACATGATCGGCGGAAAACCTTTCTAACAGGGATTCCGCTAGGGTTAAAGCCACCATAGCTTCACCCACCACAGCGGCCGCAGGTACGGCGCAAACATCAGAACGTTCCACAGCCGCCTGCAAAGGTTGTTTGCTTTGGATATCCACGCTGGCTAACGGACGCATAAGGGTGGGGATAGGTTTCATGGCCCCACGAACAATTAGTGGTTCTCCATTGGTGATGCCTCCTTCAATCCCACCAGCCCTGTTTGTGGTACGGTAAAAGCCCCTTTCCTTATTGTAGAAAATCTCATCATGCACAGCTGAGCCTGGCAACCCTGCCGATGCGAAACCTATGCCAATTTCCACCCCTTTGACTGCCTGCACACTCATCAACGCCTGGGCCAGACGACCATCTAGCCGGCGGTCCCATTGCACATGGCTACCCAGCCCTACAGGTAAACCAGTAACAATTATTTCAAAGACGCCTCCTAGGGTATCTCCCTTTATCTTAGCATCGGCTATGGCTTCCATCATTGCTTTTTCCCCTTGTGGATCACCGCATCGCACAGGGGAATTTTCCACAACGTTCCAAATATCCATTTTACTTTGAAAATCCGTCTTAGCCACTACCGGACCAATTTGCACAACATGACTATATACCCGGATACCTACCTGTTGTAGTAATTTCCCAGCCACCGCGCCCAAGGCCACACGGGCTGCGGTTTCCCTAGCACTGGAACGTTCCAAGATATTCCGGAGATCCGCCTGCCGATATTTAATTCCACCTGCTAAATCGGCATGGCCAGGGCGTGGTTTGGTAACCTTTCTTTTTTGCGTTTCACCACCCGGGTCTGGTGACATGATATCCTGCCAGTTTGCCCAATCCCGGTTGGCAATTACCATGACAATGGGTGCACCTGTGGTAACCCCACCACGGACACCGGCTCGGAATTGGACATGGTCCTGCTCAATCTGCATGCGGTCTCCTCGGCCATATCCCCTTTGCCGCCTGGCCAGGTAATAATCGATATCAGTGGTAACCAAAGGCAAACCGGCCGGGATTCCTTCTATAAAAGCTGTTAATTCCGGTCCATGGGATTCCCCGGCTGTAAAATAGCGTAACACCCGCATCCCCCTCAACAATAATGTTCAGTATAAAAAATCGCCACAGGGGCAGCGCAAACTAAGCTTCCCGTGTTTTGCGCCACTGTACCTTATGGCGGAGAAATTCAATTAAAGTCTTGTTCTGCTCTTGCAAAAGCTTCTCAAGAATGGCAGCCTTTTCTAATCGCAGTGCTTGTACTTCCCCGGCCAACCGTTTGCTTTCTTCCCTGGCCTGCTGCAATTCCTGCATAATGGCATTAAACATGTATATCACGGTGTTTTTGAAATTGGTATCAACCCCCAAAGCACTGTTCAGGTTTTGGTCCAACTCCAATCGCCTACGGGCTCCTTTTACGGTGTAAAGATCCACCAACATCAAATCCTTAATTTTACCAAAAAGTTCTAGTTGCAGAGGACTATAGCACCTACTATTACCTTTCATAAGCGGCTTCCCAATCAGATCCTTGAAATCCTTTTCCCATGAGCGTATGATGGCAACCTCCACCTGTAGTACCTTCGCTATTTGCTCAATGGACAAATACTCATCAATCACCGGGGACCACCCCTTGGAAAAATTTGATGGTATTTGTTTCCATATTGGGAGGTGAATTTCCTGCTGCCGTCATTAATTTATACATAGTGCTTTTTCCAAGATCCCCTTCATCAACTCTACCGGAGCCTCCGTTCCGGTCCAAAGCTGAAAGGCTTCCGCTCCCTGGTAAACTAACATCCCTATCCCACCTATTGTGCGGCATCCCCTGGCCAAGGCCTCTTGTAAAAGTCGGGTTTGGGCTGGGGTATAGACCAGATCACACACTAGACTGTAAGGGTTGATGGCCTCCACCGGGATGGGAGGGTCAGCATGATGGTTTGGAGCCATCCCTACTGATGTGGCCTGTACAACCACTTGCGCTTTACCAAGGGCCTCAGTTACCGCTTTACTACCAAGGGGTAAAGCCTTGGCAATACCTGGTTTGATGGAGTTTAGGCTGGTCGCCAAATCTTCTGCCCTGCCGAAACTGCGATTTGCAACCACAATCTCCTTCGCACCGGCAAGTACCATGGTAGTGGCAACCGCCCTGGCCGCTCCTCCTGCTCCAATCATGAATACTGTCTTATCTGCGGGATCTTCATTCCCCTCTTCACGAAGTGAGGTAATAAAACCGGTACAGTCCGTGTTGTATCCGATCAGGCGGCCTTCTACATTTACAATGGTATTTACCGCCCCAATCAGGCGTGCAACTTCTGACACCTCATCCAGCAATGGAATAACAGCCTGTTTGTGAGGGATGGTTACATTTACCCCCTTAAGTCCCAAGGCCCTGATGCCAGCTATGGCTGAAGCCAACTCGGACGGGAAAACATTAAATGGTAGATAAACCATATCAATTCCCGATGCTTCAAAGGCTGCGTTCTGCATTACAGGTGACATGGTGTGACTAACTGGACAACCAAGGATACCCACTACCCTGGTTTTCCCACCGATAGCTACCATTGCCGTCCCTCCTTTAAGTCTTTGGAAATAAGTGCCTTAACACCAGCCACTCTAATTGGCGCATCATTCGCGTGCCAATAAACTCGTGACGAGAAATTGGGACCACCAAAATGGTATATAGGCCTAAACGGTTCCCGCCAAAGACATCGGTAAATATTTGATCCCCCACCACTGCTGTAGAGCCCGGCTCAGTACCAAGTAGATCCATGGCCTGACGAAAGGCTCGACGTCTTGGTTTGCCAGCTTTATAAACAAAAGGGATATCCAAACACTCTGCTACCCGCGCAACCCTGGTTTTTGCGTTATTGGAAACCAGGCAAAGACCAAACCCTTGTTCCCTAACGACCCTTAACCATCCTTCTATCTCAGGGGGAATTTGATCCTTATTCCACTCGGTGAGGGTATTGTCCAGATCCACAATAACACCTTTGATGCCTCTGTTGGATAAATCCTCAAGGGATATTTGTCCGATGGCATCAACATAAACATTTGGCCGCAATGCTTCCAAAAACAACAAAGTTGTCCTCCTCAACAGTTAATGTGTAAATAATATCATAGCTGGCAGAAAATTTGAAGGACGATAGACGATAAAAGAAAAACCCCGTATTACGGGGATAATGGGACCAAGGCAAATGGTTGCGACATGCAACACCCTAGTCTGCACAACGACCGCCATCCACCAACACTCCGTAGAGGAGCTGTTCCTTACATGTACCAACTGTGACTATCCCCCCACTCTTCTGAACTTTTGTTATAACAGCTTCTCCGTTTGCATTTACCTCGGCAAGGGAAAAACCAATTTTCCAGAGATCTCTCACGTCCTTGCACACTGGACCGGCAAAATAACCGCCCGTCACCTGACCCGCGCATTCCAATAAATGCCCAACCAGAATACCAGCAGCAATAAAATATTGTTCCGCCCAGTCCCAGCCGAATTCATACATTTACTCTGCCCGTGATCACCACATCGGCGCCTTGTTTTAACCCCATGTCCTGGCATAACTTGACTGTCTTGGCTAGAGCTGCCTCAGGAATAGCTCCACCCATGTTCATAAAGTGTGGCTTGGGGGTGATGCATGGAACCGACTAATATGTCTCTAGCTCTTTAATTAATTTTTCTATAGCCTTTTTCTCGATCCTTGAAACATACGAGCGGGAGATGCCCATGCGACGGGCAATTTCCCTTTGGGTTTTCCGCAAACCGTTGATCAGGCCGTAGCGCAGTTCAATGATATGTTTTTCCCTGCGAGACAACTTCTCCATCTTCTCCATGATTCTCTGCTGTTCAAAACTGTTCTCCACCGTCTCGGTTACAACATCCACATCGGTTCCTAGCACATCCAACAATGTTATTTCATTACCTTCCTTATCTACTCCAATGGGGTCATACAGGGAAACCTCTCCCCTTTGTTTTTTCAGGTATCGCAGGTGCATTAAAATTTCATTTTCTATACACCTAGCGGCATAGGTAGCCAACTTGGTTCCCTTACCAGGGTCGTAGGTGTTGATAGCTTTGATCAGCCCAATAGTTCCAATGGAAATCAGGTCATCGGAAATCTCCCCGGTCCCTTCGAATTTTTTGGCCACATGGGCCACTAGTCTTAGATTATGTTCAATCAGAATTGTTCTGGCATCACAGTCTCCCTTTGTCAATTGTTCCAAATATTGTGCTTCATCCTCCTCAGATAAGGGTTGGGGAAATACATTGTTCGTAAGATAACCAATGAAGGAATAGTTTTTAATGGGAAAGGCGGAAATAAAATAATGCCAAAACCCCAGGGCCATACCCATTCCCCCTTGCCGAATCAGTCACTCTATAATATACGGGTATGACCGGTGAGTGGTGCTTGCCCCAAAAAAGAAAATGCGCCAACTAAGGTGCCAGGCTTGTTCAACTATTGCGAAGCACCTGGATTTTTATTTTAGCAAATCTGCATTATAATTGTGGGCAACAGGAAACAAGTTACAAGGGGGAATGATCTATGTCCCAGTTTAGAGAAGTCGATTTGCCTGGCGTTGGAAAAAAATACAGTTTTACCTCCTTCAGCAAGGAGCATGCAGTCGTCATTATCCACCATGATGGACGGCGTGAGTTCTACATTCTCGATCGGGATGAAGAACCCCTGGCCAGCATCACCTTGCATGATGACGAAGCCAGACGGTTGGGTGCGGTCATGTCGGGGGTGTTTTTTAAGCCCAAAGCGGTGGAAAACCTGGAGGTTGCCCTGGAGGGACTTAGAATTGAATGGTATAAAGTTACTCCCGATTCCCCGGTGGTGGGCAGAACCATAGGCCAGTTGGAGATCCGGAAAAAAACCGGTGTTTCTGTGATTGCGGTTATTCGCAGCAATTCCAGCATCCCCAACCCGGGAGCGGACCTTATTTTTGAAAGCGGTGATACAGTAGTAGTACTGGGCAAACCTGAAGGGTTCGCCCCCTTCCATCGCTTGATCTCCCCGCAGTGAGGAGAAAGGGGGGACCGCCTTGGCAAATCCTTTGTTGTTAGATCTGGGGGTTGTTCTGTTTTTCGGGTTTACCGGAGCCTTTATTGCCCACCGCTTAGGCCAGTCGGTGATAGTTGGTTACATCGTGGTAGGAATGCTGATCGGACCCCATGCCACCGGGCTAGTACATGATTTTGAATTGATTCACAGCCTGGCGGAGCTGGGCGTGGTTTTCTTGATGTTTTTTTTGGGTCTGGAATTCTCCCTGGATCGTTTCCGTCGCCTCAAAAATTCGGTATTAACCATCGGTACAGCCGAGTTGGTTGGTAACCTTTCGGTAGGGTTTCTTATAGGGTATGCCCTGGGTTGGCCGCCTGTTGACCGGCTTTTCCTGGCAGGAATTCTGGCTATGAGCAGCAGCGGCGTGGTGGCCAAACTACTTTTTGACATGAAACGTACCGCCACCCGAGAAGCGGAAGTACTCATGGGGATCATGGTGTTTGAAGACTTTGTGGCGGTAATTTTCCTGGGCATCCTCTCGGGGGTAGCCGCTTTTCACTCGGTGCAGATGCAGGTTGTCGGGTTGGCTATTGCCAAGGCGGTAGCTTTTTACAGTGTATTTGCTTTCTTGGGAGTAAAAGTACTGCAAAAAGTGGAATCCTTGCTGGCCATCCTCGATTCCGACGAACTTTTCGTTACCCTGATGTTGGGCTTGGTGGTGCTGGCAGGGGCGTTTGCCGCCGCTCTGGGTTTTGCTTCCGCCGCAGGCGCCTTTTTACTGGGGATGATCATCAATAATAGCGACCTTAAGGAACGCATCCACCACAAGATCGTTGCCTTTAAAGATGTGTTCCTGGTTGTTTTCTTCCTTGCTTTCGGTATGTTGATTAACCCCCGCCAGCTTCTGCCGGTGTTAGGTCTGGTGGCAGCGATTGTTCCCATATCGGCCTTTACGGAAGTGGCGGTCACTTCTTCGGCGGCTTTTTTGTCGGGCTTTCGGGCCAAAACAGCCCTGGCCATCGGGGCCGGCATGGTTGCCAGGGGTGAATATGCCTTAATTTATGCCACCCTGGGCTTTACCTCCGGCGCCATCTCTGACCAATTGTTTCAGTTTACCGCAGGTTATGTTTTAGCCATGACCCTCATTGCACCCACCTTGATGCGAAACTATCGCACCACACACCGGTACGTCTCCCGGATTACGCCAGATTTTATTCGTTATGGGGGTAAACTGGTGTCTGGCGCCATGCGTCCCTTAATGTTCCCCGAAGAGACCGGTGTCCCCTCTCCTTATGGAATGAGATTGACTATACTGCTTATACTGTATGTGGCCATCTTGAGCACGGCCTTTGTCACTATCGGGGTAATTGAACTGGTTGCTCTTACAGGTCTCGGCCTACTCGTCCTTTGGATGATCAGGCGGTATTTCCGAAGCCACCTGGCTATAGTGCAGAGTCAGGCCTGCCTAGATGACATATCCCAATGTCCTTATACCCAAAAGGAGGTTATCAGCTTTGTGACCAATATGGTTACCGCTCTACTGGCCATACTATTGCTGGTAGCCTCCTTCTGGGGTTACGGAGGTTATTATACACTGATTCTCATGCTATCTTTTACCGCCTATATTCTATTGGTTTCCTACCGGATTTACCGGCGCAACCAAAAGCAGGGGATACCCCCCGATTAACTCACTGCTGGCCCTCGGGCTGGGGGTACATATCCTGCCACATGGGACGGCCCATATGGCCCCTAGGGCCCATCCAGGGTTCCATGGACCCCATCCGCTGCAACCAGAAACTACCCGGTCCCGCTTGATCCATCCATTGACCCATTGGCCCCATGGGACCAGCTGGTCCAACCCGGTATGGCTCTGGGACATTGGTTGTACCAGGGTTGGTAGTTGGGGATTGGGCGCCTTCCTGCTCGGTGGGGGATGGGACGGTTTCTGCCAGCCCTACCGGAACGGGAATGGATTGGTCTTCAGTCTGGGATTGGTTGACGGGCTTACGGTGCCTGTTCCCAATACTGCACCAACCGCCGGGAAAAGCCCGTTCCAGGTTGTCGCTGGGATCGATTAAAACCGCCGACAGGTCAGGGCCGGTAAACTTGCTGGTTTCCACCGGCACACCGCTTTGGGAAAAGCGATCCATGATCATAAAACGGGTCACCGGCATTCCTGCATCTGCAGCCTCTTCGACCTTATTCTGTTGGACATCGCTCACTACTATATAACCCTTATAATTGCGGACAAGCATTTCGTCGTGAATTACCTGTTGGACAGTGTCTAGGGTTACCGGCGGCAACCCCTCCTTCCATGGGATAATCCCGACAAATACAAGGTTTTCTCCGTTCTGATTCAATAAATGTTGTTCTGCCGCCTTCCCGGTTAATGTAATCAAGGCGGGATAGGCGTGGCGGCCCACCAAGTTCAGCCCCTCGATTAGCCGGGCTCCCCGCTCATCCCCGGCTATTATGGCTACCACATTTCCCTTCTGGTCAAGGTGCAATTCGACACTGGCACTCATATCCACAGCCAGAGATGCTGCCACCGCCGGTGAAGCCCCCCAGAAGGGCTGCAGCGTCCCCCAGGCCAATAATAGCACCACAATGGCTGCCACAGCCGCAAACCACGAGGGGACAGGGTTCCCAGTAACAATAGTTTGCCCGGGTTGAGTTCCGGTCGGGACCTGTATTCGCTTGAAATCACCGGCGCTGGTCAGCACCACGGCTTTACGGCCCTGGACACTGATTACCATAGCCCTGTTTTTTTGTGTCTTCATTTTCCCGCCTCCCCAACTACAGCCCAATGCAAAAACTCCCTCATGGGGCTGAACTCTTTCCTGCTAAGGATGAGTACCAGGGCGATGATGTATTTGCGGCCCCGTTCCAGAACTTTCCGGCTCATGCCGGTCATTTCTTCCAGCTCTTTTAATGGGAGTTGGCGGTATCTATCCAAAAAAACCAACAGGTTCGGTTCTGCAACCATTGCCCGTGCCACAGTAATTAAACTGGCTTTGGTATCCCGATGTTTGGGTGATACCTGGACCAGATCGTCCAGGGTTATCCCGTAAGCGGCCAGCGCCCCGGCAAATTCCGCTACCATTTCCGCTCGGTCTCTAGCTTCCTCTACCTCCAGGTAATTGTCCCATGCCTGTTTAGCTTCCACACTATACATTTCTTCGCTGTTGTGGTCCAGGGATAAGTGCTGATTGTTTCTGGCTTCCCGGCGAAAATGATCTAGCAGGCGGTGTCTGATAACCATCCGGGCATAAGGAATGAATTCGACTCCCCTGCTCGGGTCATAAGTATCGATGGCTTCATTAAAGGCCATCAGCCCAATGCTGATTTCATCATCATTGTGCCAGTCCACATGTCGGCGGCAGATAGCGGCAACGGTTTTGACGATTAGGGTTTGATGCCTGGCGATCAACTCTTCCCTTGCTAATGGATCCTGCTGTTTGGCGTATTGCACAAGGGTATCTAGAGCCAGTTGGGCCAAAATCCATCACCTCTCTTTCTATGCGTACCGGTGGTGAAAATTGGGGAGGTACACCGCCAAAAAGTTTTTTTGCCAACATATTAAACCTACCCACCTAAATAGTAAAGGCGTAACGCATAAATAGGCAAAAGGTAAAGACCCACGGTAAAATGTCAA
>DDKM01000054.1 GCA_002339345.1 Firmicutes bacterium UBA2598 | reverse complement strand
AAGCCACTTCCTGAGCGAAGGGAAGGGAGGGGTGGTTCACATCCCTACCCCGCCCCTGGAAGCCAGAAGCATCAATAACATGATGCCGTTCCACACCCCATGGGCGGCAATGGGAGCATATAAAGACGAGGTATGCTGGTATAAAACCGCCAGAAAAGCTCCGCCCAGAGCCAATGGCACCAGCCTCAAGGGGTCGGCGTGCAACACTCCAAACATCAGAGAACTTATAATAATACCCATTACAGCTCCCAGGCGATCCTTGAGGGCAGGGAAAACCACGCCCCGGAATAACACCTCTTCGCCAATGGGGGCCAACACCACCCCCATCAAAAAAGCCACTACCAGCTGGATGGGATTGTAGGTAGATAAAACCATTTTGGTAAAGGGTTGGGGCATTGGTGAGACTTTAAACAGGACCTGCACAAGCAACCCGGCCGTGGACACAAGGAGAAACAAAACCGGCCCCCAGCGCACCCCAAGGAGAAATCCGTCCCACCGGCCGCTGGCACCCAGGCCGATTGAGGAAAGGTTACGGCGATAGTAAAACCGCATGGCCAACCATACCAGTAACAGAATTACACCTGTTTGGATGGTTGTGCCTGCCAGAAAACGCCATACCAGGTCCCACTGCCCAGTCCACCGGCCCAATGCTCGGTAGAAAATGTTGGTTAATCCGAAAACTGCGGCAAGCAACACCAGGGCATCTCCAGGGCCCCAGTTCCGTACAGTCTGCAATAGAACTCCCCCTCTCAAGCAACCTCCCTTTGTAGTATAACCCAAGGAACCGGAGGGGGAAAGGTTTACCACAATTGATTATACTTGTTCACATAATCCACCACAGTCTCAATAAAGGTAGCGTGGGACCAGGTCAAGGGGGCCACCGAGATGGGCGATCCGTCATAGGGATGCAGTTGTTCGGATAGCAGCCCAGCTTCCATGGCCCGGTCCGACGCCCATTCCAGGGTGGTACGGGCTATTTGCATTTCCTCCACCGATGTGGCGATGGCGATGTGCCAGCGGGCCAGCCAGAGGGTACAAATGAACCAGGGATTGCCCGGCACGGTTTCAATATCATCACTTACCCGGAAGTAATAATCATTGGTGTAACGGGCAATCCCTCCCACATCCGTCTTAACCCACAGTCCCTCCTGGATACTGCACATGGTTCCCACCACCCGAAGATCGTCCGGCGGTAACACTCCAAAGGACCAAACGGCATATAGACTGCTTTCCAGCGTAAAATCCCTGGTCAGGTTGCCTTGGTCGTCCAGATATACCCCACGCAGGAAACGGCCCAGGCTGGGGCTATACAGCTGTTCCAGCATGCCCTCCTTGATCTCAGCCGCCGCCTGCTCGTAACGTTCAGCCAGGTACAGGTCCCCAAACAGGCGGGCAAACTGACCGGCAGCCACCAGCCCGCCATAAACGGTGGCGCAGGTGAAGGTAAAAATACCTCTCCTTTCTTCCCAGAGATCATAACTTTCCAGGGGCAGTCCAGTGGCGGCATCCCGGTATTCCACCATAAAATCCGCCGCTTTGCGGATCAATGGTTTATATAGACGGGAAATGAACTCCAGGTCCTTTTGAATCTGGAAGTGGTTCCAAAGGGCGTATATGACCAGGGCGGTTTCATCCTCCTGGATGGGCAGTTGGGTTTTACCATTAAGAAACCACGGGTGCCAGCTGGAACCAACCGACCCGTCGGGGTTGTACTTGTGCAGAAGGTAACCGCCTTCCATCAGTACATTGGTGCAAAACTGGAAAAAGCGGGAAGTAATTTCTGGGTAACCAGCCTTGTCCAGGGCTACCACCACCAACGCACCGTCCCGGGGCCACATGTAGGAGTAATGGTCCCTGGCCTCCTTTAATATGTCACTATCGTTGGCCGCAATGATGGCACCCCCGTCATCCACCTGGGTACGCACCACCAGCAGGCTGCGCTTGAACAGTTCCTGCACCTTTGGCGGCAGGTCACCCCATTGCCACTTTTTTTTATTGACCCAGGTCCGCCAGTAATCCTCCACCTTGCGCATCAACTTGCCCGGTGAATTGTGGATCACATAAAAATTTTCCTTTTTCACATCGTGAAAGCTGTTTCCAACGGCTATCCAGTAATGTAAAACCTCTTCCTGGCCGGGTTCTAAGAAGGTACGAAAACTGACCACACTGTCCACCGATCCCTGGGCAATGGGGTTGCCCTCTAACCACCCATCCTCCGCATCCCGCCAGGTTCCCTCCGCCCCACGAAACCGCTTGGTTCCCACGGCATACTGGAAAATAGAACTGCCGTTAAGGGAGCCGTTAATAAGGAAATAGCGGTTGCGTTTATAGTGGAAAATGGCATTCACCGATGGTTCATACAATGCGGTGTCTCCAACTTCCGTGCCGTCAATGGACAGGTCATGGGAAAAGAATAGGCGGATCTCCCGCTTGCGTTCCCAAAGGTTCCGGATTATCACTTTCTTGAGCAACAACTGATGTTTAAAGTGAACGGCATCATACATCAACAGCTGGATACCCAATCCGTCATGTACCGCCATGGTGTTGGTTACCAGGGTATCCTGCAGGTAGGACAGCTTCCGCCGCCAGCAACGATCATCCACCCAGGAAAAGCTGCCGTCCACCCACACCCCAATCCCCAACCGGTGCCCTCCCACATGGTTCTCCCATCCCACATGGGGATAATATAGGTCCCTGATATTCAACCCCTGGTCAAAATTGACCAGCAGGCGCCCGTTCCCCAGTACCAAATGCCGGGGCATTTTACCCCTCCTCAATTATAAAGTGGTAGTCTAAAGTACATAATAGATGTGAATTTCCCGGAAATGCTCTCATCATTATTTCTCACCGCTCCCAAAATTATCAGCAACCCTAGCCTAAAGTAATCACATAAAGGAGTCGAGCCAATGAGCCCACTTGTTCTGCTAGCACTGGCCGTTATTGCACTGGTCATGCTGTTCGGCTATGTCGCCTACCGGGTGAGAACCCAACCGGCGGCCAGGAAACCCCAGCTGCACCACCCGCCCGGCGGCCTGGAACCACCTTATCATCTTCCGGAAAGCTACGGGGAAAATCATATCGTGGCTATGGCGAAGAACCCCGAATGGCTATATGCCTATTGGGAAGTCACCCCCACAAGACAGGAGGAGTATAGCCGCGCCAACGGCCCTGGTAGCTGGGAAGTTTCCCGGCCCCTGTTGCGGGTTTACGACGTCACCGGCAGGGAAGTGGTGGACAACCACGCCCTGATCACCGACATCCCCATCAATGATTTCGCCAAGAGCTGGTATATCCATGTCGGTAAACCACGCGGGGTATTTTACATCGACCTTGGCCGCATGAAACCTGACGGTACCTTTATCACCCTTTGCCGATCCAACAAGGTGCAGACCCCGGCCAGGGAGGTTTCCTCCGTCATTGACCCGGAATGGCCGCCCATTGATGCCGTATGGGGCACCTTCAGACTGGGTACCGCCGGGCCCCATGGCTTCAAACCCGGCGATAGCCCCAGTTCACCCGGACCGGGGGTAAGTTCGGCATCCCTATTCAATCGGAAGGAGTGACAGTGTGACAAAAGGTTACCTGTGCTTGGTGCTGCATGCCCACCTGCCCTATGTGCGCCACCCGGAAACAAAGGCTGCCCTGGAGGAGCGTTGGCTTTATGAAGCCCTGACGGAAACATACATTCCCTTGATCCGGGTTTTGAACGGCCTGCTACGAGATAACATCGACTTTGACCTAACCATTTCCCTCAGCCCAACTTTAATGGAGATGCTGAAAGACCCCCTGTTAATCGAAAGGTACCTGGCTCACCTGCATAAAAGCCTTGTGCTGGCAGACCGGGAACTGGACCGGACCGCTGGCGATCCCCACTTTCATTACCTGGCCCGGGTATACCAGGAACACCTCAAGGGCATTTATCATACTTTTCACGTCACCTACAGAGACAACCTCCTACAGGCCTTCCGCCGGCTGATGGCCTCCGGCCGGGTAGAACTGATTACATGCAGCGCGACCCACGGCTACCTGCCCCTGATCGGAATTAGGTCGGAAGCGGTGGAGGCCCAGGTAGCGCTGGCGGTGGAGACTTTCCATACCCATATCGGCCGGCCGCTGCAGGGGATGTGGCTGCCGGAGTGTGGCTATTATCATGGCCTGGAAAGGGTACTGGCCAAGTACGGAATTAATTACTTTTTTACAGATACCCATGGCCTTCTATTTGGGGAACCACGGCCGCGGTACGGCATCTATGCCCCCATCCGCTGTCCGGGGACTCAGGTGGCGGTATTCGGACGTGATGTGGAATCCTCCCTCCAGGTATGGAGCGCTGATGAAGGCTATCCCGGCGACCCTGATTACCGGGAGTTTTACCGTGATATTGGCTATGACCTGGAATGGGATTACATTAAAGACTTCGTCCATCCCGACGGTTTCCGGGTGGATACCGGCTTCAAATACTACCGCATCACCGGCCGCCGAACCAATCACAAGGAGCCGTATCAACCGGATTGGGCCCGTTCCAAAGCGGCCATTCACGCCGGCAACTTCATGTTCAACCGGGAAAAACAGATCGAATTCCTAGCAGCACACATGGACCGGCCGCCAATAGTGGTCGCCCCTTACGATGCGGAACTGTTTGGTCACTGGTGGTTTGAAGGCCCCATGTGGCTGGATTTCCTTTTCCGGAAAATTCATTTTGACCAGGATACCTTTAAAACCATTACACCCAGCCAGTATTTAAAAAAATATCCCCGCATCCAACCCTCCACCCCCTGTCCGTCCAGCTGGGGTGCCGAGGGCTATAATGATGTATGGCTGGAAGGCAGTAACGACTGGATTTACCGGCACCTGCACCAGGCCAGCAAGGATCTGGCCATGCTGGCACGAAACAACCCCAATGCCGGAGGTGTTTTACGAGAGGCCCTGAACCAGGCCGCCAGAGAGGTGCTGTTGGCAGAAAGCAGTGACTGGGCTTTTATCATGAAAACCGGTACCATGGTGGAATACGCCTGCCGGCGTACAGTGAACCATCTCGGTCGTTTTCGCCACCTGTATACCTCCATTGCAAAGGGAAACATCCACCCGGCCTACCTAAAGGATGTCCAGGAAAAGGACAATATCTTCCCTGACCTGGACTACCGGATTTATGCCAAGTGAAACCGGGGCAACAATGCGCATCGGCCTGAATTGGCAGTATAAGCAAAAAGGAAAGGGGCCACCCTGGAGGTTCCTTGGGTTAGGCCCCTTTCTTTTCTTATTTTACTCTACCCGTCATGCTTTTGTTTATCGGCCAGAATCTCTTTGATCTTCTCCACATAAAGATTGGTCAGTTCCTCCGCCATCTCCTGGGAATAGCCCTCGCTGATCACCTGGTAGGAGGGTTCTTCGGCATGGGGCAGCACCAATGCCCAGCCGTTGTTGTGGTGGATTTTCAAACCATCCAGCAATTCCACCCGTTCTCCCTGGGCTTCTTCAATTAAAGACCGTATCACCCTACCCTTGGCATCCCACGGGCAGTCTGCCATGCCCTGGCTGACAAAAACCGAGGGCAGCTGATCCACCAGCCTAGCCAGGGTTAGCTCACTGGTAGCCAGGAAATTCAACAGCTTAACCACTGCATGCACCGCATCGAACTGCATCCAGGCCTGGGCATACCGGCCCTGATGGTCCAGCATCTCCTGTTGCAACACCGCCTCCAGAATGGCGTGCCTGGCTGTCTTGGTACGGACCACCTTGCCGCCATATCTTTCCGCTACCTGTTCAACTGCGCCAGGGGCACTCACAGGTACCGCAACCTGGCCTCCACCGTTGGCCTGAAATATCACCATGGACACTAAAGCGGTAAACAGAGATTCCTCTACCATCCGGCCGGTCTCATCCACCAGGACCAATTGTTCGCCGTTGTGATCCATTAGCACCCCCAGATCCGCCTCCTGCTGCACCACTTCCCGGGCCAGGTGGGGCAGCATGGCCCGCATCTCCTCAAAGGACCGCTCCTTGGTATCTATTGGTACGGCAAAGCCCTGCACCTGGCATCCCAGTTGTTCCCACAGGGAACCGATGACTGCGGTCAGGTGGGGAGCATGATGATCAATGATCAACCGGAAACGACGGCGGATTACCGCGTCCCTTTCCACCCCGGCCAGCAGGTGTTCCCGGTATGCCTCCACACATCGGGGGAGATAACCGGCGGCACCCACCTCACTACCCTTTACCCGCCGGAAATCTTCCCGCCAGAAAAAGTTTTCAATTTTACGGGCATTACCCGGACGTATATCATTGCCGTCATGTTCAATAAAATGCAACCATGCCTTTTCCCTGTCCCGGGCATCACGTTTTATGTGAATTCCGCCATTGACCCCCAGGGAACGGACAGCAAAACGGTGTACCGGAGTGGTCATCAGCCCCAGATCCACCACCGCCGCACCGGTGGACATCAAGCCAGCGACCATGGCACTTTTCAACATCATGCATGCTTGACTACCGTCGTGGCTTACTGCCACCCTGGCTTCCCTGGGCAAAGTGGTACCATAGGCAGCCCCCACCTTGGCGGCAAACTCGGGTGTGAGATCAAGGTTGGCCAGGCCAGGTACCCCGTCGTTGCCGAACAGGTTCCTGGCAGCTCTAGTCCCCCACACCAAGCTGGCGGCCACCACCGAATCCTGATCTACCGCCTTAAAGGGCCAGATCTTCACATCCGGCTTAACTAAAGACCTTTCGCTTAACCTGGTACCGTCTCCTATCACCGCTCCTTCAAAAACGGAAGCCTTGGCTTGCACCGTGACCTGACGGGCCAACACCGCCCCCCGCAGCTCCGCCCCTTTACCCAAATAGCAATTGTCCCAGACAATGGTCCGCTTGACAGACGCCCCCTCCTCCACCGTCACCCGGTCCCCCAGGATGCTATGGGGGCCAATCGCCGCATGGGGGCCAATAACACTGTAGTCACCGATGATGGCAGGTGGTACGATGCGAGCGGAAGGACTGATATCTACTCCGGTACCCAAACAAATCTGATCTTTACCGGCATTCCCCGGCATGGCGACCTTGACCAGGCCGTCCATCAAATCGTACTGGGCCTGCCGGTATTGGGCCAGGTTGCCGATGTCACACCAGTACCCTTGCAGCAAACAACCGAACATGGGCAGTCCCTGGGCAAGGATGCGAGGAAACAGGTCTTTGCTGAAGTCAAACATTTGCCCCGGGGGAATCATTTCCAGTACCTGGGGTTCCAGGATGTAGATGCCGGTATTGACCTGGTCGCTGAAAACTTCGCCCCAGCTGGGCTTTTCCAGAAAGCGGCGAATCGCTCCGTCTGGCGAGGTGATTACCACTCCATATTCCAGCGGGTTTTCCACCGTTGTCAGGACAATGGTCACCAGGGCCTTTTTCTCCCTGTGAAAAGCTATGGCACGGGAAAGATCGAAATCCGTCAGCGCATCGCCGCTAACCACAATAAAGGTATCATCCAAAAAAGCCTGGGCGTTCTTTACACTACCGGCAGTCCCTAGGGGCATTTCCTCCACAAAATACCTGAGGGATACCTCCTCCCTTGAGCCATCTCCAAAATGCTCACGGATGGCCTCTGGCAGGTATTGCAGGGTCACTCCGATATCGGTGATCCCATGGGTCTTTAAAAGGTCGATGGCATAGGCCATGATGGGCCTATTGGCCACCGGCACCATTGGTTTAGGTCGATCACAGGTCAGGGGCCTTAGCCTGGAGCCCTCCCCGCCCGCCATGATAATTGCTTTCAATATCCTGTCCCCCCTTCCTTGCGGAAATTAACAGCCCCTACCCGGCGTTCAATCAGGGTATAACCATTACGGGACGCCGCAGCCTGTTCCGTACCCGGGGACTTTCTCTGTCCACCCACGAGGGCCATGGCATACCGCCGCATGCGGTAAACCGGGTTGCGGTCCAGTTGCCAGGGGCTGGCGCGATATTCCCGCAACACAGCAGTATAAACCTGGGCGGTTTTGCGGGCAATCTGTCGCCAGTCATACACCCTGGCCACTTCACCGGAGGCATTTCGCCGCAACCGCTCTGCCAAGCCGGGATCATGCAAGACAGCAAGGATGTTATCCGCCAGGGATTGAGGATTACCTACATAGGCCTTTAACCCATTCACCCCATGGTGGATGATTTCCCCCAATCCCCCGGTGTCTGCCACCACCACCGGCGTTCCAGCCGCCATACCCTCCAGTGCTACGATGCCAAAGGGTTCGTACAGGCTGGGAAAAACCGCCACCTTTGCCATGCTATAAAGGTTGTTCCTGGTTTGGTCATCAATATATCCGGTAAAACAGACCTTGTCCCACAATCCCATGGACCACGCCTGTTGTTTCAAAGCACCCTCCATGGGACCGGTTCCGGCCACCACAAACTTTGCCTCCGGGCATTTGGCCAGCACCGCCGGAGCGGCCTCCAGCAGGATGTGCACACCCTTTTCCCTGACTAGCCTGCCAACGAAAAAGACCACCTTCTCCCACGGTTGGGCAAACCGGGCGGTAAAGGAGAGATCAGGCCTGCCGGTAGAAAACTTTGCCTGGAACACCCCGTTGGGGATAACGGCAATCTTGTCCGCCGGCAGTTGGAAAAGGTGCTGTACCTCCCGGCGCATATGTTCACTACAAACGATAACCCGCCACCCCTCATATGTCAACCACCATTCCGTACTACCGATATACCGTTGCAAGTCATTGTGCAAGCCATGATTGCGACCTGCCTCGGTAGCATGGATAGTAGCCACCAGCGGAACCTGGTAGGCATGTTTCAGAGCCCGTCCCGCAAAGGCCACCAACCAGTCATGGGCATGGACGATGTCAAATGGCCCCTCCTCCTCCTTCAAGGCTACCGCCCTCTCCAGGAGAGCAAAATTCAATTGCATGACCCATGTGGTAAAATCTGGCGCGTGTAGGGTATAGGGGCTCACCCTATGCACATGCACCCCCTGCACCTGTTCATTCGCGGGCGCTTCCGGCGCATGGCAGGTAAGTACATGCACCTCCTGATCCTGTTCCGCCAGGGCAGTAGCCAGGTCCTCCACATGTCTGGCCAAGCCACCCACGCTCTTTGGTGGGTATTCCCAGGTCAACAGCAAGACGCGCATTCAGTTCCACCCCTTCGGTGTTAAACATCCTCCATATTTTTTCTGTTACCCTTTCCCTTTATGCCTACCTGCAATTTAATGCCAAATGTCCACCCGGGGTATACTACTGGCGCGTAAAAGAAAGGATGGGTGATGAGCCATGAATGATATCTCCCAAAGAAAACTGCGGATCCTCTATGTCGCGACAGAGGCTTCCCCATTGGCCAAAGTGGGAGGATTGGCAGATGTGGCCGGTTCCCTGCCCAAGGCCCTGGTCCGCTTGGGGCATGATGTAAGGGTGGTCATACCCTGTTACAAGGAAACCGGTGGGGGCAGCTACCTAACGGATTTACCGGTGCGCATGGACGGCAATCTGGAAACCTGCATCGTTCGCGGCCAGGGACTCCTCTACGGAGCAAACGGTCGCTGGGTGCCGGTCTATCTGGTTGACAACCACCGGTATTTCTACCGGGAAGGCATTTACGCCCACTCCGATGACGCCGCCCGCTTTGATTTCTTCTGCAAGGCGGTACTGGCCATGCTGCCAGCACTTGGTTTTTGTCCGGACGTTATCCACTGCAATGATTGGCAAACCGGACCACTGCCCCTCTACTTAAAGACCAAACACCGGGAGGATCCTTTTTATAGTGACATCGCCACCCTTTTTACCATCCATAACCTGCAGTACCAGGGGCGCTTTCCCAGGGCGACCCTGCGGGTCATGGGTCTGCCGGAAGAGTATTTCCACCCTGACGGAGTGGAATTCCATGGAGATGTAAACTTTATGAAAGCCGGTCTAGTCTGGGCAGACATCATCAACACCGTGAGCCGGCGGTACGCGGTGGAGATTCAAACACCCCAGTTCGGTGAAGGACTGGACGGCCTGCTGCGCAAACGAGGCTCAGACCTTTTCGGCATTGTCAACGGCATTGACATGGAGGAGTTCAATCCCGCCTCCGACCGCCACATTCCCTTTCCCTATGATGGGGACAGGTTGGACGGTAAAGCAAACAACAAGCGTTTCCTGCAACAGGAAATGGATTTGCCCCAGCGGGAAGTACCGTTGTTCGGCCTGGTGTCCCGGCTGGTATACCAGAAGGGCCTGGATCTGGTAGAAGCTGTACTCCCCAGGTTGATGGAGGAGGACGTCCAGTTTGTCTTGCTTGGTACCGGTGAGGATTACCACCAGCAGTTGTTCAGCAACCTGCGGTTAAAATACCGGGGCCGGATGGGAGTGCGCATCGGTTTTGATATCGGGCTCGCCCAAAGGATCTATGCCGGCAGCGACCTGTTTTTAATGCCTTCCCGCTTTGAACCCTGTGGCCTGGGCCAGTTGATCAGTCTACGGTATGGCACCATTCCCATCGTCCGCTCTACAGGCGGCCTGGAGGACACCGTCACAGACTACCGGCAAGACCCGGCCAGGGGGAACGGTTTTTCCTTCGGCCCCTATTCTCCCGATCATTTCTGGCAGGCTATCCAGGCCGCCCTTGCCCTGTACCGGGACAATCCGGCAAAGTGGCAAGGATTGGTGCGGAGGGCCATGGCTGGTAATTACGGGTGGGACACCCCGGCCGCAAAATATGTCGATCTTTATCTCAGGGCCCTGGCCAAAAAACCGGCGGAAACCAGGCAGGCCGTGTAAAATAGCCGTCTGGGGCCCAGGGATGTGGGGCACCATAACCAATGAGAGGCCCGGTACCGCCGGATGGAGTACCGGGCTGTTCTATGAATAGTTTCCTATACCTGTTTCCCGGTATGCACCTCAAAACTCCAGTTGGCTCCGGAGTTGTTATCCCAGTTGTTGGCGCTGTCCTTAAAACAGAAGTTGAAACGGGAACCCGCATTGACCTGAATGGTCTTAGCCCAGCCCCACCCGGTCTTTTCCATGCGATAGTCATGCACTGCCTGCCACTTGTCATGGTCCCCATATCCGGTGTGCAGCCAGACTTGATCGGCACCGGCGTTGGATAACAGGCCGTAATAGAGGACGGTGACCTCATCACCCTGGGTAATGGGAACCGGATCAACGGTAACTCCGTCGGGATGGTCCGCCTTGCGCATGTTCCAGAGTCGCATATCCCCATCCCGGTAGCGCGATTCCTTGTTATGGTCATTGGCCATCTTGTACCCCTCCTGCTTACCTGATTACTAGGTATTATTTGAAGGAGTATAAATCCCTATGTAGGTTGTTTCACTTGCCAATAAAAGGAGCCCCACCGGCGAGGGAGGGGCTCTTGCAGTGATATGAGGGGCTTCCTACTTGATTTGCATACCGGGCAGTATGACAAAGATGCCAAAGGAATCTGTGGTGACGGTACCACCCAGGGCTTCCACAAAGGCCCGGACAGGGATCATAGTCCGGCCTTTCACCAGTTTGGCACCTGTTTTCATGGCCGTCTGTTCACCGTTGATGGCCAACTGGCTCTTTTTGGTAAACACCGTCAGGGTATCTTTACCCAGGCGCCAGCTGACCGCCTTATTTTTATTGTCCCATTCCGGGTAAATACTGAAAAATTCACCCAGGGCTCGAGCGGGAACGTAAACAACTCCTTTTTCCTGGTAGATTTCCACCTTACGCATTACACCATTAACGGAAACCACTGCACTGTTGCTGCTCAACACACCACTGGCTGGGGCGGGTGCCGGAGCAAGCGCTTCCTTAGCCGGGGCCGGGGCGGATTTTGGTGC
>DDKM01000035.1 GCA_002339345.1 Firmicutes bacterium UBA2598 | reverse complement strand
CCTGGCCCCTGGAAAGGGGCGAAAGCGTTCACAGACCTGCCCCAGCCGACATAAGGTGTCCTGGGCTACATCCACAGCCAAAAACTGGCGGCGCGACCGCCTTTTGCCGATGGCCCCGTACCACGATTGAACTGGCATTTGCACAAACCTCAACTCCCCGGCTGTTCTACATCAACTCCATGGTGATCACGTTTTCCCACCCCATAATGGAAAGGGATCTTTTATCTCATACGCCTTGATGGCCAAAATCCTCCTTGAATTCCCGCACCAGGGCTGTATAGAATGGGCGTGCCTGTTATCACTGCTGATCAAAAGGTTATGGGCATCGGTAGCATTAAAACCGCCGCCACCGGTTAAGAGTCCTGTTAGATATAGTAATCATTTCCCATGTCAAAAGGCCCCTCCCGGGAACCTAACCTCGGAGAGGCCCTTAAGTTTAACCATGCTTGACTTCAATGCCGCCCATTAAGGCAAAGCCGTTAATAAACACCTTCTTCGGCGAACCCATACCGATACCTCCCCACAGCGGATCACCTTCAATTCTCCATCAAAATATTTCCACGGCCAATGGCAATTCCCTTCCGGAGCAGGAATCTATCTGTTTCTGGCTAATCAAATGCAAGATACACTTTAGGCACAAACAAAGGGCTTGGGAGGTTGTTCTGTGGAATACATTGATTTGCGGAGCGATACCGTTACCCGGCCTACCCCGGCCATGCGGGAAGCCATGTATAAGGCTGAGGTGGGGGATGATGTCTATGGGGACGATCCCACCGTCAGTGAGCTGGAAGAGTATGCGGCCCAGGTGGTGGGCAAGGAAGCGGCGCTGTTTGTTCCTAGCGGAACCTTTGGCAATCAGTTGGCCCTGTTCACCCACTGCCAACGGGGAGAGGAAGTGATCCTGGGGGAAGACTGCCATATTGTGGCACATGAGGTGGGAGCCGCTGCGGTAATTGCCGGGGTACAACTAAGGCCCCTGGTAAGCAACAAAGGGGAACTTGACCCGGCGGAAATCAGGGCCAGGATCAGAAAACCGGACATCCATAGTCCCCGGACAGGACTCATCTGCCTGGAAAACGCCCATTCCAACGGCCGGGTGGTCTCCATGGCCAATATGGCGGCCATCTCCGCCCTGGCGAAGGATCATGGCCTTCCCGTACACCTGGATGGGGCCAGGCTATTCAATGCGGCCAGTTACCTGCAGGTGGATGCCAGGAAGATAACCGCCCACTGTGATTCTGTGATGTTCTGCCTGTGCAAGGGGCTTTGTGCCCCTGTGGGTTCTATTCTGGCCGGGACTAGGGATTTCATCGACAGGGCCCGGAAGGGCCGGAAACTGATGGGAGGGGGACTGCGACAGGCCGGTGTCCTGGCGGCGCCAGGCCTGCTGGCCCTGCGGGAGATGAGACAACGGGTGGCGGAGGACCATGCCAACGCCCTTTTGCTGGGCAAGGGGCTGGCCGGCATACCGGGCATTGAGGTTAATCTGGCGGACATTCATATTAATATGGTCTTCTGCGATCTGACTAAAACTGGGTACCCCCTGGATCGCCTGGCACACGAACTTTGGCAACGGGGCATCAAAATTAACCCGCCCAGTAACGGTAAAATGCGTTTTGTCACCCACTACTGGATAACTCCGGCAAATGTCCACCATGTGGTTAACACCTTGAGGGAAATCCTGGCCAGCGGTTAGACGGTCCTGCAGCTGTTTTCCGGGCCCGGCTCGGCCAGCCAAGGGGCAGCATTACCTTAAAGGTGGTATGGTCCTCAGCGTTGGTACAGCATAGCTGACCCCCGGCGTCCTCCACCAGGTTTCGCACAATAAACAAGCCCATCCCGGAGCCCTTATCCCCCTTGGTAGTAAAACCCGGGTCGTAAATTCTCTCCCTAATTTCAGGGGGAATACAGCCCGGGTTGGTGATCTCAAATATACACCAGCTTTCCTCCTGGTACAATTTAAAATGCAGCCACCGGTCATCATACCGGGTAGCCTCGTAAATGGCATTGTCAATCAAATTGCCCAGGATGCTTACCAGTTTCTCCGGCGACGGAGCCTCCAGATCAGCCAAATTTGTTTTGATCTCCATGGACACCTGCAGTGAACCGGCACCGGCCAGCTTGGTACTGATCAGGGCCGCCACCTCCGGCCGGCGCAGAGCAACCAGCTTGTCAATCTGGATCAAATCCCTGGCCAATCCCTTGATATAATCGGCGGCCTCTCCTTCCCGCTTCATTTGGATCATCCCCAAGATCACCTGGAGGTGGTTCGCAAAATCATGGCTTTTCCCCCGCAGGGTGGTGATAAGGTTGGTGGCTTCGGCAAGCTTCAGGGCAATCATCTCCGCATCCTTCTCCCGGGCGGCCAGCCGCAACATTTCCCGCATGATCCAGAGGCTGGAAACCATGGTGATGATACAGGCCACGAAAATACCGGCAACAGGTATGTGGAAACCTTCCACAAGGGTGTTGTTGATCAGGGCAAGGGCCAGGTAGAGGGAAAAAAAGGTCATCAACAGTATGAGGTTTATAAACAGCTGTTTTTTTCTCTCCATGGCCTTCCCCCGCTCATAACCTAAACCTCTAAAGACCTGGTAATGGTAAACCCGTATACTCTGTTGGCCACCAGCATGGCCAACAAAAATATGTTTTCGATGTACCCGATGAGGACGTGGACCCACGGATTGGCTAAAATGTCAGGAGTCTTGAGGTAAAGGGCGCTGGCCACCAGATCGGAAAAGGCGCTGCCCAGAAGGATAAGGCATAAACTGACCAGGGAAGCCCCCAGGGCGGTATTCCAGTCAACCTTGATCACCAACCTGATCAATACAATAAGGAGCAATCCAAGGATGAGGGTATGGGTACCAAAGGGAATGCCATAAGTGCGGTAAATACCCCTGACCAGCCATACCAGGAACCCGTGGGTAACCCCCACGGCCAGATATTGCCACAGCCGGCCCCGGTGGCCGAAGAGGCGCAGGCCGGTGGCCGCCAGTAAAAAGGATTCCACAACATGCAAAAAAAACAGGACGCGCAGGTCCTCCAAGGAGAGCACTTCCTTTCCGTCTTCCCTTTGCTGTCTATGATCTCTTTATTCCACTCCCCAGGATCGCGTTGTTTTTCCTACTTGCGCAGCTTGCCGGGCACCTCCGGCTGGTAGCTCCAATTACCGGTAGCGGCCGCCACGTTGGCATAGGCCAGCAGGGTCACCAATGCGGCTACCAGGGTCAAAAACAACCTCTTCATTTCTGGCACCTCCCTTCTCTGCATGCTATTTTAAGCAGGCTGTCCACCCCCTCTACCACCCGGTATCCCAGGGGGGTGAGGGTGAACAGTTGCCAGGCCAGCCCCAGGCTCATGGACAAGACCACCTCCGGTGAAAAGATACCGGCAAGGGGCCCCAGTACCCATAGTAGCCCCCCCACCCCCCACAGGAGAAGGAGGGAAAAGGTGACGGCCCGCAGGTATCTTTTCTGCACCCGGGAAGTAATGGGCTTGCCGGGTGTATCGGCGGGAACGTATTTATAGGCAATGGCCAACCCGATCAGGGCAAGGCCGGGAAACAGGAATTTAAGCGCCAAAGCGGCCAATGTCCCATGGAACTTGACCACCAAACCTAAAGCAACAAAGACGGTGACTCCAATCAGGTTGCACCTGCCGGGGGAGGAGGCATGGGCACCGCCGGAAAAAACCCGCAGCACCGCTGCAGTGACACCGGCAATAAGGGCATGGGGCAGGATGCCCAGCAACGCCCCCACCGCGATAAGGGTGGCATATCCGGAAAAACTTGTCCAGAACAGGCGCAAGCCGAAAAGCAGCACATCGGCATCCCGGCCGGTTTCCCTGGCCAGGAAGGCGGCCACCCTGGTTAATAATTGATCACTCAACATAATATGGTTATCTTCGCCATATATTGATTTATTCCTTCTTTCAGGGGCAAAACTAGCAAACCTGCTGGCAAGCGGTGTTTTTCCGTCCCTGGCCGGCATGACCGGCGGTACCCTCCTGCACCAGACCCTCCCGGTGGATCACCCGTAAAAAGGCGTCGATGACCACCGGATCAAACTGGATACCCTTGTTGGCTTTCAACTCCGCCACCGCCTGCTCGGGAGTAAAGGCGTCCCGGTAGGGCCGGTCGGAGGTCATGGCATCCCAGGCATCCGCCACGCTCAAAATGCGGGACCCAACATAGGCCTCCCGGCCGGGCAGTTCGTCGGGATAACTACGCCCGCCAGAGGTGTAATACAGGTGGTGCTGCCTGGCCATGAGTGCCACTTCGGCCATCCCCTCCATGGCCAGGAGGATCCGTTCACCGATGATGGTATGTTCCTTAATCCGGTCAAACTCTTCCTGCGTCAACCGGTCCGGTTTGTTAAGAATCATGTCCGGCACACCCACCTTACCCACGTCGTGCACCAGACCTCCCAGTTCTATCACAGCAACCTCTTCCGGTGGCAGCCCCATTTCGACAGCGATTTTCCGGCACCAAACCGCCACACGGCTGGAATGACCGTAGGTGTACGGATCCCTGTGCTCCAGGGCGGTGATGAGCACCCTGACCGTCTGCAGGTAACGGTCCTTCATAATGCGCAGGTTGAAGCTGGCCTGGTAAAGCACCGCCCGCAGACAAACCACCAATACCCCGACCAACACCAGGCCCAGCCAATCGTAAGACAACAGCAACCCGCCGAAGGACAGACCGCCGATGCCCAGGATAATACTGTAGGCCAGGGTGTCCTTGTTCAGGATCACCCAAGTGCGCCAAAGACCCTGGCGCTGGGACAGGGCCAGGATCCAGGAAACCAGCAGGGTATTAATAAAAATATAGCTGAGGGGTAGGGTAAAGGCATGGACGGTAAGACTTCCCGGTATGCCCCCCAACCCTGTAAAAATATAATAGGGCAAAGCGGTGGACAACACCGTCTGGCCTGTATTGAAAAAGGTTTTGATCATGGGCCGTCGATTGATTACGCCATAGGCCAGTTCCCCCATCACCACACTGGTCAGGGTAGCTTGCAGGCCGAAAAAAAGAAGGGCGGCGATTCTTACCGACAAGCCCACCGACAGGTCCCCGTCATCATTAATGTTCAGCGGGTGCATCTCGGTTATGGTAAATATCGCCGCCGCCAGCAGGACCCAGGGAAAATGGATGGTGGGACCTTGCAAGCTATACCAGAATACGACCAAGGCGACCGCATCCAGCGCCAGAACATATGGCCAGATTCGGGTCATGGCCCCCCCTCCTGCTTTAGTGTACTTTAATTGGGGCCCCACCGCCAGTGGGAGGCAACCGTCATCACCAATGATGCCAATGCCATCAGAACCACAATCCACCGCACGTGCATATTCTTCACTAACCACACCTCCTTTCACCGCTTAGTGTGCGTGCAACCGTTCATGGACCTTCATCCCCCAGACCACCACTCGGATTACCCCAGCAAAGATGGCCAGGTCGCCAATGGAAAGAACCCGTGGTACTGGATAGGGTGGGGGTAGAGGAATAATATCGGCCAGGATCGGTAGGGGTGTGCTGGTTCCCAACAGAACATGCCTGGTTGCTGTACCATCAATCAGTTCCGGGAGATATGCTACCTGCCCGGAAGCAATCGCCGCCCACTCCAGAACTGGCATCCGGCCGCCATTGGCGGCCATAACCGCAATGTTTAAGAAAGCTCCCAATAGTACCAACCGGACGCCGGGCAGGTGGCGGTTCATCCATAGCAGCCCTACTACCAGCACCGCCGCCAACATTGTAGCCCAACGGTACAGCAGCTGCCGTTCCGGACTCTGGGTAAAAACCATTACCAGTTCCAATCCACCAAGGAAGATAAACCATCCCAATCCGCGCAGGGGCATTTTGCCCAAATTACTGAGCCTTCCACCCTTTAGCAAACCGGCCAGTAGACCCATTGCAAGTATGTCAATATACATTTTTCCCTCCGCCAATTTGTCACTCCCTGCCTGGAAGGTTATTCTATCTTCGCCAAAAATCACCTGCTTCCTCCAAAAGAGTTAGAATTTTTTATCGACTTTTTCCGATGTCTTTGGTAAGGACAGACAGGCAGGCCGCACTGGGCACAATATTTAGACAAAAGTGTCCAAAATAAACGGATTCCCAGGATCATAAGGGTTCGGGCAACCCCAAAAGGACTTCCTGTCCGGCTGGCAGGGAAACCACACGGTCTTGGCGAAAGAACCTGGAAAAAGAGGGGGAGTCGATGGCTTTGCATGACAGGTGCGAGATACCGGAATGCATGACCAAGGATTTGCTGGCCAAACATTTGGGAATAGAGATCCTGGAGGCAGGACCGGGTTATGCCAAAACCAGGCTGGTGGTGGATAACCGGCACCTAAACGGTTACGGGATGACCCATGGGGCTGCTGTGTTTGCCCTGGCGGACATGGCCTTTGCCACCGCCAGCAACTCCCGCGGCAAGAAGGCGGTGGCATTACATATGGACATTTACTTCCTACGGGCTACCGGCAAGGGAGACGAGTTAGTGGCTGTGGCGGAGGAGGATTATTTAACCGGGCGTACTGGTCTGTACAGGATTGCCATCTCAACCCCCGGGGGGGAACGTATTGCCCTGGCAGAAGGCGTGGTTCACCGGAGTGAAAAGGGATGACATCAAAGGGCGGCCGTACGCTTCACGGTGCTGGTCGCCCTGCCCGCATCCCCCTGGTCATTACAAGGGTACACCAGTGTTAGTACCGGCAATACCCAAACCAGCACCGCGTAAAGGGCATAGGATGGCGCAGGAACTCCGATGGCCGAGGAAGCCAAAATGGACAACAGGTTCCACGGAATGAGCACGGGCAGCACCATACCGGAATCGGCAATCACCCGCATCAGCACCTCCGGACCAAGACCCCGCCGGTGAAATGCCGGCCGGAACAGGCGAGCAGGTATAATTACCGCCAGCGCCTGGTTGCAGGCTACCGCAGCGACAATGCCGCCCATGGCCACGGTGGCAAGGGTGAGTCCACCCACCCCCTGCACCCGGTGCAAAAACCGGCCCATCAGTGCCTGCATCACCCCAATGCGTTCCATCACCCCATTTAGGGCACCAGCAAAAATGATGATCAGAATGGGATTTTTCATTCCCATCAGCCCCCCGCCTTTGAACAGGCCGGTAAGTTCCGGAGCCTCCGGTCCCTGGGCGCCAAATACCGCCGTGGGTACGATGTCCGGCAAGGGAAGATTACCAGACACAACACCGGTAACCACACCCGCCAGACAACCCCAGATCAGGGCTCGCTTGGTAGATATTCTGCGAAGGACCAGCCAAATAATCAAAAGGGGTGGCAGGAGAAACCACGGCCGGATGCTAAAGTAGTTCATCAACGCCCCGGTAAGGCTCGCCCCCGGCAATACCGGACTTGGTGCAATCTGCATTCCCCAAAACCAGTAGGCGGCCATGGAAATCACAGATGCGGGAATCAGTGTGGTGATCAAAATGCGCTGGCCCTTGTCAGGATCCGTTTCCGTTGTGGAAGCCGCAAGGTGAAATGTACTGGAAAGGGGGGATGTTCTATCCCCCAACATGGCGCCGGATACCAGAGCACCGGCCAGGAGGGCCGGTGACAAGCCGACACCCTTCCCCAAGGTCACCACCGCTGCTCCCAACGTGGATAGGGTGGCAATGGATGAACCCAACAGCATGGAGGTGGCGGAAGCCAGCAGGAATGAGGTGATCACCATGTACTGAGGATGAATGGTCTTGATGCCGTAGTAAACGATGGCCGCAATGGTACCGTTGGCCATCCACAGGGCACTCAGGATGCCGATTACCGCTAGAATGGCCAGAACTGGCAGCACTGACCGGATGCCGTGCCCGGCAGACTGGATGAACTGGGAAGGCAACCACCCGTTAACCAAACCGGCTGCCATGGCAACGGCCAGGCTACCAGCTAGAGCATAATACACCGGCACCCGCAGGTAAAAAACCGCTGCGGCGATCGTAACCAGCGTTGTTGAAATTAAAAAAAGAGCTTGCCCAAAGGGCAACTCCTGGGACCCACGGGACATACACTCACCTCGACGGCCAGATTGTAGTGACAAAGCATCCCGGCCTGGTCCCGTTTAGCCGCTGATCAGCCACGCCCCAGCTGCCAAAAGGAGGATGCCCGCCAGGGTATGCCAGCCGATGGGTTGCTTCAGCCACCATGCGCCCAAAAGGGCCAGGCTGAGCATGTATATGCCCACCTGGGTCCCTACCACGGCAGGTAGAGACCCAAAGTATTTTTGCCCATTGGTGAAGGCGATGAACAGGATGGTGTTGGCCACCAACATCACCGGGAAGGCCGCCAGGTTGTACTTGGCCACTGCTACCCAGGTGGGCTGGATGTGTTTGGTCTGAAAGGTTACAATTGAAGCAATCAGGATACTGCCGATTATCAAGCTGGCCATTACTTGTCCCATATAGTGTACCTTAACCCCCCTATCTTTACAAGCGGAAACTAAATCGCCACCCGTACCAGGACCGGCCGCAGAGTGCGCAACAATTCTGCAGGAGACAACCCTACCAGGTATCCCCGTTTTCCCCCGTTGACATAGATTACTGGCAGTGCGGCAATGGTTTCCTCCATGTATACCGGCAGGGACCGCCGTGTGCCAAAGGGCGAGATGCCGCCGACCATGTAACCGGTGTGTTTCTGGGCTGTGGCCGGATCACAGGGGGATACCGCCTTTACTCCCATCACCCTGGCCAGCTCCTTGGTGGAAACCTGCCGGTCGCCGTGCATTAATACCAGCAAGGGGTTTTTCCTTTCATCCTCCATCACCAGAGTTTTAATCACACTGTGTTCATCAACCCCGGTCTGCCGGGCAAAGGATGCGGTGCCGCCACCCTCCCCATACTGATAGGGATGGTGGGAAAATTCCACTCCTGCCGCACGCAGCATCCGGACTGCAGGGGTAACCGGTGTTTTATCCTTGGACATTATGTACCACACCTCCAAGCCAGGTGTTAAATCAGTACCTGTAAGATGGATGTGGTCAGGAGGACCACCATGGTGGGCAAAAGATATGGGAATAACCCGCCAAAACGTGCCTGGCAAACCTCCCTGGTGAGCACTAGACACATGTGGACCGGAGAAATCACGTATCCAATGATGATGCTGACATAAACCAGGGAGAGAAACGCCAACTTATCCATTCCCGCCGGTATCAGGGGAATAAATATAGGAAATAGAATACCCACCCCCGCCAGAGATGACCCGGTGGCTATGCCGGTGAACAGGGGGAGGATAATGGCCAACAGCAGCAGAGGAACCCCCAGATGGTCCAGGTATTCGGCCATAACGGTCATGGCGCCGGAACCCTCGATGTATCCCTTAAATATCATTACGGCTGCTACTGTAATAATAAGATTG
>DDKM01000007.1 GCA_002339345.1 Firmicutes bacterium UBA2598 | reverse complement strand
GACTTCCCGGCGGGTGAGTTAAACTCTGGAAAGGCCCACAGATCCTTTGGGGGAGGGTTTTGCCTTGCCACAACCGCTTATAATAGTTGAAGAAATCAATCTGCCGCTTACCGCGGCTCAATTGTTCGACCGCCTGGCAACGGATCGCCTGAGCTTTTTCCTGGACAGCGGCATGGATCCCAACCGTCTGGGCCGGTATTCCTTTATGGGCAGTGAGCCATTCCTGGTGCTGCGGTCACGGGGAAGGAATATTTCCTTGGAATGGCCGGACTATAACGAACAGATAGAGGGCAATCCCTTTGACATTCTGCAGGGCTTGATGCGGAAATTTCGCCTACCCAGAGGAGAGCACCCCATCCCCTTTACCGGAGGGGCAGTGGGTTACTTCGCCTACGACCTGGGCCGCCACCTGGAACGCTTGCCGTCCTGGGCAACGGACGACCTGGCCATTCCGGAAATGTATCTGGGCTTTTACGATGGAGTGATCGGGGTGGATCACCTGACAGGTAAGGTCTGGCTTGCCGCTGCAGGAGTGAGTCCCTCCACCCCCCACGGTGATGCTGAACTGGCCCGGCGGCGTATTGCCGAACTGGCTGCAAAGCTTCGCTATTCCCCGCCCCATGTGCCGGCCCCCGGGACGGTAGGTACCATCGCCAGAGACTTTACCCCGAAGCAGTACCGCCGGAGTGTATCCAAAGTTAAAGAATACATCGCTGCCGGGGACATTTTCCAGGCCAACCTCACCCAGCGGTTCAGCGTCCCCATTGGCGGGGACCCCTATGCCCTGTACCGGGTGCTTCGGGAGGTCAATCCTGCTCCCTTTGCCTCTTACCTCAATTTTGGGGAAGTTGTGGTGGCCAGCGCATCACCGGAAAGGTTTATCCAGGTGGTAGACAAAAGGGTGGAAACACGGCCCATTAAGGGTACCCGCCCCCGGGGCGCCACCCCAGCGGAGGATGCTGCGCTACGCGCGGAATTATGGGAAAGTGCCAAGGACCGCGCGGAATTGACCATGATCATCGACTTGGAACGCAACGACCTGGGCCGGGTTTGCCTACCCGGCACCGTCCGGGTACCCGAGTTGTACTGCCTGGAGGAGTACCCCACCGTTTTCCACCTGGTTTCCACAGTGGTGGGACAACTGCCACCGGACCGGGATGTGATAGACCTGCTGAAGGCCTCCTTCCCTGGAGGATCCATTACCGGTGCCCCGAAAATCCGTGCCATGGAAATTATCGAAGAACTGGAACCGGTACGCCGGAGCATCTATACCGGCTCCATCGGGTATTTGGATTTTAATGGCGATGCCGACCTGAACATCGTCATCCGCACCTTTGTGATTAAGGAAGGGACCGCCTACTTCCAGGTGGGAGGGGGTATTGTGGCTGATTCCGACCCGGAAATGGAGTATCAGGAGACCCTGCACAAGGCCAGAGGCCTGTTACGAGCGCTGGACCGCCTGCAATCCATGGCCGAAGCAGGCAAGTAGCAGTGTGGTAAGGCATAGGCCAAAACCGCAGCCGGATGGGGAACAGGTGCTGCCAACACTTTTGAAGCTGCAGGCTAAATTTGGGCGCGTTGGGGGTGACAAGTTTGGTGGTCAGGATGGTGTTTGTCAATGATCGGCTGGTACCGGAAGGTGCAGCCATGGTACCCGCCCAGGATCATGGGTTTTTATACGGCCACGGCCTGTTTGAAACTATGCGGGCATACGACGGCCGCATCCCCCTGCTTAAGGCCCATGTGAGCCGGTTGGAAACTTCTGCCCGAAGGCTAAACTGGATCCTGCCCTGGACGTACCCATACCTGATGCAAGGGGTACAACAGACATTGGCCGCCAATGACGTACAAAATGGGTCGGTGCGGCTGACCATCACCCGGGGGGCGGGAAGGGGCTGGCACCCTGGCAACTGCGAGAACCCCACCTTGTTGATCATCGCCAGCAAGGAACTGCCCTATCGGCCGGAGGATTATACTACCGGTTTGGCTGCCCTGACCTGCCCCTTTCTGAAGAACGAAGGTTCTCCCCTGGCAGGCATCAAATCTACCAACTACCTGGAATACATTCTCGCCCGGCAATGGGCGAAATCCCACGGGGCGGATGAGGCACTGATGGTTAATACCACCGGATACCTGGCTGAAGGAAGCATGTCCAACATCTTTCTGGTGCGGCAGGGCATTCTGGTTACCCCGGAACTGGCCAGCGGCTGTCTACCCGGTATAGCCCGCAGAGTGGTATTGCAGCTGGCAGGGGACATGGGATTGGCGTGGGAGGAACGGCAGGTTTCTCCAGGCGAACTGACAGCAGCCGAGGAGATTTTCCTTACCAACAGCCTGATGGAAGTGATGCCCCTTACCACGGTGGATGGTCGGCAGGTTGGCAGCGGTCGGCCGGGAAGACTGGCCGTAGAGTTGGGGCAAGCTTACCGCAGGTATATTTGCTCCCTATTGTGACTGGTGCAAAGCCATAAAGCACACGCAAACCGGGCAAACCAGGAGACGAAAGCTTGAAGGGCTCCACCTGCCAAGGTGAGAGCCCTTTCAACTCATCCAACTGAGGGGGACTTGCTGCCGGTTGTCTGCTCCCAGGCAGGCCCAATCACTTCTCCCCAGGCTTGGCTTCCTCGGTACTGTTACCGGTGTTCGCACCACAACAGGAGCCATCTTCCGCCTTCCCTTGGCTGGGGTCAATTTCTTTGATCTCCACCTTGCAGCATTCCTTGCTGCTGCCGCCAAAAATCTTGGCCAACAAAGCCTTCACTGATTATACCTCCT
>DDKM01000010.1:10980-21331 GCA_002339345.1 Firmicutes bacterium UBA2598 | reverse complement strand
GCGTAAGTTTTAGAAACCAGGTTCTTTACCTGTATGGATGCGATGTTGGCGGGTCTGCTGGGCTGGATCCAGGCCTTCCTGCCACAGGTAGTGGCCGTTTCAGCCGGGATTAGTTTATTTCTTTTTATTCTGTTACTGGTTTTGATAGCCCAGATTCGGGGTTTGCACAAAAGAATGAGGGCCATGCTACAGGGTGATGGGGTAGACCTGGAGGAAAACATTCGTCAGTACCACAGGCAGGTCAGGCTTACGCTGGAACGGCTGGAAATTATAGATAGCCGCCTGCGGGAAATTGAGTACCAGAAACCCGGGTTCATCCAGCGCATCGGCCTGGTCAGGTTCAATGCCTTTCCCGAAGTGGGCAGCGATCTAAGCTTTGCTGTGGCCATGCTGGATGACCGTAACGATGGAGTAGTGATCAGCAGTATCTACGGTCGGGAAGATTCCCGCACCTTTGCCAAACCGGTTAAAGCTGGAAAGTCCAGCTACCGCCTGACCGCCGAGGAAGAGGCGGCCATTGCCCAGGCCCGCCGGGATGTGAAACATGGTTAGCCGGGGGAGTTAGTGGCAAGGCCTTTGGCGGAAAGGTTTGTGTTTCAGGAAGGGGTTTGATGATGAGACCCATTCGGCCCAGAACCAAGAAACAGAATTACTGGACACTGGTGGTTATCCCCCATTCCCAAGAGAGGGTAACCAACTGGCGGATACCCAGATGGGCCATCCAGGGGCTTTTCCTGCTTTGCCTGGTTTCCATCATTTCCGTTACATATCTTGTTGTTTCCTACCAGGCCGTCCGGAAGGAAGTAAAACGTCTGGAATACCTGGATGTGGTCAATGCGCAACAAGGCCAGGAAATCAAAAAATTGCAGCAACAGGCTTTGGATATGCAGCAAAAACTGCAGGAAGTGGCTGATCTGGACCGCCAGGTGCGTGAAATGGTAGGCCTGAAGGCCAATTCCCAGACCACCAGGGTTCCACCGACATCCGTTTCCCGGAGTGAGGGTTCCATGGAGTTGTTAGCCGCCGAAGAGGCCAGTGGTGAACAATGGCTGTTACAGGAGGATGAACAGTCCGGCGTTTACGTCATGAGCGAAGAGATGGCTTCCATCAAGGAAATTGAGCAGGAGTTGGAGGCCATTGACTTGCTGGCTGAAATGCAGGCAGCCCACCTGGAAAACCTGAAAAAAGAGGTTTCCGACCGTCTGGCATACCTGGCGGCTATCCCGTCCCGGTGGCCATTGTCCGGTAGAATTACCTCCCCTTATGGATGGCGAAGATCCCCCTTTGGCGGTACAAAAAGGGAGTTTCACGATGGTTTGGATATTGCCGGCCGTGTAGGTGATCCCGTGGTGGCCACCGGTGGTGGTAAGGTGGTGTTTGCCGGCTGGCGGTCCGGTTACGGCCAGATGGTGACCATCGACCATGGGTATGGTTACCGTACCAGTTATGCCCATAACTCCAAAATACTTGTGAAGGTTGGGCAGACGGTTAAACGCGGGGATGTCATTTCCAGGGTGGGTTCAACCGGTCGCAGTACTGGTCCCCATCTTCATTACACCGTAGAGTATAATGGCAAAATCATCGATCCCCTGAAGGTGTTGCCGTAGTCGGGGTCAGTACGATAACCATGCAACAAGGAGGATACCTGCCATGCTGAAACGGAAGGAACCCATCGGAACTGACAGGGTGGAAACCATTATCGGGAAGGAAACGGTGTTTACCGGTAAACTTGTGGCCAGCGGCACTTTAAGGGTGGATGGCCGTGTGGAAGGTGAAATTATTTCCCAGGGTGATGTGGTGGTGGGTGAGGGAGGGCAGGTCACTGCTCAAATTCAGGCTCGCAACCTTCTCCTGGCGGGTAGGGTGAAGGGCAATGTGACAGCCAATGGCCGCCTGGAGATTGCTGCTACCGGCAGGTTGGAGGGGGATGTCCAGGTGGGCGGCCTGGTTGTCGAAGATGGTGCTGTGTTCCTGGGTAATTGCAGCATGACCAAAACCGGTGAAGGGGCCAGTCAGGATAAGTCCAAGCCTATCATCTCCGGTCGGGCGGGATAATCTTCATCACACAATTAAAAATGAATGAGCGGGGTGACTAACCCCGCTTTTTAATACAACGAGGGGATTCCGGTTACAATGGTAGTGAAATAAGTAAAGGCTTTTCGCAACCGGAAAGGGGTGGTTTTTGCCTTGTATTTTGCCCACCGCCGGGAGGCCGGTTGCCGTTTGGCAGCAGAGGTTAAGGGTTTGGGTTTATCCAACCCGGTTGTGCTTGGTATTCCCCGCGGAGGGGTGGAGGTGGCTGCCCCGGTAGCCCTGGCTCTGCAGGCCCCCCTGGGTATTGTGATTCCCCGTAAAATAGGTGTGCCGCACAACCCTGAAGTGGCCGCAGGCGCCCTTACCCCGGACGGACAGGTATTATGGGATCACGCCCTATTACACAGGTTGGGCTTGAGCCCGTCCCAACTGGAAACGGAAGTGGACAGGGAAAGGGCGGAAATTGAACGAAGGATCACACGATATGCCAAAGGGGCGATACTCCCCACACCCGCTGGGCGGCCAGTGATTCTGGTTGATGACGGGTTGGCAACGGGCTTTACCGTCCAAGCTGCTCTGCAATACCTCCGGCGGTCCGGGGCGCGGGAATTGGTATTGGCCGTGCCTGTAGGCTCACCGGAGGCAGCGGCCCGGTTATCCAGGGAGGTTGATCGCCTGGTGTGTCTCCATACCCCGGAACCCTTTTACGCCGTAGGGCAGTTTTATGAGGAATTCGGCGATACCCCTGACGATTTGGTACAATCCCTATTGCGGGAAGTGAATCACGCTATTGCAGGGAACCCATCATAGCCTCCCGCCGTGGGGTGGTGGTGAAAACCATTTGGTACCCATCCAGGATGGCCTGGGCAATGAGGTCAGCCATGCGCATTACCAGGCTGAGCCTGGTGTTTTGCAAAACGAAATATTCCATATAGCCGCCCACATTGACAATCCCTGTGAAGTGTATTTCGCCTACCGGGGGCAGGTTCTTGTGCACACCCGCACCGGGCTTGACCGCACCTGCGGCAAGGGTGACGGAACCAATGCTTTCTACCTGACCCAGACAGGCATCGATGGCAATGATCAGGGGGTTGTGGTGAAGGCGACGGATTTCCTCCAGTTTACCGTTGAGGTTGCTGGCATGCACTGGCTCATCAAGGGTACCATAGACATGGAGACCCGGCGGTGCTGCCGCCACCAATTTAGTTCCCACCAAAGGGCCGAGACTGTCGCCGGTGGACCGGTCGGTACCGATGCCGACCACCACCAGCGGACGGGACCGGGTGGGATCGATGACCTTGAGGTGCTGGCACAGGGATACCGCCAGGCGATCCAGCACCGATGGTTCCAGGTAGTGGTGTTTGATTTTTGGTATGCCGGTATTGGCATTGTCGCGGGAAAAAAAGGGAAAACCGGACATGTTGCCCTCCTGTGGTAAACAATTGTATCCAGAGTATATGCGGATTCTTATCCTCCTATACGGACCATGGGCGCAGTCAGGTGATAATCGTGATAGTTTGATGATCCAGGAGCATTGTTGGCATTAACTGACAAAATGCGTGAGATTGGCCATGGCAGGAAAAGGCCGGCCCGTGTCGAAAGGGTAAGGGTGAAAGGCCATGGCTATGGTATAATAACTATTTTGGGAATAACCATTGCCGGACGTCCGTTATAATGGCTTTTTACACGGGGGTGTAAGCTATGGCAGCATTATCAGGCCCTTCCGCAAGATATCCCATAGCCTGCCTGGGAATTACGCTGACCCTGGTGTTCATGCTAGTTTTGGCTGGATGCGCACAAAGCCGCAAAACCGGCTTCAGCACAAACCAGCCGTCGGCCCAGGCGCCAACCAAACAGGTCAACCGACCGCTTTTGGTGGACAAGGCCAGGGACGCTGTAGTTGTATATTACGCGCTACCAGAGGGTTACCTGATCCCCATTACTGTACCCATCAACCCGACTATTCAACCCGCAGAAGTAGCTGTGGAGAAGTTGTTGTCCGATCCTCCTGGTATCCTGCTATCACCGGTACCTGAGGAGACCAAACTGCGGCGGCTGTTCCTGGAGGAAGATATCGCTGTGGTGGACCTCACGGCCAACTACACCCTTTTGCCGGACAAGGAAGCTGCGGAAAAGGCAGTCAAGGCACTGGTTTTGACCTTAACGGAATTTCCAGGGGTCAATGCCGTCCGTATCATGGTGGATGGAGAAAGCCCCACCTTGAAGGGCGGAGTTGAACTGAAAAGATTTTTCTTACGGCCCTCAAGCATCAACCCGGTGGAAGGCACCAACCGCCAGGAGCGCTGGCTGGAGATATATTTCGGTGATGCCACGGGTACCTTCCTGGTGCCGGTGGGACATGGCATTGCCGGCGATATGTCTGTCGAACAACTTGCCAGGCGGTCGTTGGATATTCTCATCAAGGGGCCGGGTAACCTCAAGGGGTTGATACCTACCACTTGGCCAGGCACAGGTGTGCGTTCAGTTACTTTGGAGGGGACAACCCTCACCCTGGATTTGAACCAGAAGGCCCTTGGTTACGGTGGTGGCGCGGCCTTTGAATCCCTTTTTTTGCAGTCCATCCTGTTCACTTTGACCAGTATTCCAGGGATTAACGAAGTACAGATCCTGGTGGAGGGAGAAAAAAGGGATTACCTGCCCGAGGGGTCGGATATATCCCGTCCCCTGACCCGTCCCCGCCGCCTTAACTGGATCGGTACCAGATAAGCAACAGCCCATTTAGCACACCGGTTCGGCCTTTGAGGCCGACTTTTTTTGCCCGACGGCGGGAACCGGCAGGAAGCTGTCAATTTACAGCTAAAATATGGTTGGAGGGGGGAAGGACTGTGGAATACACACCGCACAGCGAGTTGAAAGACCGGCTGATCCGGTTGCAAAGGGCCATGTCAGTGGCAGGCCTGGAAGCGGTTTTGATTATGGAAAACATGGACATGTATTATTTCACCGGCACTGCCCAGGCGGGATACGTGTGGGTGCCGGCAAGCGGCCTTCCAGTGCTGATGGTGCGTAAGGACCAAGCCAGGGCTGCCCTGGAATCCCGCTGGAATCCGGTGCCAGTGCGCAGCTTACGGGACCTGCCGAGTATTTTGGGGGAAGCGGGTCTGCCCGTACCCGCCGTCGCCGGACTGGAGATGGACGTCCTGCCGGTCAGGGAGTTTTGGCGGATCCAGCAGCAGTTTCCGGCGGTTAAATGGGAAGACGCCAGCGGGCTTATCAGGAGGGTTAGATCGGTCAAATCCCCCTACGAGTTGTCCATCCTCCGGGAGTGCGGGAAGTTGCACGATAATCTCTTTGCCCATATCCCGCGGGTATTAACGGAAGGAATACCGGAGACCACGCTGGCGGCGGAGCTGGAAAGTTTTCTGCGCCGCCAAGGGCATCAGGGGTATGTTAACTTCCGGGGTTTTAACCTGGAAATGCATTACGGTCATATCCTTGCCGGACCCCAGGGCGCTGTGGCCAGCAGTACCGAAAGCCCGACCGGTGGCCTTGGACTGGGCCCGGCCTTTCCCTTCAGCGTCAGCCGACATGCCATCACCAGGAACGTACCGGTGGGAGTGGATTATGTGGGCCGTTACCACAATTATCTGGTTGACCAGACCCGGATCTATGTGATTGGGGAACTGGACCCGGAATTGCAGCGGGCCCATGGGGTAGCGCTGGACATTCAGGAGGAAATTGCCAAGCGTGCCGTACCAGGGGTATCCTGTGGCAGCCTCTACCAATTGGCGGTGGAGATGGCTCAGGAAGCTGGTTTACAGGATCACTTTATGGGCTGGGGCAACCAGGTATCTTTCATCGGACATGGATTGGGCCTTGAGCTGAATGAGCTACCGGTGCTGGCGCGGGGAGTGGAAGAACGACTGGAGGAGGGTATGGTTGTGGCGGTGGAGCCGAAATTCATTTTTCCCAACCGGGGTGTGGTAGGTATCGAAAATACCTTTGTGGTTACAGCAGCCGGCCTGGAACGGCTGACCTGTTTCCAGGACGAAGTGATCGCTGTACCATAGTGTGATCAAAGGAGGAAATGGGATAGCCAAAAGGCTGTACAGATCCAACAGTGATAAAATGATTGCCGGTGTTTGTTGGTGTAGCGGAGTACCTGGAGGTGGATCCCGTTGTGGTACGCCTGTTATGGGCGGTGATGATCTTTGCCGGCGGGGTGGGTGTACCAGCTTATATCCTGGCCTGGATCATCATTCCGGAAGGATACCCAAAACCGCACTATACCACAGCCCGCCACAATGTGACGGTGGACCCTGCGGGTGATGACAAAGCGGGTACCCCACAGGGGGCTGCAACTGGAGACGAAACGGTTACCGGCGGGAATGGTACAGGCAAGACAGCCCGGGATGGTGGAGCCTCCCTTGCGGGACTGATCCTGGTGGCCGTCGGTACCCTGTTTTGGGTTAAGGAGTTTACCCCCTGGTTTCGGTGGGGTAAACTCTGGCCTCTGGTTGTCATTGCCCTCGGGGTGATGGTGTTGTTACGGGATACCGGGAGGTGGGGCCGCTGAAAGGCGGAATGGGCAGGGGTGTCTTTTTGGTGGCGCTAGGCACAGTGCTGCTGGCTAACACCACGGGCAACCTTTCATGGCTGGTTTGGCCATATCTCCTGCGGTGGTGGCCGGTGCTGCTGGTAGCCTTCGGGCTGCAGTTGATCCTCCGCCGGGCGGTTTTTCACCTGGTGCTGGTGGCTGGCCTGGTGTTCGGGGTAGGTGCCTTTGTGATCGTCGGACCCGGACCGGGCTGGCCATACTGGTGGAGATGGCGGTGGATTATGCGGTAAGGCTATGGCGGGATTTCATCGGGATAGATTGGGAAAACCGTGTTCTGGTAAAATTAGCAGCAGGACCGATAAAAGGGGCGGAAATTATTGATGGAACCGAACCAAAGGGAGGCCTTGCGCCGCCTTCCCTCTGTGGATGAGGTGCTGGGGGAACTGGGGGATACCGGCGGGTATTCCCATGGGATGAAGGCCGACGCGGTGAGGAGTGTACTGGAGGGCCTTCGGCAGCAGGTATTGGCGGGCGATCTGCCCATTGACACATCCTTACCTGCAATTGTGCAAAGGGTGGAGGCATACCTGTACCGGGTCTGTCAACCCAGCTTAAAACGCGTCATTAACGCAACCGGTGTGATCCTGCACACCAACCTGGGCCGGGCGGTGTTATCCCCTGCCGCCCGCCAGGCGGTGGAAAGGGTGACTGCCGGGTACTGTAACCTGGAAATGGATCTGGCAACCGGTACCCGGGGTTCCCGGTATCACTATGTGGTGGATCTATTGTGCAAATTGACCGGGGCGGAAGCTGCGTTGGTGGTCAACAACAATGCCGCTGCCGTGCTGCTGGCCCTGGCCGCATTGGCCAGGGACCGCGAGGTCATCGTTTCCAGGGGCCAACTGGTGGAAATAGGCGGTTCTTTCAGAGTGCCGGAAGTGATGGTCCAGAGCGGGGCACGGTTGGTGGAGGTTGGTACCACAAACAAAACCTATATCCATGACTACCGCCGGGCTGTTACACCGGAAACCGCCCTGTTCTTGAAGGTGCACACCAGCAACTACCGGGTGGTGGGTTTTACCCATGAAACTACACTGCCGGAGCTGGTACAGCTGGGCCGGGAAAAGGGCATACCGGTGATGGAGGACCTGGGCAGCGGAATGCTGTTAGACTTAAAGGCCATGGGGATCGGCGATGAGCCCACGGTGCAGGAGAGTGTCAGGGCGGGCGCGGATCTGGTCACCTTCAGCGGGGATAAGCTGCTGGGAGGGCCCCAGGCCGGTATTGTGGTCGGCCGGGGGGATCTTGTTGCCCAGCTGCGGTCCCATCCCCTCACCAGGGCCTTGCGGGTGGATAAAATGACGCTGGCGGCCCTTGAGGCTACCCTGTTGCCGTGTCTGAACCCGGAGGGTGCAACCAAAACCATACCCACCCTGCGCATGTTAACCATGTCGATGGTGGAAGTGCGGGCCAGAGCCCAACAACTGGCGGATGCCCTGGCAACCCTTTTGGGGGATCGGGCAGCAGTGGCGGTATCGGAGGATTTTTCCGAGGCGGGGGGAGGATCCTTGCCCACCACCAAAATAGCTACCGTAGTGGTAACCGTTCAACCAGCCATGGTGGGCACCCAGGAAGCGGCGGATCGCCTGCGCCGGTTGGAACCATCCGTTGTGGTGCGGATCCGGGATAACCGGATAGTCATTGACCCCAGAACCCTGATGGATGACGACATTGGCGATGTGGTAAAGGGCCTCGCCCAGGTCTGCGGGGCAAAGGGGTAATTACGGAGACCTCGGGGTGAAGGAATTGGAATATGTCATCATTGGGACAGCTGGCCACGTGGATCATGGCAAGACCCAGCTGGTTAAGGCTTTGACCGGAGTGGATACCGACCGGCTCAAGGAGGAAAAGGAGCGAGGGATATCCATCGAACTGGGTTTTGCGCCATTGACCCTCCCGGATGGCGCCAGGGTGGGACTGGTGGATGTGCCGGGACACGAGCGGTTTATCCGGCAAATGCTGGCAGGCGTGGCGGGAATGGATCTGGTAATGTTGGTGGTGGCAGCCGATGAAGGGGTGATGCCCCAGACCAGGGAGCATCTGGATATCATCCATCTGTTGCAGGTTAAACGGGGGATCCTGGTGGTAAGCAAGATCGACCTGGTGGATCCGGAGTGGCTGGCCCTGGTACAGGAGGAAATCCGGGAGGCGGTACAGGGAACAGTGCTGGCCGATGCGCCTATGGTGGCGGTATCAGCTCTCACCGGTGAGGGTATCCCCATTCTAATGGCCCTGTTGACGCAAATGGTCAACCAGACACCCGCCAGGACGGCCAGTGGGAAGATGCGCCTACCGGTGGACAGGGTCTTTTCCATTACCGGCTTTGGTACCGTGGTGACAGGTACCCTATGGTCCGGGACCATCAAAACCGGGGAACAGGTTGAAGTGCTGCCAGCAGGCATTCTTTGCCGCGTGCGTTCCATCCAGGTGCACGGTCTGCAGGTAACAGAGGCAGTTGCCGGCCAACGGGTGGCGGTGAACCTGGCCGGGGTTGAGGTGGCGGACATTCCTCGCGGTAACGTCTTAACCCAGCCAGGATTGTGGCGGGCGACCCACCGGCTGGATGTCCAGTTACACCTGTTAAAATCGGTGGGGCAGAGTATTACCCACCAGGAGCGGGTACGCTTTTACCTTGGTACCGATGAAGCCTTTGGCCGGGTCTTTTTGCTGGACAGGGAGGAAGTGCTGCCGGGTGAGACGGTCTTTGCCCAACTGGTGATGGAAACACCTGTGGTGTGCCAGCGGCATGACCGGTTTGTCCTCCGGCACTATTCCCCTTTGTATACCATCGGCGGTGGGCGGGTGATCGACCCCCACCCGCCCAAACACAAACGTCACCAAGCATCGGTCATGGCGGCCCTGGCTGCCAAGAGTGAGGGCACCTCAGCAGAACTGGTGGTGCAGGCCCTGGGTACGTGGCGGCACCACCCGGCGACGTTGCCAGGGCTGGCCGAGACTGCCGGCCTGCCCGTCAGCGAGGTGGCATCGTCCCTGGCTGAGTTGCAGGAGTCAGGTGAGGTGGTGGCGTGGGAATGGGAGGGTGAAATGTATGCTGCCAGTCGGGAGCACTGGCAGCGGTGGAGCAGTGAGCTGCAAATCCACCTTGCGGGCTATCACCGCCAGTATCCCCTGCGACCGGGTCTGCCCAAGGAAGAACTGCGCACCAGGTATTTCGGACGGGTACCTCCCAAACCCTTTCAGGCCTTGCTGGAGGGTTGGCAGCGGTTCGGGCTGATTACCCTTAACGGAAGCGCCGCAGCTCTGCCGGAATTTGCAGTCAATCCCACAGCAACGCAGCAGGACTTGCTGGCGAAGATGGCGGAAACATGCCGCCAGGCCCAGTTTCAACCTCCTTCCTGGCCGGAGTTGCAGGAAAGCCTAAACATAGCCCCGGGTGAAGGGGAGGAACTGCTTCACCACCTGTTGCGGCAGGAAACCCTGGTGAAAATTGGGGAGGACCTGCTCTTTCACCGCGAGGCGGTGCAAAGGGCCAGGGAACTGCTGCGGGAATACGGCAAGACCCACGGGGGATTTCAGCTTGGTGAAGCCAGGGATCTCCTGGGCAGCTCCCGTAAATATGTCCTGCCCCTCTTGGAATACTTCGATCTGATGCGCTATACCAGGCGGATAGGAGATAAGCGGGTGGTACTGTAAGTTTTGGTTACTTGAACAAGCCCTCAGGTGATGCTATAATGTAAAAGCTATTGCGGGGGTGGATTGGGCCTGGTGGCTCGCCTG
>DDKM01000010.1:10380-10563 GCA_002339345.1 Firmicutes bacterium UBA2598 | reverse complement strand
AGGCTTTGCGGATGTGCTAGGTGCAAACGGGGCAATGACGAAGGGCTTGGGTTGCAAACATTTTGCAACCCAAGCCTATTTTTTAGTAGCACCTATGGTAACAACAGTGCAGCTGGAGTTGGCTATAGATATGCTGACTACAGCAACTGGATAATCGTCAATGATACCTGGCAGGCAAAAAAA
>DDKM01000010.1:9498-10034 GCA_002339345.1 Firmicutes bacterium UBA2598 | reverse complement strand
AACTGCAATTCATCGGAGGCTAATAATCCTACATGGACTTACGCATATCCCTCCTTGCACTCAAAATTGCTAAACTGCTTTTGGCATAGTGAGCGCTGTTCACTGACATTGAATTCTTCCAGGGTGTCAACGGAGGGGAAGGCATGCGGTCGCGAAAGCGGCCGCTTATTGGTGACTGTCCAGCTATAAATGAAAGATTGCATTTTTATAAAAAAAATATTACAATTCACCTTCTTTGCGGCAGGAAAATTCCGGGACAGTGTTGAATAATTTTTCGATCTCGCCAGTAATGGAAAGGAGGTGAAACTCTAGATGTTGACCAAAGAACCACCAAAACCCAGGGAGGTGTTTAAGTTGAAAAGAGTTTGCCTTTTGGTTTTTGTAACTCTGGTATTTGTCCTGGTTTTGGCGTTAGCGGGCACTGCCTATGCTTTACCCACCATGGGCGAATATAATGCTACTTGCGATGCCTGCCATGGTGAAGGCAAGTCAGCCAAACCATTGCCGCAGCAAAAAGCTGCCGCTCCTGCTCCGGC
>DDKM01000010.1:8773-9150 GCA_002339345.1 Firmicutes bacterium UBA2598 | reverse complement strand
CCTGCCGCTCCCAAGGCTCCTGCAGCATCACCAGCCCCGGCTCCTGCGGCACCTAAAGCTTCTGCTCCTGCCGCAAGCATTCCGGCGGTGAAAGTTACTGTCAGCGGTGCTAAAACGGTGAGTATTTCCTTTTTTAAGGAAAAGGGTAAAGCCGATGTAGCTACTGTCAATGGTAAAGCCTACGTAGCTCTCAAATCTGTTGCTGACCTCTACAAAACCTATGCTGGTTGGGATGCCACGGCCAAGAAGTTTGCCTTGAAGACCAAGGACTTTGAAGTCAAGGGCACCATGAACAGCAAGGAAGCCGAGGTTAACGGCAAGGCTGTCACCTTTGAACAGCCGGTGGCAATGATCAAGAATAGGATTTACGTTCCAGT
>DDKM01000010.1:6980-8432 GCA_002339345.1 Firmicutes bacterium UBA2598 | reverse complement strand
GCTGATCTGGCCAAGGCCATTGGGGCGGATGTCGCTACTTCCGCCGACAGCCTGGTCGTGAAACCCTCCAGGTACACAGTGATCGGCATGGACTTCGCGTCCACAGCCAAGGCCCTGGATGCCGTTAACAAGAACTATGCCGATCAACCCAACAGGCCGGGTGCCCGTCCGAACGCGACGTGTGTGACCTGTCACAACGGCACCGCCTATGAAAAGGGCATCAAGAACTCCAAGGACATGACCCCCGACCAACTGGCGGCCAGTGCCCAGGGTTGCAACACCTGCCACCAGGGTAAAGGGGTTGGCGCCTATGTACGGGGTACTGCTGAAATTGCCGGTGGCTGGGGCATGAGCGCCCGGGTCACTGTAACCGGCGGCGGCTATGGCGCCTTCTGCATGGATTGCCACAACATGAATGGCAACCCGGATCCCAAGAATGCTCGGAGGGCCTATCCGCACTACGGTCCCCAGGCCAACGTAGTCCTTGGTAACGGCGGAATGCAGGTTCCCGGCTTCCAGTATGGCACATCACCCCATGCTGCTAACCCGGATGCTTGTGTATCGTGCCATATGCCGAAGGACGAATATGGCTATGCCAGCCACTCCTTTAAAGTTGCGGACAAAGTTGAAGCCGCCTGTGGTTCTTGCCACGCCGGTTTGACCACCGTCAACAGGCCCGCCCTGGGTGACTATGATGGCAATGGCAAAATTGAAGGAATCCAGGATGAAATCAAAGGCTTGAAGAAATTGCTGAAAGACGCAATTAACAAAGCCATCGATCCCAACGGCGGATCCTTTGATGGAGCTAAGGGCGCCTTTATCTTCTACGATGCCAATAAGAAGACTATTCCTGTGGCCAACATCTCCGACGTAATCTATAAGGCCACTTGGAACTACAAGCTCATTGACAAGGATGGCAGCTACGGCATCCATAACCCCATCTACACTATTCAACTGTTGCAGCAATCCTACAAAGAGCTGACCGGTAAGGATGTGCCCAACGCTACCATCAGGTAGGTACCGGCAAGGTAAAGCCTGAGGAAAACCCGGCCCATGGGGTCGGGTTTTCTGATTCCCGGTGGTACTAATACTTGGCCGCCCCACATAGCCATGAAATGGATTCCTTTAAGCCAAGGAAACCAAATGGTAAAGGTGTGGGGGGCAACAAGATGGATTACCTAGAAAATCCATCCACCCCATAATAACCAGTCCCTCTGCGTTATTTCCCACCGGTTTGGGCCACAATATGGCCTGGTGCAAAATACATGGGTTTTTGGTTTCGCTATTCCTGGCCCGCCAATGCCTGGTCAACAGTGAAACAAGCCGTTGACACCCTGCTGGAACATGTCTTATAATCGGTCTCAGCTGACCGACTGGCCGGTCGGCAAGCGGCGGCCTCTAAAGGGCCCCTCGACCTATTTTTGGCCTTGCTGGCCGTTAGTTGAGCAGAAA
>DDKM01000010.1:4708-6631 GCA_002339345.1 Firmicutes bacterium UBA2598 | reverse complement strand
AAAGTGTCAGTGAAAATTTCCGATTGGGCAGTTAACCGGCCGGTGGCGGTGATGATGGCGGTATTGGCGGTCCTCATCCTCGGTATGGTTTCCCTTACGGGGCTGAATATGGACCTGATGCCTGAACTGAACATGCCGGTGGCGGTGACCATCACCTCCTACCCGGGAGCAGGACCCCAGGAGGTGGAGGCAATGGTTACCAGGCCACTGGAGGGTGTCCTTGGAACGGTGAACAATGTTAATAAAATCAATTCCACTTCCATGGCTGGAACATCTGTGGTGATTGCCCAGTTTTCATGGGGTACAGATATGAACTTTGCTACCCTGCAAATGCGGGAAAAGGTGGATATGGTCAAACGTTACCTGCCGCCGGATGTAGATACGCCCATGGTACTGAAAATGGATCCCAGTCTAATGCCGGTGCTGCAACTGAGTGTGACCGGAGAAATGAGCCAAGCGGAGCTCAAGGCATTGGTGGAAAATACCATCAAGCCCCGCTTGGAGCGAGTGGAAGGGGTGGCCTCAGTTGGAGTTTCAGGCGGGTTAACCAGGGAGATTCAGGTGCACCTTTTACCGGAAAAGCTACACTTCTACGGTATATCAATTAACCAGGTTATCCAGGCCCTGCAGATGGATAATATCACAATGTCCGGCGGGCAGGTTAGGGGGGACAGCCGGGAACTCCTGGTAAGGGTGACCGGCCAGTTTACCACTGTGGATGATGTGGGGAATGTCGCCATCCTGTCGCCAGGTGGAACAAGGGTAAAAATTAAAGACCTCGCCCGGGTGGAGGATGGGTTTAAGGATGTCAGCCAGATTAGCCGTCTAAACGGACAGCCTAGTCTAGGCTTGAGCATCCAGAAACAGACAAACGCCAACCCAGTTCGGGTGGTGCGGGCTGTCCGTGCAGCCTTGTCGGATATGCAGACTGAACTGCCGGGTAATTTAGAAGTTGCCACTGTTCTAGACCAGGCGGAGTTTATCGAAAAGGTTATCAACAATGTAGCAAGAAACATAGCCATCGGCGGCGTGCTGGCCATGCTGGTGCTGTTCATCTTTTTGCGCAACATCCGCAGTACCCTGGTCATTGCCCTCTCCATGCCAATTTCCATTATCGCCACCTTTACCCTGGTCTATTTCGGAGGTCTTACACTGAATATCATGACCCTGGGGGGCTTGGCCCTGGGAGTGGGGATGATGGTTGACAACTCCATTGTTGTGCTGGAAAACATCTTCCGACACCGGCAGGAGGGAATGGGGATGGTGGAAGCCGCCAAAACGGGCACCAGCGAGGTTACCGGGGCCATTGCAGCCTCAACCATGACCACCATTGCGGTATTTTTCCCCATGGTGTTCGTGCAGGGGATGGCATCACAGCTGTTTCGCCCTATGGCCCTTACCGTCACCTTTGCCCTGGTAGCTTCCCTTTTGGTAGCCTTAAGCCTGTTGCCCATGCTCAGCTCCCGGATGTTGCGGGTGCCCCCGGTGGATGTCAACGGACAAGGCAACGGGAACGACTACAGGTTTGGGCACCGCCTGTTCAGGATAACCGGTCGCTGGCTGCAAGGTTTGGATCACCTTTACCGCAGGGTTTTGGCGTGGTCCCTGACCCGCCGCAGCGTGGTAATCGGGGCAATGGTTTTGGGTTTGGCGGGCAGCGTAGCCCTGGTGCCTACCCTGGGCACGGAATTCATTCCAGGGATGGACCGAGGGGAAATATCCATCAACATTACCATGCCAGTGGGCACCTCCCTTATGGAAACAAACAAGGTGGCAGTCCAGGTAGAGGAGATGGTGCGTGGCATCCCTGAAGTGCAAAGCGTCTTTACGGTGGTGGGCAGTGCTACCGGCAATATGGGCGGTCTCAGTATTGGCACGGCAGAAAATGCCCGCCTGGATCTTCGAGTGACGCCAAAATCGGCA
>DDKM01000010.1:4125-4366 GCA_002339345.1 Firmicutes bacterium UBA2598 | reverse complement strand
GCGGCCGCCCGTCGGAGATAATTGTCGAGGAAATCAGGCAACAGGTGGAGATTTTTCCTGGGGCGAAATTCGCTGTATCTGCTGGAGACATCGTGGGGCACATGGGGGCTTTCATGGCACCCATTGAAGTAATTATCCGCGGGGATGATCTGGGTACCCTGAAGTCCCTGGCCGAACAGGCGATTAACCGTATCCGCCAGGTGGAGGGGATTCGGGAGGTAACATCTTCCATGGAAGAGGG
>DDKM01000010.1:3379-3780 GCA_002339345.1 Firmicutes bacterium UBA2598 | reverse complement strand
CGGCCGGAGATCCAGGTGATCATTGACCGGGAGCGGGCCGCCGCCTACGCCCTGAATCCCGTCCAAATCGCCTCGGCTACAAGGGCGGCCGTCCAGGGCCAGGTGGCCACCCGGTACCGTACGGGCGCACAGGAAATCGAAGTGCGGGTTCGGTTGACCGAGGAAGCCCGGGAAGATATTGCTGCCCTGGAGAGGTTAGCCATCGCCTCACCCATGGGTTTCCAGGTGCCGTTGAAGGAAGTAGCCCGCCTGGAGGTGGCCCAGGGACCAGCCAGTGTTGAACGCCGCGATCAGGCCCGGGCCGTGGTGGTTTCCGCCGTCCAGGCCAGTGACCGGGATCTGGGCAGTGTTGTCCGGGATGTAGAAAAAGCCATGGCCGGTATTTCGTTGCCGCCAGGTTA
>DDKM01000010.1:2795-3042 GCA_002339345.1 Firmicutes bacterium UBA2598 | reverse complement strand
ACGGTGGATTATGGCGGCCAGACCAAGGAAATGCGGGAGGCCTTCGGTAATCTGACCCTGGCTTTGGCACTGGCGATTATCCTGGTGTATATGGTGATGGCCGCACAGTTTGAGTCACTGATCCACCCCTTTACCATCATGTTCTCCATGCCAGTGGCGGCCATCGGGGTGGTGGTCAGTCTGGCCGTTACCGACAGACCCTTTGGGATTACCGCCTTCATCGGTATTATAATGCTGGCCGGGATCG
>DDKM01000010.1:2245-2439 GCA_002339345.1 Firmicutes bacterium UBA2598 | reverse complement strand
GTCCTGGTGGATTACATCAACCAGCTGCGGCGGCGGGGGATAGCCCGGGATGAGGCGATACTAAAGGCCGGCCCTACCCGCCTGCGGCCCATTTTGATGACCGCCCTGACCACCATCCTTGGGCTGGTGCCGCTGGCCATAGGGCTGGGTGAAGGAGCAGAAGCCCAGGCCCCCATGGCCACGGTGGTGATTGG
>DDKM01000010.1:1697-1921 GCA_002339345.1 Firmicutes bacterium UBA2598 | reverse complement strand
CCCATGGCCACGGTGGTGATTGGCGGACTGCTCTTTTCCACTCTGCTTACCCTGGTGCTGGTGCCGGTGGTATATACCATTTTTGATGATTTTGGTCGCCGTTTTGCTCATAAATTCGGAAGGTAAATCACGCCTCAATGTCAAGGGGGCCGGATTGGTGATGGGAGGTGAAGATTTGGAACCGGAAAAACAGCCTGGTGGAGAGAAGAGGGATCAGATCATCG
>DDKM01000010.1:554-1356 GCA_002339345.1 Firmicutes bacterium UBA2598 | reverse complement strand
TGCAGCAGTAAGAGTTTTTGCCGAAAAGGGCTTTCACGCCGCCCGTATTGAGGAAATCGCCGTTGAAGCGGGAGTGGGTAAAGGCACTGTTTACGAGTACTTTGCCAGCAAGTTGGAATTATTTCAGAAAATGTTGTTGTTCGTTTACCACCGGTACCTGGGGATGTTCGATGATGCCGTGGCTCATCCGGGTGGGACCACCTCTACCTTACAGAAGCTGGTGGCTGACCATTTGGGGTTCTGGCAGGCCCATTATGAAATGGCCCAGGTGCTCCTCTCCGAACAAGTACCCCTTTCCGGTAATCTGCGGGAATGGATGCTAAAACGGCGGGAAGAAATTTTAGGTCGGCTTATCGGTATTCTGGAGCGGGGTATCCGGGCGGGTGAGGTGCGCCCGGTCAATACCCATCTGGCTGCCCAGACCATTCTGGGGACACTGGTAAGCATGGGTTCTCAAATGGTGTTAAGTCACCCCAATTCCAATTTGGATACCAATCAAATGGCAGAAGATATCACAAATATTTTAATGAAAGGATTGGGCAGCTAAACACAACGACATGCCAGTGGTGTTCCATGGGATAAGGCGGCGACTCCCACATTATATTATTCTAAAGATAATGTGATCAGGCAAACGGTTCGCAAGAGCAAAGATTTGGGTTGAATTGCAACAATTAGGTTCTTGCTTGGCACAATTAGGGGTTTGACTTTTTTGGTGTCGTTATTATATAATCTATTATGCGCCTGCAGACGGACAAAGATTTTTGTTGCTGTGCGGGGGCATGGAGAGATGGCCGAGTAGGTC
>DDKM01000010.1:0-165 GCA_002339345.1 Firmicutes bacterium UBA2598 | reverse complement strand
TTCGAATCCCGCTCTCTCCGCCACACATGCGCCCGTAGCTTAATGGATAGAGCACTTGACTACGGATCAAGGGGTTGGGGGTTCGACTCCCTCCGGGCGCACCACTTCACTTATGGACAGTGACTCCTGGTCACTGCTATATTTATTTAACTCACCCGCCGGGAA
>DDKM01000076.1 GCA_002339345.1 Firmicutes bacterium UBA2598 | reverse complement strand
GTGGGTTTTCAGGGGCGGGTTTCTATAAAACCTCCGTTACCTGTGATAATAATCCCAAAGGTGGGAGGTTGTTGAGTTGACCAAGAAAATGCCAATAACATAGTTTTAAATGAGGCCTTCGATCCTTCTTCTATCTGGCCGTCATCCACTGCAACAGGCGGTTTACCAGCCCGGCCGGATTTTGCACCACATCCCACACCACCGGACCAACCGCATCTGCCACTGCCCGGCGCAAAGCCGTAGCGTCCACGTAGGCAGGTTCGTAATCGTGAACCTCGTAGCGGTAACGGGGAAAAAAAGGGTTGACTGTGACCGCCAGGAGGGGAAGGGGATTCTTTGTCATGATCTGAACCCCCTGGGCGGACAGGGTCTGGACATACTCCCAGGTTTCCGTAGCCTGTCCGGCCACCATTACCTTAACTGGATCCGGCAACACCAGGTCGAGACGGATACCGGACGGCCACCTCTCCGCCAGGCACCGCCACCCGGCCTGGGTGATTACTCCGGGAATCCACAACAAGGGCCGCTCTGTTCCTGATTCACCGTCGGTTATTAAGTTTGTCACCCTTTCCACCAACTGGGTGGCAAGGGTTTCATCAACCAGGGATGATATTCCTTCCAATACTGCCTGGCCATTTCGGTAAATCAGCAGAGGTGATCCACCTTTCAGATCCGTTGGCGCCTGTGGTATGACGGTTAGGCGGCACATGGCGGCCAGGGCTGCCGTTTCTGCAGCTAACAGGGGGATGTCGGGTTGTCGTGCAGCCCCGGTAGCCAATACCAGTCCTTTGGTTTCCACCATGGGCGCCATCCGGTTTAGCGCCCCGTCCACCATGATGATCTGGGCGCCAAGATTGGCCAATCCCACCAGCACCTGTCGCAAGTCCTCCGATTTGTTCGGACCGGCTAGTACCACCAGGCCGCCCCTCACCACCTCGGCCAGTACCACCTGGCCAAGGGGTGTCCGGAAAGGTGTCTTCCCCCTTACCTTTAAAACAGCAGTGCCACTCTGTAGGCAACGCTCCGCTGTAGCCACCAGTTCCCCCGCCCGGAAACGTAGTCTTGGTTTGGGCAAACCTGTTACATTATCAATGCTTTCACCGTCATAACCGATGCTGGTCAAACCTAACCGGATACCCCGGGAGGCCAGACCTTCCATCAAAGTGGCGGTGGTGGTGGTTTTCCCGGTATTCTTGGCAGTGCCGGCAATACCTATGGTTAAGCCGGGTTGCAGGTTACTCGTGATGTCCATGTTTATGCCTTCCTGGTCACGGTGTCCCGTCCAGCCCTGCCGGGGTAGGCCCCTTCAGCCTGGCTGCCCAGCAATCCCTTATACACAGCCCGGAGAAAGTCTCCCTCCTCCACCACCTGTACCAGCACCTGTTGGATGTCCTCCACCAGTTTGGCTGCCCACTGTTCCGCCGCCGGTCCCGGTTGGATTTTCGTTTGGCCAAAGAAGCGAAATCCTTCTGCTACCGCCCTTAGGGTATCAATTTTTGATGGGACGGAAATGGGTCCCCCTGAATAGGCCTCATCAGACGATGCAATGGAAATAGCCTCCACTTCCAGAGAGCTGGCGAGGCAGGCATGAAGGGCAGTGGTCGTGCTGGACTGCACCCTGTCTTCATCATGGGTTAAAAATCCAATGGGTGCCCCCGGCCAAATGGGAGCGTCGGTAATTTGCCGGAGGGCCATAATCTTGGCTGCATTGAAATCAACATAATTATCGCGCATTTGCCCGCCAATCATCACCTCAGGCGAGAAGGCAAAGAGGGGTTGCAGGATTGGCCGGCCACCTAAACGAACGGCAAAGTCCGTGACGATCAACATTCCAGCAAAGGCTTTATGGGCCGGCACACCGCATAATTCCTCATTGGTCACCACATCAAAGGGCATACCATACTTGATTGCATACAGGATGGAATGGTAAGCATCCACTAGCATTCTGGCCGGATCGGTACCGGCACCAAGGGAGCCATAACAAAAATTGATTTTGGTGAGGTCCGCCTTAAACAGGCCAGCCAACACCACTGTTTCGGGAGTGTTCAACCCCCGGTGAGCCCGTACCTGCCATAGGGTGGAGGGTTCCAGGGAGCCCTTGATGCGGTTCAGGTTGGCTGGCGTTATGACGGTACCATCCTCCTGATGGGTCAGAAAACCGTCCAGGAAGCCCTCCGTTCTGGCACCCCATGACGGATCGAAGTGGACAACCCCGTCCACCCCCCAAGCCTCACTCATCTTGTTGTGTCCAATGTCCATATAGGGGCAACCGGTACCATACTGGTTAAAAACAATCGGTTTGGGAAGAGTATGTTGCAACTTTAATACCGACATGCGGGATTTCACATCATCAAGGTACCGTTCCAGACCAAGAATCTCCTCCCTGGTGAAACGCCTTGTTTTGGGATGTAGTTGCCCCTCTAGCCAGTATTTCCGTGGCATATCGCCACAAAGTTTGGGATATTCCCTGATAAACTCGGTATTTTCCTCATAGGCATACCACTTCCGCATATCCCATAACTCTTCCCTAACCTTGGCCCTTTCCACTCCAGGGGAGGTTTTATCCTGCACCCAATCCATGATCATGGTGGAAATCTGCCCCAGCAACTCGCCAATATACTGGTGCCGGTACTGGTAAGAGTACCCTGATGTCATATCCCGCTTGGTTTTGCTAAAACGGGTGGTGTCCGGCACATATTCCCGTCCCTCCACAAAAGCTACTGCCTGCTCCACGGTGGTACCGGGGCCAAAACCAGCATCGAATCCCAGCTCGGCAGCCAATTCCGGCCGGATGGCCATACCGCCGATGGCGATCTTCACCTTGTCCCGCACACCAGTGGCATCCGCCAGATCCACAAACCTGGACAACAGTTCCGCCACACCGTACCCCAGGGTACGGCTGACCATCACGATATCCGCTTCCTGTTGCTGGATTTCCCTGACCACTTCTTCCACCGTCAGGTCAGGCGGCAACAGCGCTGTCGTATGTCCCGCTCTGTCCAGGCCCGTCCGGATCATCTTCAGACCAATGTCATGGACTGGATCCAGGGGCACAAGCAAAACCTTTTTCCGTTCAGTCATGGGTTTACCCCCTTTACTTGTCCCGCACTTCCAACCACCCGTATTTGTCCCCGGAACGGTGGATGTATGCTCTGGCCCTTACCCTGACACCAGGACCTTCGTGCTGAATAAACACCACATCCACATCGTGAAAGCCCAGTTCCTTCATTAGTTCCAGGATCATACCCCGTCCCTCTTCCACATCCCGGCACGCCAAAACCGTTTCCAGGTCAATGGCATCCATGACCTGATCCATTACCCGGCCCACCAAACTCCCCCCTTGATCCTTTTCCCACATCTTTTGTCACCCCAGATTGTCCCACCGCATACCCTGATCATATCGAAAACAGAAGGGATGTGACGGACTTGAGTGCCCAATTGACCCATCAGCCCAGTACCCTCTGCCGGTTCTACCACCTGGAGGACCAGTGTCCATGCCTCTTAGCCCAGCTGCATACCTGCCCCCTATGTTCCCACCTGATGGGGAGCGATCTGTGTGGTTGTGACTGGCTGGGGGACTGTCTTTACCAAAACAGCCAGTGGAAGGATAGCCCTCCCCTGCCTCCTCCCCCAACGGGCAGCACAGCCATGGTAATCAGGGGTTTCCCTTTACCCACCGCAACCTATATCATGTTCTGCCGGGTAGCGCCGGAAACCGGCGCCAACCTGTTGCCCCTCTCCACAGTTTATGCCGTAATCTGGCGCCATCCATCCCAGATTAACATTCCCGGCGCAGTTGTGGGCATGTATCCCGAGCAGGTTGTGGCCTTGGCCCTCTGTGTTCCCAGCCCAGGTGACCGGTACCTGTGTGATCATACCGAATCCTTCCAGATCAAAGCCGTCCCCAAACAAGCGGTTTTCGGGCTGCAATCCCTGGCCCCAACCCGTAATAAAAGGGCCTTGATCATCTCCAGCGGTTTTGGCAACGGGCTAGCCCCTGCGGTGGCCAGTACACTACACGGCAAGGGATATGACCCCGTTGCCCTGGCCCGTGAGGCCCACCCACTAACGGTACAGCTGCTGAAAAGGGCCAAGGCCAACCTGTTACCGCATTCTACCGTCAACCTCCGCCTGACCAAACTGCCACTGGAAAAACCTCATCTGGTGGTCAGCCTGGGGCCGGAATCCCAGCACCGCCAGGTGATCCGCTGGATGGAGGATACCGATATGACGGCAGTGCTGTTGTTCCAGAACAACGCCTTTTTCAGTGAACTGACTCCCTAAGACCGGAGCCCTTGCAACAGGATACCTCCCCTGGAACAAAGAAGACCGGGTGTCTTCAAACAGTTACCGCCCGGCCTTGATGGACCACACTACATTATTATGATGGCCACCACCAGCATGGCAACCAGTCCCATAACCACCGGCCAGAAATTCCGCCTGGCCAGTTCAAATGGTTCAATACCGGCAATGGCTGCCACGGGGATGAGCCCCCAGGGCACCAGGGTCCCACCACCAACCCAGATGGTGGTAATTTGGCCCAAGGCGGCTAGGGTGCCCTTATTCACTTCGGCCGCAGTACTGAAGGTTTGCGCCAGTGAACCCACCAGCGGCAAACCGGAAAAACCGGAACCGTCCAGGCCAGTTATGACGGCCACAATGAAAGTGAGGATGGCTACGGGAATCCTGGTCAGGGGAACTATTCCCGCCAGGGCGTGCCCAATATCGGCCAGGATACCGTCGGGAGATACATTATACACAGTTTCTCCCACGATGTTGGGCATGATTTCTCCCGATCCCAGGAAGAAAAACCCGCCAATCACTATCACCGGTGCAAAAATCTTAATCCCAAACATAAAACCGTCGCGCACATAATCGGTGATCTTTTCCAAAGCATCGGAACCATACTGGGTGATGGCTCCCACGGTCATGATCAGGGCGGCGGTGCCACCAACCAGGGCGGTAGCATCACCACCCCGCAAGCCTAGCCGCAACATGGCTACCACATCCAACACCAGGGCCACCGGTAGCAGGATGGCAACCAGGTAAGCGCCGGTGGTGGCCGTTTTTTGTTTTTGTTTACTCTCTTCATCGGCATAGCGCTTGCGTTCTGCAGAATGGATTTCATGCTCTTCCCGCAAGCTGCGCCGAACCATAAAATAGCCAGCGGTGGTTGCAACCACGCTCATGGTTAACCACAGGGGAAAACTAGGTCCGAGCACTCCGCCGGCATCGGGAAACCCGGCGGCCCGAGCGGTAATCCCGGGTGCACCCTGAATAATGTAGTCACTGGAAAGGGCAACACCATGTCCAAACAGGTTCATGGACATAGCCGCACCCACACTGGGCAGCCCTGCCCTGATCGCCACCGGTAACATGATAGCGCCGATCAGGGCCACGGCCGGGCTAGGCCATACAAACCAGGCGAACACCATCATGCCCAGGCCAAGAATCCAGTACGCCCCGTGGGCATTAACCATAGCTCGGGCGGCCGGGCGCATGATGATATAATCCGCCCCGATGTCATTCAGTGATTTGGACATGGCCACCACAAGGGAAATTACCGTGATAATCCCCCAAAATTCCCCGCCGGCCGCCACCAGTGCATTATAGACAGTGGAAATTGCCCCAACAAGGCTGCCGCCCTTGGCCACAAAACCAAAAACCAGTAGGCCCAAAAGGCACGGCAGGATGGTGTCCCGGCGCATGGCCATGATTGTCAGTACAACTAGAACCACAATGATGTAAAGCCAGTGCAAAACCGTTAATTGACCCGGCATAACCTCGCCTCCTCCATGGATCTTGCACACTCCTTCTTCAAGACCTCCATGGCTGGCAAGGCTACTTTCTGGGCAAGCTGCGGATATTTACACTACAGGTTTGGCAAAAACACCTGTCATTTTTGCTTCCGCTACCCTCGTTTTGATGGTTTCTACATCGGTGGTATACAAGCCCTTTTCTAGCATACGGTTGAAGTAAACGGAACCGGAGAATGTGTACTTCTTGGTTAGCCCCTCTTCCGTCTGCATCTGCTCATTGACATAGGCAATGGCATCACCCACGGCCAGTTCTGTAGGCAGTTGCAGGAGGTCCCGCTTCGCCAGAAAACGGACAGCGTTGTGCCCGGCCAGGGTGCCGGTAACGATGGCCTCGGTATGCCCCACCAGCAAGCCGGCCTTTTCCCCACCACAAAACAGGTTTTCCGCCCCCTTGACCCTCAGGAAGTTATCCCTTGGCGAAAGGGCCAGGTAACGCATGGAATTGCCAATCCCACCGGCATACGGGTCTTCGAACCGGGCGTTTTCAAAGCCGGGAACCTGTCGTAGAGAATCCAGCGGGTAGAAGGGGCTCATCAGTTTGGCATGACCGGTATCCAGCAAGATAATGTTTTCCGCAAACTCTTTTAGAGCATACTGCTGGCAGGCCTTTTTGGTCAGGGTCTCTTCGCCCTTTTGCAGTTTTTCCGGAATGGGAATTACAGCCACTCCGGTGGTATTTAATTTATGGACGATATCTTCCGCCAGGGATTCCTTATGCAGTTTGCAGGAGCCGCTCATGGCACCAATACTGCCGTCCGCTTTTTTGCCGACAAACTCCTGCACACCGATTTTGGCGGCAATACTAATCCGTGGACCAAAGGAAGGGCAGCGGTACATACACATGGCACACCCGTTACCATACTTGGTGCAGTTGCCTTGGGGACCGGAAGTACCGGTGGTTTCTACAAACACATCGCCTTCGAAGACCCGATCATCATCGGTGACCACGGATATGATCCGGCTGTCTTCGGCATTGACTGACTTCACCCTGGCCACCAGATGCAGTTCCACGCCGGCGTCCAGCACCCGTTTGCGTACTTCCGGTTCTATTTTCGCCACATCATAGAGACTGGCATGCTTATGACCCGGGAATTCAATGTCCTTGTGCCTGGACATGGCATCGGTGGCAAAAAAGAGGTCGCCTCCACCCATGGCCATCATCTCTTCCGTTGCGGTGAACCGGCCATTGTTACGCATGATACCACCCACCAGGCCGGTACCCAACAGCATGTCCGTGCGTTCAAGCAATACCACGCGGTCCGCCCCGGCCTTTTTAGCCGCTATCGCTGCGGCTGTGCCGGCCCAGCCACCACCAACTACCACTACCCGCATCGCAGTTACCTCCTTGTGTTGCTATTCCAGAATCCCTGCGTACTTACTGATGATCTCCATCAGGCGGAATAACCCCTTGACACCGTAACGGGCCACGTCCTCAATAAGGTTGCCCTTACTATCGGTGGTCCCCAGATCGGGAGACAGGTAAATATTGGCGTCATAGGCGACGGTGGGTATGATCCCCATCTGGGCGCAACCTGTTTGCAACAGCGCGGTGCCGGCATACATGTCTTCAATGGAGAAGATGGGTATACCAAGGCGGCCGTCCTTCCAGGTGCCCTCGTAGTTAATTTCCACCGCCCTGGAGTTATAGGACTTGGAAATGATGATCCCGTCTTTTAACCGCGGATCGAGGTGCTCAAATTCCTCCCGGACGATCCGCTCCAAAGCATCCACCGAATTGGTCAGCACTTCCGGCTTATCCCGCAACACCCGCAGGGCCTGCACCTGTGTCAGCAAAGCCTCCTTGCCAGGATCAAAGGTTACATAGGCGGCTTTTCCGTAGGAAGCAGGGGTGCCCCACCGGTCACCGTGCATGCCCATGGCCCTCCGCAGGGGCACCAAAAACTCTTCCTTGCCGATAATCAGTCCAGAAGTTGCGGCCCCTGTAGCCTTATCCATACTGTAAATTACCACATCTGCACCGCTCTTCCGGGGGTCATGACCGACAAAGGGCAGTCCCCAGGCATTATCCACCACATAGGGCAGGTCATAGGAATGGGCTAGATCCGCCAGATACTTTTGCAGCAACGGACATCCGTCCTCACCCTTTACACCATATCCATAGCCGGGAGTCTCATATCCCAGTGATGTAAAGCCAGTGAGCATGGATTCATGGATCTCGGCATGCATGGCAATTTTTTCAATGGCCGCCTCGGGATCCACTCCGGTCAGCAAGGGCACCGGGTGATATTTGATCCCGTGGACATCATAGCGGGCTCCTTCCAATGGAACGATGACTGTGTCCAGGTTGTTCTGGCGCTTGCCATAAAAGCCCAACTCTCCAGCGGTGGTGCCGCGGTCGGCGAAAATATCTTTGAAACGACCAGGGAAGGGGCGGCCGTAACTGCCCTGGTGGTGCAGGTGTTTTTCATAGGGGGCGATGTAGCGGGCCCGGTAATTGTCTCCCCGACCCAGCATAGGCGGACTGAAAAGCACGTCATAGGTCAGCCATAGTCCAGCCTCACAGGTGCTGGTGGAAACGGCATCATACTCATCACCGTAAACGCTCTTGACCAGTTCTCGAATCTCCTCGTGCAGTTTGGCCAGAGGAATGACTTCCACCGCTCCGACCTCGCCGGCATGCAAAATATCCTCTCGCAGCGGTGCCGGACACCCGGAAATGGCCCCAGTCAGGCCAAATTTACCCCGCAGTTCCTTGGGAATGCCGATCTCATCCGCTACCTGCCTGGCTTCAGCATAGATGTTGGCGATGTTGGCCTGAAGCTGTTTGTACATCTGAAACTTGAAGTTGGGCTTAGCCATTCTTGATCCTCCTACCCTTCACTATGGAATCCATTACTTCACCTTAACAATCATTTCCACTTCCACCGCAGCATCAATGGGTAGTTCATTGACACCCACCGCCGCCCGGGCGTGCTGGCCCGCCTCGCCAAAGATCTCGCCCAGCAGTTCCGAAGCTCCATTAATTACCTTAGGCTGCTGGTTGAAACCGGGAGCACTGGCCACAAAACCCGTTACCTTAACCACCTTTTCAATATTGTCCAAACTGCCGATCATACCTTTAATGACCGAAAGGCAGTTCAGTGCACATACTTTCGCCGCCTCATAACCCTCCTGCTCAGATAGCTGTTGTCCTACCTTGCCCTTATACTTCAGCTCACCATTAACAAAGGGGATCTGGCCGGAAGTAAAGACATAATTGTCCACTTTTACCGCCGGTACGTAAGCTGCAACCGGCTTGGGCGCTTCAGGGATCACCAGCCCCAGTTGCTTGATTTTGGCTTCAAAGGACACCAAAAACTCCTCCTTTCCGGTTTTTAATTTTTTTATTAAAGGGATTTACATCCATCTCTGGTTATTATGTACCTTCTAACCCCGGTTATGCGACAGCTGGCGGAAGCAGACCCGGGCTCCCAGGGAAACCTCCTGTGCCCAACCGCTTCGCCGGTTCTTACTTTTGATGACAATGTTCAGATGGTTGGGCATGTGGGTTTCGTCAAACCCAGCCAGTTCACCAATCAGGTGATTATCCAACCAAACCTGATCCCCCGTCACCAGTACGCCACCCTGTTCAAACTCCATGAAGCCCAGGTAGGCAATGGCATTAACCTGGGTACCGGGACCGGCGTCCTCCTCATCGGTGAGGATCAGTTCATGGACCTGATACCTGTTCACCGCCCGCGAAATGGGCTTGATGAGTTGTAAACCCCTACCCTCCAGATGGCCATCCAGTACCACCACTAGCGGTCCTCCTACTTCCACCTTGCTGGCATAGGGGTTGGCTACAAACATACCTGCCTTATAAGGATCAATACCCACTTGGACACTCCTTTCAGCGTTTATCTTACCGGCCGGTTGTTCTTTTAGTTTCCGCACCGGAAGGATGCACCTCAGACCAGTATTTTTCTACATCGCTGATCAATCCCTCAATGTGGTCCACCATGGCCCTTACCGCTAACTCCGGTTGATGTTCCGCCACAGCCTGGAGGATGCGCATGTGGTCCGCCACCAGATCACCCTTCACCTGACACCGGATGTATTCCAATACCGGGGTGAGCTGGCTGTCCCGCCGGATCAGATCCATGGCCGCACTTAGCACTTTATTACGCGCAGCCCTGGCTAGGGCCTGATGAAACTCCACGTCCTGCTGGGCCCCAGAATGACCTGCCTGAATTTGCCGCTGGGAAAACTCCAGCACCTGCCGCATATGACGGATCTCCTCAGGGGTAGCGTGAATGGCTGCCAGCCTGGCAATTTCCCCCTCAATGGCTCGCCTGGCCACCAACACCTCGATGAGGTCCTGTTTATCTTTAAGTCGCAGGGAATTGATGAGTTCGATGCCAAAATGTCCCCATTCCCGTTCCTGCCGCAATTCTGCCAAGCGGTTCTTGCCATTGGGGGTCAGTACCCGGCCCTGGAAGCCTACCTTTGCGGTATAACCGCTGTTATCCAGTTCCCTCAACATCCGCCCGACGGTCGCTTCACTCAAATCGATACCCCTGTTGCGCAACTGTTCCCGGATGGTGCCGGAACCAACGGGATTTGTACTCCCTTCAATGATGTCCAGAACGTGATATTCCTGCTCCTGTTTCTCAGATAGCACGCCACTCACCGCCTCCTGTCGAGATTTCAAATCTAGGACCGACCCCGCGAAGGGGGGGTATGTCAACGGATTAAACCTGAAATCACCAGCACCAGGAACGCCGCGTAAAAGGTGCCACCAATCATTAAGGTGTATGGAGTGAGATACCCCCTGGTTCTGATCTGGTGATATACCGCCGAGGCTGAAGACAGTGCCAGCACTCCTGATAGAAGGGCGCCGGTGGTGAGATTCCATTCGGTTAAGGCGATACCCAAGGCCACGATGAGGGAACTCTGGAACACCATGGCCCCTGTGATGTTGCCCAGGGCGAGGGTGTCTTTCCCATGTTTGATCCAGATCAGACTGTTGAGTTTCTCCGGCAATTCGGTAGCCACCGGGGCAATAATCAGGGCTAGCAAGAAGGCAGGAATGTGTAACTCGTGGGCTAGGAACTCCACTCCACCCACAAAGATCTTGGCACCCAGAATAATTAGACCCAGGGCGGTCAGCACTTGCAGCACCACCGTACCTGTTGGGGGGATTGCCTGTTTGCGGGCGAAAAACAGTGGGCTGATGTTATGTTCTTTCCCCATGGTCTTACCGCTTTTCAGGGTTCTCCACACATAAACGAAATAGGCCGCACACAGACCCAGGGCCACAATTACTTTATAGGTATGGGTACCCAGGAATGCTGCCAGGATCGCCACAGCATATACCCCCAGGAAAAAGGTCAAGTCCCGGCCCACCACTTCGGTATCCACCCTCATTCGGGGAAAATCCGGACGCTTGCGCCGGTTGGCGATCACCGCAGCACCCGCAATAAAGAAGGCCAAAGTGGACAGCATAAAGGGGGCCCCGAGGATGGCGCCGATACCAACTTCATGCCCTGCCTCACCGGTGCTAAAAAGAATGGCGATGACCGGGATCATTGTTTCAGGTAAGGCGGTACCCACAGCAGCCAGGATGCTCCCCACCGCTCCCTCTGATAGATTCAGTTTCTTGCCCAACCACTCCACACCATTGGTGAAAACCTCGGCTCCGAACAAAATGATGCCCAGACTTACTAGTAGCAAGCCAATTTCCAGCAACAGCACCCTTTTCCACGCCCTGTCCGCTTGTTTTAGGTTATCGACCCTATATTATACCGTCTTCCCAGACTAATTCGCCACTCGTCATTTATGAGCGGCGTTCCTAACCTTATTGTATCTCCAAGGGCAAATTAGTGTCAACTACCAACAAACAAAAAAAAACCAAACATGTTGTACACATGCCTGGTTTTTTCCCTTGCGGGCATCATGTTTAATATTCGTTGGGCATGGTATTCAGCTGGGCCAGGGTAAAAACAGGGCCGTCAAGGCAGACATAGCAACTGCCGATATTGCACCGTCCACACTTGCCAATCCCGCACTTCATACGCAGTTCCAGAGTAGTGATAATCTGTTCCGGCACATAGCCCATTTTTGCCAGCGCGGCCAGTACGAACTTGATCATGATGGGGGGACCACAGGTAACGGCTACTTTCCCTTCCGGCGACGGGTTCAATTTCTCCAGGAAGGCGGGGACAAAACCCACATTACCATTCCAACCCTCCTCGGCCCGGTCGATGGTTACATCAACCCGGCAATTGGGCACCTGGGGCCAGTTTTCAAATAGATCTTCCTTGAAACACAAATCGGCCGAGGAGCGGGCGCCGTAGATAATCTGTAAATTCCCGAAGTCCTGCCGGTTAGCCACACAGTAGTTGATCAGGGACCGGACGGGGGCCAGGCCGATACCGCCGCCGATAAACAGAATATCCTTGCCCTTGCAGAAATCCACCGGGAAGCCGTTGCCATAGGGACCCCGCACCGCCACCGCCTGGCCCGGCTCAATCTCGTGCAGGGCATCGGTGAGAATGCCGGTTTTCTTAATGGCAAACTCCAGGTGATCGGGCCCCTGGGAGGTTACGGAAAACATGGCCTCGCCCACCGGCGCTATGGACAGCATCCCCAATTGGCCCGGCATGGGCACAAAGGGCTTGCCCTGGTCAGTGGTTACATGAAAGGTTTTGACATCGGGTGTTTCCTGAACGATTTTAATCACCTTACCCACCACCGGCACCAAAGGGTTGGCCACCGGTGTGGCTGTAGCACTACTGGACATCCAGGGCCACCTCCTTGAACTGCCTGATCAGGCGGGTAATGTCAATGGTTACGGGGCACTTGGCCAGACAACGGCCACACCCCACACAACCAAAATCGCCGAAGCGCTCGGGATAATACTGCAGCTTGTGCAGAAAACGATTGCGGACTCGTTCCTTCTTGGTCGGCCTTGGCTGGTGACCGCCGGCCATTAGGGTATAGTCACTGAACATGCAGGAATCCCAGCAGCGGTATTTGTAACCCTCCTGGCCCCTGTTGGCACTGTTAATGTCAAAACAATGACAGGTGGGGCAAACATAAGTGCAGGTACCACAGTTCAAACATGTGCGGCAAATCTCCGCCCAAAGGGGATGTTCAAACATTTTTTGCAGCTTGGGTGTGATGCCCTCCACATCCACCTGCAAGGAATTGGCTGCCGCGGCCGGCGGGTTGCCCCCAGCCGTGCTGAACAGACCGCCGGCGAGGGCCAGCACCCCTTCACCCTTGGCAGTAACGGCCTCGAAACCATAGAAATCCCCCAGGTCATACATCAGCACATCGGCACCTTCCGCCTTGCCCGGGTTAATACCAAAGGCCTCGCAGAAACAGGTGGGCATGGCCTGGATACAGCCCAGGGAAATGAGCACACTGTTGTCACGTTTGGTCTTATAAAAGGTATCTTCATATCCCCGGGTCAAAAAGAGCTGGTCCATCAGGTAAAAACCCTTAACATCACAAGGTCTGATGCCAAAGACCACCCGCCTGGTACTATCCGCCGGTACCTCTTCAATGGACAGTTCGGTTCCCGGTGCCTTGTAGCAGTACATTTTTTCCGTCTGGGGAAAGGTAACCCCTTTGGGAGAAAGGGTGGTATTCCCTTCGCCCAGTGCCAGTTCCACACCCGGAACCCATGGCACAAAACTGGATACCCCGTTATCCTTAGCCGGGACAAATACCGTGGCGTCCTTGGCCAGGGCTGCCAGCAGGTCCGGCACCCTGGATTTCTGGATGGTTTGCATAACTCCTACCACCTCCTCCTTTCCTTAAAAGAACTCTTCCGGGTCAT
>DDKM01000041.1 GCA_002339345.1 Firmicutes bacterium UBA2598 | reverse complement strand
TTCGGATGTAGAAGGAAAAGCCCGGGAACTTTCGTTCCATGGCCTATCCACGGCGCTTTTCCCTTTGTTGACCTTTAGTTTGAGTTTGCCTTCCAGGTAGTGGGTTATGCTTTCCATAATCCTCTATATGTCCTGCCTGATGGCTTGACCATGCTGTTTGAGATAAGGTAGAAGTTCATCCACCTTCATTCCGATTCCGTCAACCCCACGGCTGCCTCCGTTGGCCTTTACCCGCTTGTAGGCCAGGTTCAGGTTGTTCCTGTCCAGTATCTTCTCAATGGGTAACCTTGAGCCGCCCCTTCTTCCAGGCGGTCCCGGCGTTTCTGTTGTTCGCCGGTTCGAGTGCTATTCGATTCTCCGACTCCTCGCATCGCTTGGGCATTCACTTCGGGGTTACCTTATAGAATGCCTTACCGCTCGGGCAGTGTTGGATTTCGTCGTGTGTTACAAACCCGTCCGCCTCAAGGCAGCCTCCCATAGGGTTTTGGTGCATCGAGCCGGGACTTTGCCGCCGACTTCCTGCACCACCCACCTGCGTTGGGTCCCCGCACCTCGTCATGGACACCCTTGCCTTTGGCTAATGGTTCCCACTGCCAGGCCCATAGCGGACTTTCACCGCCAAGCCTACACCCATCCCGGGTGCACCACATTAAAAGGGAGAGCCCGCTGGGCTCTCCCTTAGTTTTTCTTTACAAACCAGCTCCATTTTCCTGGTTATTGTTTTATTACACCGGTTATCATCCATATATGGTTCGGTGATGGTCCGGCCGGTTGCCTAAGTGACATTAAAAACTCCCGTTTCTCCCGCTGCACAAGAACCGTCGCTTCACCGTACCCATCGCCCTTGGGTCTAACGGGTAAGCCCTGATGGGTTGTGGGTAAACGCAATTCATAAGTATCTGATGGTAAAAACCCTACCACTCCCCCCTCACGCTTGGCCACTTCCAGAGGATCGAGACGCCACTGGTCTTGGCCCTTGTCCACCTGCTGCTGGAGGTATTTATGTCGTTCCTCGCTGACATAAACTTCTCCTAGACGAATCTCCCTTTCCAGGGGCTGGGTTATATCCCAATGACCGGCAAGTGTGTCCTGCTTTTGTCCTTCAACCAATACTTGCACCCTTTGCACTCCCGGCAGTTCAGTAAGTGTTAACACCAGGGATCCCAGGGTCATGGCCTCACCAGCAGACCCGCCGCTATGCCGTGTTTGAGTTTCCTTGTTAAAATTAACGTAGGTAACTCCATCCCTGGTCTGGACCGATAATACCCTGGCCTCCTTGGGGAAAGTGGGTTTCAAAGTGGGATCCCCGGGACCTTTAATCAATTCGCCGATGACTGCCTGGGCCAGGGAATCGTTTCCGGGTTTAATCAGACGCACCTCCGGCCACAAATTCATGGCCTGGTCATCAGCAAAATAAAGATTAACCACTACTTCACCCGTCTGGGGCGTGGGGCTGATGGGCGGCTGACCGGGTATTGTCGTTTCCGGACCCTTTCCTATGGGGAAACACCCTGCTGTAAACAATAACAGAATTACCAGACCAAAGGTAATGCTATATCTACGCAACGTCCTCCCCCTTTCCCTTATCCGCGTTACAGCTGCTCCACTATATTATAATCTCCCACTGTTACAATCCTATAGCATCCTGTTGAAGGCCCTCCCCAAATTCCAAACTGTATTTAAGCCCTTTACTGCCAGCAGGGGCTGGTCATCCACCACCAGGATCCGGCCCTCCATGGAAACCCCACCTTTCCAAAAATAATAAAAACCCTATCGCTACCGATAGAGTTCAGGCAGTGCAAAAAGCTCATGCTCTTGTTAACACATTGGTGCGGTGGGCGAGACTTGAACTCGCACGCCCGTACAGGCACTACCCCCTCAAGATAGCGTGTCTGCCAGTTCCACCACCACCGCACGTTTTTGTTATTGGGTTATTGGCTTTGGCAAAAGCTATGATAACACAGGGCAGGACACTTGTCAATCCAAATTGCGACGCTCAGTCAGGTCTTCCAACTGTTCCCTGAGTTCCACCAGGTGCCGTTTTTCCGCTTCCAGTAACTTGTTTAACACACTCCGCCCGGAGGGATCCTGGATGAGGTTATACAACTCCTGGTAGAGTAAAATGGCGTCCTTTTCCGCCTGGATCCCAGTGGCCAGTACATCGATGATTCCGCCACTTCCTTCCAGCGGCCCCTGGAAGAGCCGTTCCTTAACCAAGGCCTGTAGGTAATCAACGGAAACTCCCGGTTTGATGGTTCCCGGTTTAATACCATCCAACAGTTTTTTGAAGGACCAGTAGTGTTCCTCTTCTTCCTCAGCCAGGCGCAGAAAAACAGCCTTCATGGCGTTGTCCTTGGACTGATCCGCCATTTTTTGATAGAAGTTGCTGCCGTGCAGTTCCATGGTCATGGCCAGCTTTACAATTTTCTCCGGGTCAACTTCAATGTGCACTTTAGACCTCCCGTTTTTTCTTAACGTTTTTCCTGGGAAGGGTCCTCCCACAAGGCTTCCAATGGTAAAATGCTCTGGGCTGTATTTTTGATGCCAAAATGTCCTTGTTGGCCGGTCAGGGCCAGCACCAATGCCGTTTGTCCCAAAATAGTTTCAATATTATCAATGGTGGAAAGCTGGTGAGCCTGGTAATATTTAATATAGGAACAGGGACTGGTGGAAAACTCACTGCCGATAACTTCAATACCGGCTTCGCGAAATCTTCGGATCATGGGCAAATCAAGTAGGCGAAAATAGTTTTCCCGCTCTATACTGCTCCCACCGACCAACACCACCGCGTCCAAGGGAACTCCATACCTGCCGCTGACCTTGATTAACCCAACATCAATTAAAAGGTCCACCACGGGCCGGGCATCTGCGGAGTGTACCACCTCGGCAAGTATTGAACCAAGTTGGGCGGCCAGTTGACCGGGATTTACGGGTCCGGTCCATCCCAACAATCCAGCCAAATCAGCCATCACAGCCTGATCGGGAAGGTTTAGGGGCCCCGTTAACAGGGTGACTGATTCCACCGAAGCGCCCGCAAGCTTTAAAGCTCCAACCACATCACCTACATCGCCGGCCATCACCGTCCGGACGACCGCAATACGCTTACCGGAAAGCTTGCCATCCACAAGCCGGGGAAATATGGATTGGACAAACTGCTGGTACCTGCCGACCCACTCACGGTAATAGTCCGCTTCCTGCCTCGTGCTGCGCACCTGCTCCCTCAGACCTCTAAATTCCTGTTCAAGCTGGATGATCATCTGTTGCTGTTCCCGTACGAGAACATGTTCTCCATCCAGGGTACTGCCCACGAAAATACCGAGTCCGAGGGCAAGGAAAACGGCTATTATGGAGGAAATGTGATAACGGTAGTCTAGCACATGCCTTAAGCCCCCTCTACGGGGAAATATATCACTGTTCAGTTTTATTATGCTATGCTCGACTTTTTTTACTCCACCTGCCACTGTAGTTGATCAAGAAGGACGATTCCCCCTGGCGTCACATGGAAATTGCGGATTTCATCACGGATCAGGGCCAGGTAATATCCCTGCCATAGGGGTACCACAGGAGTTGCCAATGCGATTATCTCTGCCCCTTGATGGTAAAAGGACGCTGTCTCCTCACCGGCAGAGCTGCTGCGAGCCCGGACTAGCAATTGATCCACCACACCTTCCGTATACCCGGACAGGTTATGCCGCCCTATTTCCACGGTTTCAAACTGCCGGAAAAAATCTACCATGCCGCCATAGCCCGGAACCCATTCCCAAAGACCCAGCACAAAATTACCGGCCGCCATGGTACGCCACAACTCCCCATATTCGACAGGTCGCAACGTCACGGCCACCCCAACATCCACCAACCTTTTTTGTACAGCTTCCGCCAACTCCGGACCCACACCCCCTTCAGGGTGGATCAGTTCCAGGGTTCCCAGTTCAGCACCACTCCAGCCGGCTTGGTTGAGATACGGAGCGACCATGGCAGGCTCCCCGGCAAACAATCCCCACGGACCAGCTCCGGGAACCTGATAAGTAGTAAGAAGGTGTTTTTGCGGCCGACCAGCCCACTCGGGCAACAAATCCTGATCCAGCACACTAAAGGAGAGTGCCTGGCGCACCCGTTGGTCCGTAAGAGGACCCCTGCCGGTATTGAAAACAAGCCACCATAGCCCACTGTATTCCGAGCCGTATACCCTTTTCCTGAGGTAGACATCCCTTTGCACTTCATTCCATACCGCAAAGGGCAGATCCAGCACCACATCCAGCTGACCGGCCCGGAAATCCGTGAGCAGGGTATCTGCCATCGGTTCAAAAAACAATTCAATACGTGACCATTGGGCATCGACGGTACGGGAGCCGACCTTGGTCAAGGCCATGAATTCCCTGTCCAGCCAGTCACTAATCATGTAGGGTCCAGCACCTGCTGAGCGCGGAACGGATGGGTCCACGGGCAACTGGCCAAAAAGGGTGCCCTGTTTGGCTACCTGTTCCACATCGATAATGGAAGCTGCCGGATGGGACAAGGAGAGCAGAAAGTCAGGCTGGGGCCTTTCCAGGATAACCACCAGCTTATGGGTATCAATAACCCTTATGCCCGATACCTCACCTGCCGTGCCTTGCAGACGGGCCCGAGCTCCCGCCACCCCCAGCAGCAATCCGGCATGACGGGATCGCAATTGGGGATCCACCAGTCTTTCCAGGGAACCCTTGACATCGGCAGCAGTCATTTCCTTACCGGTATGCAGAGAAATACCCGTTTTTAGCGTGATTGTATAGGTCAAACCGTCAGGACTGATCTGCCAATCCTCAGCCAGATCCGGCGCTACCCGGCCATCCTCACCGGTAGTGGTTAGACCCCGGTAAATAAGCAGGGCAATCTGTTTCTCTATCCGGCGCTCAATTAGCACCGGATCCACAGTACGCGGGGCCTCCAACGCACCCAATACCAATTCGTTTTTTAAGACTTGGTTTTGTTTTTTCTTGGGCGCCGGTGCTGACTGGTTCTGTGGGCTGCGGAGACAACCGGTACTTAGCAACAGCACCACAATCAAACTCCATACCAAAAAACGCCGCATGGGGCGACCTCCCCTGAATGAAAATACCCCATTGCTGGCACGCCTGCCAGCAATGGGGGAATGGCCTACAGGATCCGTTGCAGCCGGGGATTCTCCGTTAAACCGGGAATACGCCCCCTCTTGGCCACCGGCCGGCCTTGCACCTCCTTAATGTCCATGGTCATATCGATGGGTGCGGCCCCGGAAATGTAACTGCCCACACCAAAGGCATCCGCCCCTGCTTCCGCCAGCAGTCGTACGCGTTCTGGATTTAACCCACCGGATACAAAAATACGTACATGGTTGTATCCTGCCGCATCCAACCTGGCCCGTACCTCGCGGACTAAATCTGGCGTTACTCCACCCCGTTCACTGGGCGTATCCAAGCGGATGCCATAAAGATCCTGGCCAAGGCTTTGAGCCACCCGTAAAGCTTCCTCTGCTTCATCCTTAAAGGTATCCACCAAGATCATCCGGGGTGCCCCCAAGGGCATGATCTGGTGATAAGCCATGGCCGTCTGAACGGTATCACCAATCAGTAAAAACACCGCGTGGGGAACGGTACCAACCGGTTCCCGTCCCACCAGCTTGGCACCCAAGATGCAACTAGCCCCGTCCACTCCCGCCACCTGAGCCGCTCGTTCCATTACCGGAGCTACCGCCGGATGAACGTGACGGGCTCCAAAACAATATACCGGTAAGTTTCCAGCGGCATCCTTAACGGTTCTGGCAGCCGTGGCCCAACCGGTGGAACTGGCAAGCATCCCCAGTAACACCGTTTCGTAGAGACCAAAGTTAGCATAGGGACCCGTGATGCGCATTACCACTTCCTTCGGTGCAAAAGAAGAACCCTCCGGCAGGGCCCATACTTGCAAACCCCTTCCGGCTAACAAGTTGCGCACCTCCTCAACTCCGGCGATGATCCCCGATCCCCGGGAAGCGAACACCTCTGCGGTAACGGGAGTATCCTCCCGCCCCAGGTACTGCAGGATGAGGTTTGTTCTTACAAAATATACATCTGTAGTGAGCCCCGTAGCTATCTCTTCGTGGGTGGCGGAAAAGAACTGCCGGTCCTTTTCCACTTGATAGTTTTGCACCCACTCCAGACTTACCTGTTGTTTATGCTGCAATAAACTCACCCCTGGCCCATAATTCTGCACCTTTCCAGGCAGTGATCTTTCTATTTCGCTATGATTTGCCCCATAACCTCCTTTTGATTGGCCAAAAACAACCTTATAATAACCTATAAAACCCCAGGTTGTAGAGTATAAGCATAAAGCATCCGGTAAACCCGGTAGGTCCTGGCCACCTTCAGGGTAAATGAACGGGTTTCCCTGTATGGTATCGCCGTTGCCGTCTCCAACCGCCCATCCCACCGTCCGTCATCTAACCATTGCCTGACATTGCCCCGCCCGCCATTATAGGCGGCAACCACCAGCGTCCAATTGTTGCCGAACTCCCGCCTAAGGTCGTTCAGGTACCAGATACCGATGGAAATATTGTAATGGGGATCCAACAGCATTTCCGGCGTAAAGGGTATACCAGTCTGGCGGGCTATCCATTCAGCGGTTTCAGGCATGACCTGCATTAACCCCAAAGCTCCCTTTTTTGACTCTGCAGCAGGGTTAAACTTACTCTCTACACGGATGACTGCCAACACCAGATAAGGGTCTAATTGGTTAATCCGGGCCTGGTCAAAAATTGTGTCACGGTATGGCATGGGATAAGTTAATCTGAGCAGCCACAAACCGATGGCAATGAATCCAACCAGTATTAGTATCACCCGAGCTACCGTACGCCATTTCAAAAATAGCAACTGTACCAAACCTCTCCCCGAAATTGAACACCTGGCAATTGTTCTCCACTACAGGTCCGGTGGAAGTCAACCTTCACATCCGACCAGACCTGCCCAAAGCATTTCCACCTGCCTTCTTGTGTTTGCCAGGCTGCCGCTATTGTAAATCACCCGGTCTGCCCTTTTTACTTTTTCCCCTAGCGGCATTTGTGACCTAATTCTAGCCATAGCTGCCTGCTCGGAAAGGTTGTCCCTTTTCATGGCGCGCGCCACCTGTATATCCTCTGGCACCGCAACCACCCACACCTGGTCCACCAGGAAATCCATCTCAGCTTCCAAAAGCAGCGGAGCATCCACCACCGCTACCCTGCATCCCCTTTCCCTCAACATTATCAATCTATCCCGCACCATGCCAATGACCAGTGGATGGATAATTTGATTTAGTTTATGCCGGGCCGCAGGGTCACCAAACACCAGTCTGCCCATGGCCTGCCTGTTCAGGCTACCATCAGGCAGTAATACCGCAGAACCGAATTCCTCCGCAATTCTTTGCATGGCCGGCTGGCCAGGTCGGACAACCTCCTTGGACAGCTCATCGGCGTCAATTATTTCCGCCCCCAGATCATTTAGCATCCGGGATACCGTGGACTTTCCGCTGGCAATACCACCCGTTAACCCGATGACCACCAACCCACTCACCATCCATTCTACCGCATACCATCAAATTTTCCACAACCCCAAGGCCATTAACAACAAGCCAGGCACCAAGGCTCCCCGTTCTCCCAACCAGTTGTTGCCCCAATGGTTGCCAAAACGTAATCCCAGGCTGACCAGGACCAGCTTAAATAGCCCGACAAATAATGGGATATGCCACAAGGTGAAGCCTGCAATTGCGGCACCAAAACCCGCCCCCAAGGCATCCATAGCCAGGGCAGCTCCCAGTGCAAAGGCCTCAGACAGGCTGATGGTGCCAGAACCATCCCGGTCTGCAGTCGATGGCTCACGCAAAATCTGAATCACAATCCCCAGGGGCCGGATGTGGAGACATAACAGGGGGACTCCTGCCTCTTTACTGGCTTTCCGCACAACTGCCTCCAGCAGCAGCCAGCACCCAACCCCTACCATAATCAATGCTCCCACACGGTCCCCCATCTCGGGTGATAAAAACCCGCCTACCAAGCGGCCTACGGACATGGAAAGCAGGATGGCCAGGGCAGATGTGAAACAAACCACGGCCAGGGAATACCAGGGTATAATCATCCGGCCCACCCCATAAGCCAATCCCACAGCAAAACCGTCAATACTTATCGCCAAGGCAAAGACTATTGCCGGCCATAAATCCACCGCCATCACCCCTTTCCGGACTCTGTGTTACTATATGAGTGGATCCCGGGAGGAGTGCGGAGAAAATTCTTACCTATTTCTGGCAATGGGCACAATAGTGACTGGAACGTCCCGCCACCCTTATTTTTTCGATGGGCCTTCCACACCTGGGACAGGGCATTCCTGTACAGCGGTAGACCTTTAAATGGTGCTGGTACGAACCTTTAACACCGGCACCGTCCACATAGTCCCTGACGGAAGTGCCCCGGTGGCGAATGGCCGCCCGCAATACCGTTCCCATGGCGCTGTGTAAAGCCTGGATTTCCCCTTCACCAAGGGTGGCAGCAATGCGGCCAGGGTGAATGCCTGCGGCAAACAGTATTTCATCTGCATAAATATTGCCGATCCCGGCCACCACCGATTGGTCCAGGAGCAGGTCTTTAATCCTTCTTCTGCTTTCCCCACAGAGTTCCCCCAACCGGGTAGGACTGAACCTTCTGTCCAGTGGCTCCCATCCCATTGCGGCCAGGCCCCGGATTTCGCCCAGGCGGTGTGACGGCAACAAATGCATGGTACCAAACTGTCGCTGGTCTTCAAAGCGCAGTTGCCAACCATTGTCCAGGTCCATGAGGACATGGGTATGACGGTCCTGGTCCAAGGAGGGTGGGCATACAAACAGCCGGCCGGTCATGCGCAGGTGAACCACTAGCACCAGGCCACCGCTCAGCTGGATGAGCAGGTATTTTCCCCGGCGATCCACCCCTTCCACCATACGTTCCTCCAGTAATGACTGAAACTCTTCTTGGGACGGCGCCTTGATAATTTTGGGTATCCGTATCTCGATACCATTGATTACCCTTCCCACCAGGGATTGCTGCAAGCTGCGCTTTACCGTTTCCACCTCCGGCAATTCCGGCACCGTTAATCCTCCTTATAAGATGTCATATCATACCAGTCGGATCCATATTTAACATCAACCCGCAGGGGTACCACCAGATCTATAGCCTTTTCCATTTCCTTGCGGATGAGTTCTGCTGCTTTGGCCAGGAATGGTGTTTCCACCTCAAAGAGCAGTTCATCGTGCACCTGCAACACCATTTCCACCGGCAGTTTTTCCCTTTTAATGGCATTACTTACCCTTAGCATGGCCAGCTTGATGATATCCGCAGCCGTTCCCTGGATGGGGGTGTTCATGGCTGTCCGCTCCCCGAATCCACGCACGGAAAAATTGGAGCTAAACAAGTCCGGTAAATAACGGCGCCTGCCCAAGAGGGTTGTCACATAACCCCGATCCCTAGCTTCCTGTACCACCTTCTTCAGGTAAGCACTCACTCCGGGATAACGGGCCAGGTAGCGGTCAATGAAGTTCCTGGCTTCCTTGCGGGTGATCCCCAGATCGCGGGAAAGCCCGTAATCGCTGATCCCGTATACGATACCAAAGTTGACCGCCTTGGCACTACGACGCATGTCTGGGGTTACCTCACTTATGGGCACCCCAAACACTTCGGCCGCCGTGCGGGTATGAATGTCCTCATTTTGCCGAAAGGCCTCCACCATAATTTCATCGCCAGAAATATGGGCGAGAACCCTTAATTCGATTTGGGAGTAGTCCGCGGCTAATAGCAACCTGCCATGGCCGGAAGCGGTGAAAGCCTGGCGCAAACGCCGTCCCTGTTCAAGGCGAATGGGGATATTTTGCAGGTTCGGTTCGGTGCTACTGAGCCGGCCGGTGGCCGTTACCGTCTGGTTGAAGGTAGTGTGCACCTTACTGGTAACCGGATCCACCAGGGCCATTAAGCCATCCACATAGGTTGTTTTCAGCTTAATCAACTGCCTGTACTCCAGTAAGTGGGCCACAATACGGTGATGGGATGCCAGTTCTTCTAACACCTCGGCGCTGGTGGAATAACCCGTCTTGGTTTTCTTTATCGGCGGCAATCCCAATCGTTCAAAAAGGATGGTTCCCAGCTGCTTCGGGGAGTTGATGTTGAATTCCTCCCCCGCCAAAAAGTAAATTTCCTTGGTCAGTTTTTCAATGCCTTGAGCCAACTCCTCCCCGATTTGTCCCAAACGGTCCCTGTCCAGGGTCATGCCATGCTGTTCCATGTCTACCAGCACAGCAACAAGGGGCAATTCCACTTCGCGGTAAAGGGAAAGCAATTTGTTCTCCATCAGCTTCGGCATCATTTCCCGGTACAATTCCAGGACAGTTAAAGCCTTGCCAGCGGCATCCCCGGCAGGGTCATCTTGGGGTACCAACGCCCTGTCCAGGTGTTCCAGGGAGACATCGGGCAGAGCATGGCTGGCTGCGGAAGGATTCAGGAGATATGCCATTAGTATAGTATCATCAAGCCTCGCCGTGATCTGGATGCTCCAGTCCCGGAAAAAATGCTGAACAGTTTTAGCGTCATGACAGATGATATGGGCTACGGGATTTTCCACCAGCGGCCGCAGGGAATCCACCAGGCAGGAAACCGGTAGGGACATACCTGGAAGAATACCGCCATAATGGTTCTTACTGTCGGCAATACCCAAGGCCTTTAAATCGTACCGGCAACAACCCTTGGGAACCAGGTCAAGATACAGCGCAACAGGACCCTCACCCAGCCCGGAGATAAATTCCAAGAGCTCCCGATGACTGCGCAAAATCCCACCAGAACCAACAGTAGCTGTTCCAGCACCGGCATGATCCTTCATTTTCTGCAGCAAAGCCGGGATAAGACTTTGGAATTCTAGCTCCTTATACACACTCAAAAGGTATGGCAAATCCGGTCCCCGGAAACGGCAATCCTGTGGGTCAAGTTCAATAGGTGCCCAACGATCAATCAGCGCCAGTTTTTTGCTAAGGATCGCCTGATCACAGTGCTGCTCCAACATCGAGGATAACCGCGGGGATTCCACCCCGGAAAGATGGGACAGTATTTCTTCCAAGCTGCCAAACTGTTTAACCAGTTTTACGGCTGTTTTTTGGCCGATGCCAGGGACGCCTGGGATGTTATCGGAAGGATCTCCCTCCAGGGCCTTGACATCCACCAACTGCCCCGGGGTAAGGCCAAAGGTGGCCTCAACCTCTGCCAGTGTCCATTCATGGAGGTCGGAGATCCCCTTTTTTGTCAGCAAAACCCTGGTCCTGGGAGAAATCAGCTGTAAGGCGTCCCGGTCGCCAGTTACAATAGTTACCTCAAGCCCCTGTTCTTCCGCCAGCCTGGCCAGGGTACCGATGATGTCGTCCGCTTCGAAACCCTCCAGTTCATACCAGGCAACCCCCAAACCCTGCAAAAGCCTCCGGGCCATGGCGAACTGCGGCCGAAGCTCGTCAGGGGTGGCCTTCCGATGACCCTTGTAGTCCTGGTAATACTGGTTGCGGAAACTGGTTCGGCCCCGGTCAAAGGCAACCACCACATAACCCGGGGCTTCTATCTCCAGAAGTTTAGTCAACATGGTAGTAAACCCATATACGGCATTGGTGAAATGTCCTTGACGGTTGGATAAAAGAGGTATGGCGTAGTAAGCCCGGTGCAAGATACTATTCCCATCTATTAATAAAAAGGTATTATCCACAGTCTTACCTCCCCATTACCAGTAGTATATCCCCTTGTCCGTCTTCTTCCAGTAAAAAAGTTCGGTGTACAGGAAATATCTCCTGCACACCGTTTAATCCCATTTATGGGATGGGGCGTAACTCCACCTGTAGATACACCCACAGGGGGCCTGCCCTTAACAGATCTAACTCGCGATTAACCCGCTCCCTTTCCTCAGCCAGGTTGATAGTAGTTCCGGCAACACCGGTCGCTGCAGGGACGTTTCCGGAATTGACCTTTTCCCGGACCATGGCTTCATCCAATTCTGCCAGCCTTGCCGTTAGCTGTTTCAACTGGTTGGAAACTTCCCGCCGGTCAATCAAATAGTTCTGTACCTCTCCCAGGTCCTGCAGGATGGTTACCAGGCTGTCGATACCAGCTATGGGCAACTTTATTTCCATCCCTACAACACCGTTAGGCTTTTCTGCACGGCCCACAACCTGTCCCCGCAGGTAGTATACCTCCCTTTCCAGACGTCTCTGAACTACTATCACATCGCCTGTGACCAACACCAAGCTGGCATAATTCTGCCACTGCTCACCAGTACCCTCGGATGGCGTAAAAGCCATGGCTGGGGCGGATTTAATGCCATTGCGGCCGGTTGTGGGACTGACCTCCTTCCCTTCCGCCGCCGGCTTGCGGCCTGGTTCCGCCGGGCTAGCCGCTGTAACCTCTATCTCACCTCCGCCTCCCATACCAAGCCCTTCCGAATTCATGGTAAAGGATTCGGTTATTAATTCACCGCCGGCAGCATTCACTCCATTGGTGTCGGCAGAAGGGGTGGTTTCCTGTAATTGCCTGGTAGCCATGAACTCCCCTTTATCCATGGGGCCAATGTTTAGGGAATAAGCCACCATGATTAGCACAGCTACCGCTGCACCCAGTGGCAACCAAGACGCAACCGGCTGCCGGTACCACGGCCGGATACCTGCTGTCTGGTGCAATTTTTTCCTGAGGTTTTGGCGAAATTCCGCAGATGGTTCAACTACCGGAAGATTTTGCACGGCAGTAATAACAGCCTCCAATTCCGCCAGTTCGCTCCGGCAGGCAGGACACTTTGTCAGGTGGGAAGCAACCAAATTCATTTCACTGGGATCCAGTGCTTGGTCGATGTAAGGGGATAACAATTGTTGAATATCCCGGCATGTCATTTCGGATCCCCTCCTTTAGCTCATTAGACGAGACAAGGCCGGAGAAAGTTCCATCTCTGCCCGGAGTCGATCTCTTAAAGCTATCCGCGCCCTGCTGAGCCGCGATTTCACTGTTCCCAGGGAACAACCAAGGTGGGCGGCAATTTCATCATATGATAATCCCTGAATTTCCCTCATTACCACCACCATCCGGTATTCCGGGCTTAAACTCTGGATAATATGGTGAATGCGGGTTTCCCCCTCCTTTTCCTCGAACACCCGCTCGGGTGCGTAGGTCCAATCCTCCGTCTGGCGCTGCATCTCACCTTCTTCGGTGAATAGGGGCTCGTCCAGGGAAATGGTTTGGCGTTTCTTCCTTTTGCGCAATTCATCCCGACAAATATTGGTGATAATATGATATATCCAGGTCTTAAAGGAGGAGTCACCCCGGAAGTTGGAAATGGATTGAAAGGCACGTACAAAGGCATCCTGTGCCAGATCGCTGGCATCCTCGTGGTTTCCCATGAAGCGGTAGGCAATGGTGTAGACATGTTTGTCATATTGTTCCACCAGTTGCTCAAAAGCACGGACATCACCCTGTTTGCTGCGGCTAATCAGTACATCTTCCGATAAACCCACCTGTTCGCCCCCCCTCCGCCCTTTGCATCTATTACAAGACGTTGATTTGGCCAAAATAGTTCCCGGAAAACAGTAGCAACCCTTTTCACCACGAGGTGATCGACATGGCCCTGGAACCTCTGGCAATTATCGGCCGCCTGCTGGCAGCCATGGTTGTGGGCACCATCCTGGGGTACGAGCGCACACGTCGGCGTAAGCCGGCAGGTATCCGCACTCATGCTTTGGTATGCATTACCTCCACCGCCATATCCATTATCTCCGCCTATGGTTTTGCGGAACTGACGGGAAACGTTGTTTCCGACCCAGCCAGGCTCATCGTAGGCATCATTACCGGCATTGGTTTTCTCGGAGCTGGCATCATATGGAAGGAAACTGGGAGTGATGTGCGGGGCCTGACCACCGCCGCCAACGTATGGGCAGCCGCCGCCCTTGGCATTGGGGTTGGGCTCGGCCACTACTTTCTGGTAACTGCCACTGTTGTAATGATGCAGGTCGCCCTCCGCATGGCCAAAATACTATCCTTCCTGGGTTTGATCAGGTATGAAGAAAATGAGAAACCAATCCACCCTTCGGAGGATTGAGGTTACTCAAATACAATGTGAGGGCTCTTTCAACAGCCCATTCCACCCTGTATCCAGTATGCATATAATCAAGGCTCAGGTAAATAGGAAAAAATGAGAAAATACCGGGCAATATGCCGTACATTTCCTGTCCCTTGTGGCAAATGACAAGTTGACAATACACCAAAGCCTCTGGTAAGATAATAACTGCATCTCGTGCCGAAGTGGCGGAATTGGCAGACGCAGTGGACTCAAAATCCACCGTCCCCTAA
>DDKM01000040.1 GCA_002339345.1 Firmicutes bacterium UBA2598 | reverse complement strand
GACTTCCCGGCGGGTGAGTTAAATATTAAGGCCGGTTGTTCAACTTGATGTGACCAAGGAGGTTATGCTATGCCGCAACCCAACATGCGGACATTCCTGTTGCGCCGACTGCACTCCCTGTCCGGGGTGTTTCCCCTGGGGGTTTTTCTGGTGGAACACCTGTACATCAACTCCTTCGCCTTGAAAGGGGCAGAGCGGTTTAACGCCCAGGTGGCCTTCATGCACGGATTGCCCTACCTGGCAGTATTGGAGGTGCTGGTTATCGCCTTACCCCTCATGTTCCACACCTTTTACGGCTTGTGGATCGTCTACACCGGCCAGGTCAATGTGTTAAGATATCCCTATTTCCGCAACTGGACCTATCTCATCCAGCGGTTGAGCGGGTTAATCACCGTTGTTTTTGTGGGGGTGCACCTGTGGCAGCTGCGGCTGCAGGCCCTTTTCTACGGGGCTCATGTTGATTTCGAAATGATGGCTACCGTTCTTGCCCAGCCGGGCATGCTGGCCTTCTACCTGGTGGGAGTACTGGCTTCCCTGTGGCATTTTGCCAACGGCCTGTGGGCTTTTTTCCTGGACTGGGGAATTGCCATCGGACCACGGTCCCAGCGGCATGTTTCCTGGGCCTGTAACATCATGTTCGTTGTACTGTCGGTGGTAGCAGTGCGGGCCTTGCTGGCCTTCCTGCCATAGGTCCGGGAAAGGAGGAATGGCAAATTGAACAATCGACTGGTTGTGGTTGGCGGCGGCCTGGCCGGGCTGATGTCCTGCCTGAAGGCGGTGGAAGCGGGATGGCAGGTGGATGTGCTGGCCCTGGGTCCCTGCAAGCGTTCCCACTCCGCCTGTGCCCAGGGGGGAATCAATGCCGCCCTGGACACCAGGGGGGAAGGGGATTCGCCCTGGGAACACTTTGATGATACCATTTACGGCGGGGACTTTTTGGCCAACCAGACCCCTGTCAAAGGAATGTGCGAGGCGGCGCCGAAAATCATTTACCTCTTCGACCGGCTGGGCATGCAGTTTAACCGCACGCCGGAAGGTCTGATCGATCTCCGCCAGCTGGGCGGGGTAAAACATCACCGGGTGGCCTTTTCCGGTTCCACCACCGGCCAGCAGCTTTTGTATGCCCTGGATGAACAGGTGCGCCGCTGGGAAGATCAGGGGAAGGTACGGCGTTTTGAAGGGTGGGAGTTCCTGTCCGCCCTCCTGGATGATGACGGCTGTTGCCGCGGGATTACCGCCCAGCACCTGGCCAGTGGCGAGATCAGGGCCTTCCCGGCCGGGGCGGTGATTATCGCTACCGGCGGCCCGGGCATCATTTTTGGCAAAACCACCAATTCCACCATCAATACCGGTTATGCCGCGGGGACCCTGTACCGCCAGGGAGTGACCTATGCCAACGGCGAGTTCATTCAAATTCACCCCACGGCCATCCCCGGTGCGGACAAGAACCGGCTGATGTCGGAATCCGTCCGGGGCGAGGGCGGCCGGGTGTGGACATACAAGGATGGCAAGCCATGGTATTTCCTGGAGGAATGGTACCCCGCCTATGGTAATTTGGTCCCCAGGGATGTGGCAACCCGGGCCATTTTCAAGGTTTGCGTGGACATGGGCTTGGGTGTTGACGGCCAAAACATGGTTTACCTTGACCTCACCCACATGGACCCACAGGAATTTGAGCGCCGGCTGGGCGGCATTATTGACATCTATCACCAGTTCGTTGGGGAGGACCCCCGCAAGGTACCCATGAAAATCTTCCCGGCGGTGCACTATTCCATGGGCGGCCTGTGGGTGGATTTTGATCAGATGACCAACATCCCCGGTCTTTTCGCTGCCGGTGAATGCGAATACCAGTACCACGGGGCGAACCGCCTGGGCGGTAACGGGATGCTGTCCGCCATCTACGGCGGGATGGTGGCTGGGCCGAAGGCGGTTGCATACATACAGGGAACCGGTAAAACGGGCGATAATCTGCCCCAGGGCCTGGCCGAAGGGGAGATCAAGCGGCAGCAGGAGTTCCAAGCTGAATTGCTGAAACGGGACGGGCGGGAAAACGTTTACCAGCTGCATCGGGAGATGGGGCAGTGGATGAATGACAATGTGACGGTGGTGCGGTACAACGACCGGCTTTTGAAGACGGAGGAAAAACTGCAGGAACTGGCTGAGCGCTATCAGCGCATTAGTATCCATGACATATCCCCCATCGGCAACCAGACCCTGGCCTTTGCCCGCCAGTTTGGAGCCATGCTGGACCTGGCGCGGGCCATCACCAGGGGCGCCTATCTCCGTAATGAAAGCAGGGGCGCCCATTACAAACCGGATTTTCCGGAACGCGATGACGCCAACTGGTTGAAAACCACCCTGGCCCGGTACACTCCGGCGGGGCCGGAGATCAGCTACGAACCGGTGGAACTTTCCTATATCAAACCCAGGAAGAGGCAGTACGAGACGGACAAGGGGGTGTCCAAGGTTGGCTAACCAGGTGTTGTTGAAAATCCGGCGCCAGGCAGGGCCATCGGAACTTCCCTACTGGGAGGAATTCGCTGTCCCGCACCAGCCCAACCTCAATGTGGTGGCTGCCCTGATGGAAATCCAGCTAAATCCGGTCAATGCCCAGGGACAACGCACTTCTCCAGTGGTATGGGATTGTAGTTGCCTGGAAGAAGTCTGTGGCGCTTGCAGCATGCGTATCAACGGGAAAGCCCGCCAGGCCTGCAGCGCGCTGGTGGACCAATTGACCCAGCCCATTGTGCTGGAACCCTTAAGCAAGTTTCCGGTGGTACGGGATTTGATGGTGGACAGGCAAATCCTCTTTGAACACCTAAAAAGGGTAAAGGCCTGGATTGAGGTGGACGGCTATTATGATATGGGGCCAGGACCCCGCATCCAGCCCAAAACCCAGGAATGGGCTTACATGTTCAGCCGCTGTATGAGCTGCGGGTGCTGCACGGAGTCCTGTCCCCAGGTGAATAGTAGGACTAGTTTCATGGGCCCGGCGGCCATGGCCCAGGCCTACCTGTTTAACAGCCATCCCCTGGGTGCCAGTCTGGTAGAGGAAAGGCTGGCGGCGGTGATGGGGGAAGGCGGCATTGCCGAATGCGGGAAGGCCCAGAACTGTGTGCGGGCCTGCCCCAAGGGGATCCCCTTGACCGATGCCCTGGCGGAGATCAGCCGGGACACTATCAAGCAGGCTCTCCGGGTTTGGCGGCGGAGCTAAGGAAGGGGTGAAGCAGGTGCGGGTGGATGTGGTATGCCTTGGCGGCGGGGGTGCTGCGGTTGCTGCGGCAGTGACCGCGGCCCGTCTTGGCGGCAGGATAGCACTGGTGTCCAAGGAACCGGTGGGTTATGGTGACACCCGCATTTCCCTGGGTTTCACCCTTTACCCCAATCCAGCCGGTGGGGATTCGCCAGAGGCCCTGCTGGCAGACCTGCTTGTTGGCGGTGAACACCTAAACTCCCTCCAGCTGACGGAACTGATAGCATTGAAGGCAGGACGGGCAGTGGAAATGGTGGAAGAGTTCGGACACCTTTACCGGCGTGACCGGGAGGGTAACATTTCCCGGGTGGTTTTTGCCCGCTCCGGCGGGCATCGTATCTCCCGCACCCTATCCTGCCCGCCGGGAGGCGGGGTGGCCATTGCCAATGCCCTGCGGGCCGCCGTGCAAGGGCTGGTGGTAAGCCGGACGGACCTCAGGCACGCAGGGGTGCTGGTGATGGAGGAAACGGTGGCCTGCCGCCTGTTATTGCGGGAAGGCCGCATAGCCGGGGTGGTGTGCCTGGATCTGGCCCGGGGGGAGACGGTGGTGTTGGAGTGTGGGGCGCTGGTGATGGCCACCGGCGGGGCTGGCTGGCTGTATTACCCCAATACCGACTGCACCCGGGGAGCCACCGGTGATGGTTACGCCCTGGCGGCGGAAGCCGGTGCCGAACTGCAGGATATGGAACAGGTGCAGTTTATCCCCTTTGGGTTTACCCACCCTTCCTCCATCCGGGGTATCCATATCGGTGAACCATCCATCGCCGGACCCCGCGGGGTGCTGAAAAACGGCGAGGGAAAGGTTGTGCTGGCGGATTTGCACCGGATGACCCGGGCTGCCGTGACCAGGGTGATGGCCTTGGAATTGCAAGCCGGGCGGACCACCCCCCATGGGGGATTGTGGCTGGACCTGTCCGGCAACTTGCAGGAGGCCGATGGCCGGCAGCTTTGGGAGCAGAGCCGGCAGCGGTGGGCCATGGATTGTGTGCGGCGGGCCTATGGTGAAAGGGCCTACCGGTGGGAGGAGCCGTGGGAGGTGGTTCCGACATCCCATTATTGCATGGGTGGGCTGGTCACCGATGCCCATTGTGCCACAAGGGTACCCGGCCTCTACGCCGCCGGGCAGGTGCAGGGAGGCATCCACGGGGCCAACCGTCTGGGTTCGGTGTCCCTGGCCGAGGTGTTCATCTTCGGGGAGATTGCCGGCCGGGAGGCCCTGGCCTTTTCTCGCCGGCACGGGTGTCCGGCATCTGGGACCTATGGTGAGGAGATCCAGGCAGTGGATAAACTGTTCGGTCGGCGGGGGGAGGAAACACCGGTGGCGGTCAAGGGCCGGCTGCACAGGTTAATGTGGGAACAGGTGGGGCTGATGCGGCACCGCGCCGGACTGCTGTCCGCCCTGGCGGAAATCGCCCGGTTGAGGGAACAGGCCGCCCAAACAAGGGTTGTACCGGAGCGGCGGTATAACCCCGAGATCCTTGATGTCCTGGAATTGTCTCGCATGCTTGATGTGGCGGAGATGATCACCGCGGCTGCCCTGCTCAGGGAGGAAACCCGGGGAGCCCACCTGCGGGAAGACTTTCCCGAACCGGTAGAAGCTCTGGGTACTAAGAATGTGGTGCAGTGGATGGAAAACGACCGGCTGCAAACCGGCTGGCGGGAGGTGAAGGCGGTTTGAACACGGTCAAACTGCGGATCAGGCGCTATTTACCGGACTCGGGGCAAGCCTACTGGCAGGAATACCAGGTGCCGGCCGGTCCGGATGAAACGGTGCTGTCCGCCCTCCTGTACATCCGGGAGCACCTTGACTCCACCCTGGCCTTCCGCTTCAGCTGCCGCTACAAGCACTGCGGGTTGTGTGGCATGGAGATCAACGGGCGGGCCAGGCTGGCCTGTTTAACCAGGTTGAAGGCGGAAAACACCATCCAGCCTCTGCCTAAACTGCCGGTGATCCGTGATCTGGTGGTGGACCGGCAGGTGATAACCAGCCTGCTGGACGGGATCAGAGCCAGCTGGCAGGAGGGATTTCAGCCGGGCGGCAAGGTACTGGAGCCCCCGGGCCGCCGCCGGCTGGCTGCCTGCAACGAGTGCCTCTGTTGTCTTTCCTACTGTCCAGGCTACCAGGGGGAATCTTCCTTTGGCGGGCCCTTGGTGTTTGCCCGCCTGGCGTGGTATTTCCTGCACCCGGCGGATGGGGGGGATCGGCCGTTGGAGGCTATAGGGCTGGGGATTCACCGCTGCCAGGACTGCCCAGGATGCCGCTGTCTCCGCGGCATACCGGTATTCCGGGAGGGGGTGCGGCCCCTCCTGGCCGCCGCCGGCATCGGGCATGCCGGGTAAAACCCATTGCAGCAGGCAGTGCCCGAGCTGGCCGTAGTGGCAATGGAGGCCACTCAACACGCGGAATTCAGCAGGCGGTTCCACGCCATGCTGCCGGAATGCTCTGCCTTTATTACCACCGATGCCACGGCTGGTAAGGAACACGTATCGGAGGTATTCGTTTCCGCCCTGACCGGACGACTGACCGTCTCCATTGCCCGTCCCATCAGAAACCAGACTGGGGAGATCATCGGAGCGTTGTGTTGTGGAGTGGGTCTGGACCTGAGTCCAGGCCCACCTTCTTGCCCAGGGAGTCCACCCTGCGGTGAACTGAATCCTAACTTGGTTTGTGCCGGAATTCTCAAAAAGAACAAAATAAACAAATTATTTTAAAAAACAGTCTAGTATGTTAGTCTAAATTTGTATAAATCGGTCAGACGTTACTGATCAACATCAAGTAGGTTGCTTATGGCTCTGCTTGAGGCAAAGGGGGAGATGGAAGAGGTTGGTAGATAGCGGCAACTGGGTATGGCAATTATTTTAAAATATTAATAAAGAAAGGAGAGTTCGGTAGATGGGTGAAAATAGACCAGCAACTGGACAGGTAGCGGTGGCTGCAGGACAGGTCGAAAAAATCAATCTCGAGGTAGAAGATGTTGAAATATCTGCCCAACGTAAACTGTCAGGAAATCTGGCCAAATTTGTATCAGCCTGGGCAGTCCTGACGGCCGTTTTGCATATTTACAGCTTGGTCTTCTATCCAGTAGACGCATGGATTTTGCGTAGTTTCCACCTTTCATCCATATCCTTCCTGGGCTTTTTGCTGATCCCTGGCTGGAACAACAAGGACAGGATACACTGGTTGGACTGGGTGGGGGCCATTGCCAGCATGGGTATCTTTGTCTATATTGCCATTAATTTTGAAGAACTGATTTTTCGCGCTGGCACCATGCCCACCCAGGGAGATTTTATCATCGCAGTTATAGGTGTAATCTTGGTGCTGGAACTAACCCGGCGTACTGCCGGCAATTCCTTGCCCATCCTGGCTATTATTTTTATGGCCTACGTATTTCTTGGCCCGTATCTTCCCGGCTTATTAAACAACCGGGCATACTCGGTACAGAGGGTTTTCAGTTTCATCTACAGTCAGAACGGAATTTTAAGTATTCCCATTGACATTTCTTCCAAGTATATCATCCTGTTTATCATTTTCAGCGCTTTTCTCCAGGTATCCGGTGTGGGTAAGTTTTTTGTGGAATGGGCATTTGCCATCAGTGGCCACTTGCGGGGTGGCCCTGCCAAGGTTGCGGTGTTGTCCAGTGCCCTGATGGGTACCATGAACGGAACTTCCGTTGGTAATGTGGTGGCAACGGGCAGTTTTTCCATTCCCCTGATGCGTAAGGTGGGTTACTCACCCCAGTTTGCAGCTGCCACCGAAGCGGTTGCCTCCACCGGCGGTCAGATTATGCCCCCGATTATGGGTGCGGGTATCTTTATCATGGCTGAGTTGACAGGTATTCCTTACCAGCGCATCATGCTGGCAGGGATCATTCCGGCGATTTTATACTTTACTTCCACATACTGGATGGTGGACCTTGAGGCCATTAAGTTAAAGCTGCATGGCCTTCCCAGGCATCTGCTGCCTGACATGAAGGACATCATGAAGCGGATGTATCTTTTCCTCCCCGTGGTAATCCTTTTTGGAATGCTAGTGATGGGTTACTCTGTCATTAGGGCCGGCTTTTTTGCTATTTTGACTTCCATTGCGGTCAGCTGGCTCACCAAAGAAAACAGGATGGGGATTGGCAAGATTTATAAGGCTTTGGACAGCGGCGTGCGGGGAACCATCCAAATTGCTGTGGTGTGCGGTGCAGCGGGGATTATCATGGGGGTAATTGCCCTCACCGGAATCGGTATGAAGTTCGCCTCCCTGATTATCGGCCTGGCCGGGGCCAGTACCTTTTTGGCATTGGTCTTTGCCATGATCATCGTGATCATCCTGGGGATGGGTATGCCCACCACCGCTGCCTATGCCGTGGCAGCCTCGGTGGTTGCCCCTGGCCTGATTGAGATCGGTATTGAGCCCTTGATAGCCCATTTCTTCATCTTCTATTTTGCCTGTGTCTCCTCCATTACCCCGCCGGTGGCCCTGGCAGCCTATGCGGGGGCAGCTATTAGCGGTTCCGATCCCATGAAAACCGGTTATACCGCCTTCCGCCTGGGGATTGCTGCCTACATTGTGCCCTTTATGTTTTTCTACGCTCCTGAAATTCTGATTTCCGGTCCACTATCCATTATCATTCTGCGTTCCATCACGGCACTGGGCGGTATTTTTGCCCTGGCTTCCTGTGTTCAGGGGTACTACTTCGGGAGGATTAACCTGGTGATTAGGGCTTTACTAATGATAGCGTCCTTCGCTCTGGTTACGCCGAACGAGATGCTGGACTTCGGCGGATTCGCCATTTTGGTGATCCTGTTCGTGATCCAGCGGATTAGGGCCAAAGCCCAGCCGGCTGATGTCACCCAAGGAGCATAGTGCAGAACAATAAAAAATTTGCCGAAACCCCCAAGAATGTCCTGGGGGTTTCGTATTGTTATGGTAAAGGACAAAACCGCTATATCAGGGAAGGGAGGAAAGCCCCATGGGGGCAAACAGTATGATGAAGAAGATTACCGGATCCTTTTTGATGCTGGCGGTAATTCTGGGCGGGTCAGCCCTGGCTGCAGCGAAACCGGCGGAAGCCAGTCTGCCAGCCAAAGCACAGCAGGCGGTTCAAAAGGCCCAAGACAAGGTTGAGAAGGCTCAGGCTAAAGCCCAGGAAAAGTTGGAAAAGGCTCAGGTTAAAGCCCAGGAAAAGATGGAAAAGGCCCAGGCGAAGGTGGATAAGGCCAAGCTGACGGAGGAAGAAAAGGCTGCTCTAAGGGCGAGACCTTTGGAGGACAGGATCAAGGTTAAGGGTAACAACCTGAAGTTGGATGTTCCACCGGTAATTAAGGAAGGGCGGACTCTGATCCCCGTTCGGGCGGTCAGCCAAGGGTTGGGTGCCGATGTTGTGTGGGATGCCGACAGCAAGACCATCACCATCACAAGGGGTGATGTGAAGGTCGTCCTGGTTCTGGACAAAGCAGAATACTGGGTGAATGGACAGGTCAAGACGCTGGATGTGCCGGCCCAGTTGGTCAGTAACAGAACCTTTGTCCCCTTGCGGTTCATTGCCGAAGCCCTGGGTGAAAAGGTAGCTTATGATCCTGATACGGGAGATATCGATGTCGGGGAAGAGGATGATGAGGGAACCGAGGATCCTGTCAGCCAAGATAGTAACCAGGAGGGTGGCAGCAACGATACCGAGGGCAACACCGGAAATGGCCAGGACACCGGGAATACCACCGAGACTGACCAAGGCAATAATGGAGACCAATCCACCAACACCGGAGGTACTGACGGTGCCCAGTCCGGGAACGGTGGAGACACAGCAGACACTGAAGATCTGGTAATTGAGGTGCCAGACCAGGGTAACACTACCAACAATTAAGTCCCCGGTCAAAATAGCATCCTGGCTGGAGATATCGCCAAAATCAGATAATGGTTCACATATGTTGTGGGACCCCCTTGGGGTTCCACTTTTTTATTATTTAGTAATCTGACACGGGGGCTGCCCCCATCATGGAGGCTACAATTCGCGAAAAGGCATGGAGTGGTATTGGTATGGGCAGGTTTTTTCTCTTTTTTCTGTCATCCTTTGCCTGTGGTGTGTTACAGGAAATTATGTCCTGGCCGTCGAAACCCTACCGGAATTATGCCCCACAAGCCCCAACCCGTACATCTTGCTGGGTCATGTCCTCTGTGCGGCCCATGAGCTGCCGGTGGCGGAAAGGGACATCCTCCTATGGGACCCGGTATTCCGGGATTTGCTCACCCTTCTGTGTGGAAGACGGTCAGGTGGCTCCGGCCGATGGGCAGTATTACTATCTGGGGCAGACCTACCCCGTAGCAAAGATCAATATCCGGACGGGTTCGGAGAAGGCCATCCACCTGCGGGATGCTTTCCGGGGGAACCGATTTGGTCTTATTGAGGGAAGAGGGGTTCTTCACATACCTGTGTTTTACCCGGAGCCAGCAGCCG
>DDKM01000085.1:7600-8203 GCA_002339345.1 Firmicutes bacterium UBA2598 | reverse complement strand
GTAGACGCTTTAGTGTATTATACCACAAAAAAGGAGTCTACGAACAGATGTTTGCAGAAATACCGCCTCTCATTCCCGCCCTTCACTTCGCTTAAGGACGGGGACTTCCCGGCGGGTAAGTTAAACCCGGAACCGTCCAGCCTGGCGGATCAGGTCCTCCACCATGCGGGACAACCCCTGGACAGCCAGGACGATCTGCTCAACACTGGCCGCCTGTTCCTCCGAAGCCGCTGTAACTTGTTGTGCACCTGCGGCTGTTTCCTCCGTCAGGGAGGCAATATGGGTCATGTCTTCCCGCGCCGAAGCACCGGCTGCCGCCATTTCTGCGGACAGGCCCTCCAGGTCCCGGATCAGGCCAGCCAGGTGTTCCACACTGTTTTTAATGGTGGCAAAGGAAGCACCGGTGTGGTTGATCACCTCAATCCCCCTGGCCACCTCATCGGTACCCTCCTGCATGGATCTGACCGCCCGGCCGGTTTCCGCCTGGATTTCCTTGATTAGCCCTCCAATGCGACCGGCGGATTGGCCAGCCTGTTCCGCCAGCTTGCGCACCTCTTCAGCCACTACGGCAAAACCCCGCCCCTGTTCCCCCGCCCGGGCGGC
>DDKM01000085.1:0-7274 GCA_002339345.1 Firmicutes bacterium UBA2598 | reverse complement strand
GCGGCCTCGATGGCGGCGTTGAGGGCCAGGAGATTGGTTTGATCCGCGATGCTGGTGATGAGGGCAACAATCTGATCAACCTCCTGGGAGCGCCGGCCGAGATCTTCTACCACCCGGGTGGACCGGTCCACCTGCAGGCGGATTTTTTCCATCTGGGCCACTGCTTCCCGCACCGCTCCGTCACCACGTACAGTATGCCCGGCTACCTCCTGAACTGAGGCAGCCATCAGGCCTATTTGACGGGTGGCCACACCAATTCTTTCCGCCAGCTCATCCACAGCCAGCGCCGCTCCCTGCAGCCGGCCGGTCTGTTCTCCTGTTCCCCTGGCAATTTCCTGTATAGTGATGGCTACCTGCCGGCCAGCTTGGCCCACCTCCTCGGTGGTGGCGGCCAGCTGCTGGGTGGAGGTCTCCACCTCCCGGGCCAACTGGGTGGCTCCCACAATCAACTGCCGCAGGGAGTCTTTCATCTCATTAAAAGCATCCAGTAGTTGTCCTATTTCATCCCGGCTGCGTACCACGACGGCCTCGCCGGTGAGGTCGCCGCCCGCAATTCGCCTGCTGTAGGCCACCAGTTGGGTGAGGGGTTTTTTGATCATCTGACCGAAGAACCAAGCCAATAACAGACCCAAAGCCAGGGCTACCCCTACCCCCACCAGGGTGCGGCCGGCTGCGCTGCGAATGGCCTGCTCCACCCTGGCCAGCGCCTCCCCTTCCGCTTGCTGGCTGGCCAGGTAAAGAAGACCGGCGTATTCCGCCACATTATCCCGGCTGGTCTGCATTTCCATGTACCAACGGCGCAGTCCGGCGGTTTCCCCGCTCTGAACCGCCGGCACAAGCAGCCCGGTGAAGATCTGGCTCATGGATTCCTCGTGGCGTTCCACCACCGCCAGGTACTGCTGAAGTTCCTCCCCGGCGGTGGACAGCCGGGCACGGATCCTCCCGGCGGTCTTGCGAAACTCCTGGCGTTGGATTTCAAACTGGCTAACCGCCCCCTGGGAGTCCATGAGATAAACATCGGTGGCGTAAAGGTATAATTGCTGAGAAAGGTTGACCAGATTGGCAATCTCCGCCCGCAAGGAAGCCTGGTTCCCCAACTCCGCCATGGCGGTGCGCAACTGAAGGATTTCCCTGTAGGAGGCGGCCGTTGCCACGGTAAAAACAAAGTTCACCAGCAAAAAACCCAGCAGCAGCCTGGTGCCGATGGATCTGCCCTTTACCCCTTTTAGCGTTGCCTTAGCGGTTCCCATGCCAGTGCCCCCTTTATCTAAATCCAACCATTCAGTCCGGAATTAACCAGCGGTTGTCTGATGATGGATATTCGATTGGATTTACTGAATTCCTTCATAATTCGCCCTAAAAAAAGCGGCCCCGTGGACAGTTCCACCGGGACCGCAGATGGCCACTTTTGTTATTTAACTTTCCGGCCACCCACTCGCATGGGGTCACCAGGGTAGCCCAGGGCCTTGAAGTCCATAACACCTTGAGCACTGTGGCAATCGGCACACTTCAGGGCTTGCTCCCTGGGAACCACTTCGTGGTTCACCGCCATGTACATGACAGTCTCCACAAATTCATAGCTGCCACTGTAGGCCAGACCGGACTTGGCCGTACCGTCTCGTACCGCCCGATCCCAGTCGTAATGCTTCCAGTACCCGCCAAAGAGGTGGGGGGTGAGCAGGTACCCGTACACAGCGTCACTGATCTGTTTGCCTCCGAAAAGCTTGAAGGGATAGATCTTGGCCTGTGGATCGCCGATATTTCCCACCGGCCTGGCCAGCTCAGTGACCCCACCCTTGTTCACCGGGTCGCCCAGGAGATACCTCTCCGACTTACCGTTATACCAGGCATAAACCGGCCGAACATCCTTTTCCCAAATGAAGCTCCCCTTCATTTTACTGTAGGCTTCCTTACCGTACTGGTCCTTCTGTTCCGGCCCATCCTTGCCCGCCGTTGACCAATCCCAGTACATCTTTGTCGCCTGGCCGGTGGCAAAGGTGGGAATATGGCACGTCTGACAGGCCACGGCTGCGGTATGTTTATTCAGTGTTTCATTGGTCTTGTGCGGCTTTGTCCCATGGCAATCCTCACATGCGACACGTCCGGCATAGGTGGGAATAACATGCAGGCTGCCGCCCGGAATCTGGTGATCCTTGGTTTTGTGGCAGTCCTGGCAAGCCATATCGGCGCCTCCCATGTGGACATCGTGGTTTCTGGTGGGATTGGCCATGGTGGAATCAAGTCCGGGGTTTTTCACACCATCACCGCCGCCGGCATAGAAATGACATGTGCCACAGTTGAACCGGCTTGGCGCACCCACATTTTGGGCCACCTTGACCAGGTCCACTTTGGGATCGGGATTACCCGCTCCCGCAGGGGTCTTTTTATATGTGCCGGTGCTGTCGTGGCAAACCAGGCAGTCAATTTTGGTCTTATCGCTGAAGTCAAAGCTGCCCTTGCCATCCCAGCCGTAACCGGCGTGGCAGCTGGTGCATCGGGCTTCATTGGCGACGATGGAAATGCAGAAATTGTTGATGCCGTTAGCCTTGCCGGCAACTACCTGTTCCCGCCCCGCCACATCGCTGGCCGGTCCCTGCCAGGTCCAGTGGCCGGACAATAACACATGTTCCGCCTGCTGGTTGTGACAATTAAGACAAGCCTTGGTGACATCCGGTCCGGAGGCAAAGGGACCCTGCAGGAAGGCAGCGTGATTCACCGGAAGCTTGATCAAAAGACCCTGGGCTTCACTGTACTCTACCTTGGCCCCCAGGCTCTCCGCCAGGAATGCGGCCGGTACCCAGGTCCTGTTGGAAATCAACTGAGATTTTACCGCGATTTCCCTCCCATTGGCCACAGCTTTGCCCGTCCGGGTGTTAAAGCTTACCTGGTGGCTATCTACGGTGAAAGTGGCGGTTTTCGTTTGGTTGTTCCAGTCCACCACCGCCCCGAACCACTGGGCTGCTGTACGGGCAGGCACCATCAACTTGCCGTCAACTACCCGCACGGTAACCTGCTGGCGCACACCGTTTACCAAAATGGCGGTGCTCTTGGTCACAGGGGTGGAAGTTTTTGCAGGAACGCTGGCCTTGGGCTCTGCAGCTTTGGCCGGAGCGGCCGGTTTTGCTGCCGGCCACTTGTTGCCATTGGCCTTAAAGGCCTTGCCGGCGTCATTCAATTCCGGATAAGCCGCCGTATGACATGCGGCACATCCCAGGGAAGCCTTGTCTTTGGGCAGTTCGCCCATGAAACCCACACCGGCCATGGCCATACTTGCAAAAAGCAAGCTTGCAGTCACTGCCACAATTGAAGTAATCATCATTTTGCGCATCATACTTACCTCACTTTGTTGGGTATTTAATTTGGGCCTCTTGCACATCTCCTTTTTCACCTCCTTTCCCGTCGGATTGCTTCGCATATACTAAAAACACATTATAATTTGCATAACAAATATACAAGGCCTTTTGATAGTTTTTATTTCGCTTTAAGGCCTGGTTTTTCCTGCTATACTAAGCACCTTATTTTCTTATAGATTTTTTAACAACCGACCAGTATGATGGAGGGAAGGAAGTCTTAAAGAAACAAAGAAGGTGACCTTGATGCTGACTGGTGAAAATTTGCGCGAACTACGGATATCCCAGGGCTTCTCCTTGGAAGACCTGGCGGATCGCAGCCGGATTCCCCGCACCCAGCTGGCGGAAATTGAGGAAGGCCGGCGGAAGATGACTGCCAATGCCCTGGCCCGGCTGGCCCAGGTGCTGGACATACCGCAGGAAATATTGAATCCTACCGCCTGGCAGGATGTCGCATCCAGCGGGATGGGCCAGAAAATAAGGGCCATGCGCAAGGAAAGGGGTTGGAACCTGGCCGAACTGGGGGCCGCAGCCGGCTTATCCGTTACCTATCTGAGCGATATCGAAAGGGAGGCCATTGTGCCTTCTCTGTCTGCTGTGCGCAGCCTGGCGGCAGCCTTTGGCGTACCCATCAGTCTTTTTATCAATAACGCCCGAAAGAGCTCCCTGGTGGCGGAAAAACTGAAACGGGCCAGGATTTACCGCAATTTGTCCCAAAAGGATCTGGCCGCACGGGCGGGTATTTCGCCCGGACTAATTGGCCAGTTGGAGACCGGGCGGGTACAGGCTTCGCTGCAGACCATTCAGAAGATTGCCGATGCCTTGGGTGTTTCGGTATGTTCCCTGATCCTGGAGCAGGAGGAGGTAGAAGCCATCGTCGGCGCCCTCAGCCCGGAATTGCGGGACCTGCTGTTCAAACCGGAAGTGCAGATGATCCTGGGTGCCACCTGTACCATGCCGCCGGAAAAAATCAAGCTGGTGCTTAACTTCATCGCCATGTTGAATGACCCACGGATCTAGCCGCAGCCCCGGATGCCGGGTTGCCAACTTTTTTGGCAAATATTTAGGGGATCCAGTGCCCAAGGCATGGATCCCCACTTGTTTATTCTATCATAACATAACCCGCCCAGAGGACTCCCGCCTCTATAGGCGGGAGTAGTTCACGTTTTGCGTTATATCAGCAGCTGCTAACCGGGATGGGCGCCGGCGCATTTCACCTGAATCAACAGGGCCACTCCCTCGCCGATATGCACCCGGCCATGATTGCCCAGCAGCACATTACTTACCCCCAGGGTGTCCCCTGCCACCAGCACCCCTCCCTGCAGGGGATACTGAAATCCGGCCAGATCCACTCCGGTGGCCTGGGGTGTTACCGCCAGCAGTGTCACGATATCCCCCGGCATACCCTCCACAACCCGGATTCCATGGACCAGCATCACCCGGTGGCGCTCATCCTCCAGCCGTGCATCCACCCCCAGCCGCCGGGCATACTGTAATAGTGCCACATTAGCCAGGGTATGGTCCAGACGGTTACCCAGGCAACCCAATAGCAAGATCTCTGTGGCATCCATGGACACCGCCCTTTCCAGGGCCAGCTGGGTGTCCGTCTGGTTTTTTGCCGCCGGGTAGGGAATCACCGGGCACCCGATTTCCGCCAGGTACTGGCGCCCGCTGGCCGCAATGGAGTCCATGTCACCCACCGCCAACGCCGGAACCACTCCCATTCGCCTAGCATGTTCCGCGCCACTGTCGGCACAGATAATCAGGTCGCCGGGCCGCAACAATGAGCGGTGCCATACCGGATCCTTGATTTCCCCTCCGGCCAAAATCACCGCCCGCCGCACTTCATCACACTCCCTTTTTCTGCCTATCTTCCGCTGCCGCCCCGGGCGTATTCCATGGAAATCTCCTTGCCCTTAATGGTACCGCCGCGCATGGCTTCATACACCGTGTCGCTGTAATCGGCGGGCACCTCCACAAAGGAAAACCGGTCATAAATATTGATGCGGCCTATTAACCGGCCGGAAATGCCGGCACCGGAAGCCACTGCCCCTAGAATATCACCGGGCCCCACCCCGTCCTGTCGGCCGATGTTGATGAAAAACCGGACCATACCTTCTTCCGCCCCGGTATCCACCGGATCCTGGACACTTTCCGCCCTGTGTTCATCGAAGGCTATTTTCATCACCGCTGCCAGCAGGTCAGTGCTTTCATACTGTCCCAGCAGGTCCGCTGCCATGTTTCTGTATTCGCCCAGATTGTTTTCCTGGATGATAGCCGCAATCCGGTTTATGATTACCTGCTGGCGCCGCTGGCGCACCTCCGCCAGGGATGGCAAGGGATACCGGCGCAAGCGCTTGCCGATGGCCCTTTCAATTGTCCTAAGTTGCATCATCTCCCGCCTGGTCACCAGGGTCATCGCCACGCCCTGGCGGCCGGCCCGGCCGGTCCGGCCGATGCGGTGGACATAGCTGTCGGGGTCCTGGGGAATATCGTAGTTGATGACGTGGGATACACCCTCAATGTCCAGACCGCGCCCGGCCACATCCGTAGCCACCAGAATATCCACATTGCCCTGGCGGAAATTGTACATGGCGTTCTCCCGCTCCCGCTGGGACAGGTCACCGTGCAAGCCCTGGGCCTGGTAACCGCGGTCCAAAAGGCTCCTGGCCAGCTCATCCACCCCCTTTTTGGTGCGGCAGAAAATGAGGCACAGGTCTGGATTTTCCGCATCCAGCAACCGGCAAAGGGCATCCAGCTTCCGGTCATTCACCTCGTAATACCGCTGTTCAATGAGGGGTACCGTCACTTCATGCACATGCACCCGCACCACCTTGGGCTGCTGCATGAACCGGCGAGACAGGCGCATGATGGGATCGGGGATGGTGGCGGAAAAGAGCATGGTCTGGCGCTCCGCCGGTAGCACCGCTAAAATTCGCTCAATATCCTCCAAAAAGCCCATATCCAGCATTTCATCCGCTTCATCCAGCACCACCGTGTGGACATGGTCCAGCCGGATGGTTCGACGACCGATGTGATCCAGCAGCCGGCCCGGAGTGCCGATGACCACATGGGGCTGGCGCCGCAGGGCCTTGATCTGCCTGTCAATGGACTGGCCGCCGTATACCGGAAGCACATTGATCCTGGCGTGTTTACCAATCTTGCTGACTTCCTCCGCCACCTGGATGGCCAGTTCCCGTGTCGGCGTCATCACCAGGGCCTGGATTGCCGCCTGGGGCTGCAGCCGTTCCACAATGGGAATGGCAAAGGCAGCGGTCTTTCCTGTACCGGTCTGGGCTTGTCCCACGAGGTCTTGTCCATCCAGGGCAGTGGGTATGGCCTCCATCTGGATGGGTGTGGGCTGTTCAAAACCCAGGTCCTCCACCGCCTTTAACACCTTTTGACTCAAGCCCAGTTCCGCAAAGCTCTTTAAACTCACCTAATGAACTCCTTCCTACCACACACATAAATTATTCAAATGGTGGGATTTCCTTCCCGAACCTCTCTTTTACCTGGAAGCACCGCCTCCACCGGAGGATCCGCCGCCGAAACCCCGGCCGCCGGAGAAGCCGCCGAAACCCCCGTATCCCCTGCCAAAGCCACCATAACCGCCCCCAAATCCTCCACCGAACCCGCCTCCCCGCGGGCCACGGTAGTTCCGGTGGCGATGCCTGGTGGTATACAGTACCAGAAGGATTAAGAGAATGAAAATGAACATGGTTTCCAACCCATCCGTCGACCCGCGGGAACCGCTGTAGGCAGCCAGATCGGCCAGATCGCCGGACAGTTCCAGGCGGTACTCCCGGGCCACCAGTTCCGCCAGGGCCAGATACCCCTGGTAAATACCCAAACTATATTCTTGACGGGACCAGGCTGGCAGCACCTGCTGGTCCAAAATCCGGCCTGCCACACCGTCAGGAATGG
>DDKM01000083.1 GCA_002339345.1 Firmicutes bacterium UBA2598 | reverse complement strand
AGCGGTCGGAATACACATATCAGCCGGTAGCCCTGTGTTCCGTAAAGCCGACAAGGGAGTTCCGGCGGACGCAGTACCGTGGGAACCACGGGAATTCAGGCCTGTCGAAGCACCACAGGTTGCTGATGAAGCAGGAAGCCACTTCCTGAGTGAAGGGAAGGGAGGGGTGGTTCACGAAGTAAAGTTATGAATTAACCGGTCCAGGCTGCCGTCCCCGTCCAGGGCCATCACCCCATCGGCCATCTGCCGGGCCCGGGAACCCACAAAGGGTTCCGCCAGTTCCAGGAACTTCTGCTCCAGGTCCGCTACGGAAACGGGATTTTCCGGGTCACCCTTGGGATAAGAGGTCTCACCGGAAAAGTTCCCCCTGTCAGTGACAATGGTTACCCGCGCCGGCCACTGTTCCGGGTAACGGGCCTCCAGATCCTGGTCCACCGCCAGTTCCACCTTGCCCATCAGATCCAGCACCCGCTGGTCACCCAGGGCCTCGGGGCTGAACTGGTGCAGGCCCGCCTTACGGTACACCGCCGACAGGGCCACACAGAAGGGCAGGCTGAATTTAGCGGCATACAGGGTATGGGGACTGTGATTACCGGTAATGTTCAGGGCAATCTGGTAGGTGCCCACCCGGATACCCTTAATCTCCGCCGGCTGAATGTCATTCTCCCGCACCAGGTCCAGGATCAGGTCCATGGCGTGGTGGGTGTGCCGGCAGGAAGCGTGGATCTTAAAACAGTTCTCGTTGATTTTGTATCCCTGTCCCAGGCCGGCGGTTACCTTTCCGGCATCATACTGGCCGGCTGCGGCTTTGAAAAATCCCCGGTCCCCTTCCAGGATGCGGCTGGCACCGGTAAATCCCTTCTTGGCCAGCATGGCGGCGGTCACCCCACCGGCAGCCGCCTTTCCAGGGTGCAGGTGCTTGCTCATGGCCCCATCCGCCAGGAATTCCCACAGGCCGGAGGCCATGGTGCCGGCAGTGCCCAGGGCATGAACCATCTCGTCCTCCGTCAACCCCAGGATCTTACCGGCCGCCGCCGCCGCCCCGTAGTGCCCCACCGTGGCGGTGGTGTGCCAGTACTGGTAATGGGCGGGGGTAACCGCCTCGCCGATGCGGATGCCCACTTCATAACCCATTACCATGGCCAGCAGTACGTCCCGGCCGTCCGCTCCCACCATTTCCGCCATAGCCAGAGCGGCGGGAATAATGGGTGCCGCCGGGTGAAAGATGGAGGCTTTGTGCACATCATCCAGTTCCACGATATGGGAGCAACCCCCGTTGACCAGGGCCGCGTTGGTCACAGAGTTGCGGCTGCCATCGGCGATCACGGTGGCCTGGGGCCGGCCGCCCAGGTCATCGGCCAGTTCCTTCAGCATCATACCTGCCGGCTGGCCAGCCCCGGCGATACATGAGCCCAACCAGTCCAAGAAAGAGGCCTTCGCCATCATCACCGTGTCCCGATCCAGGTCAGTCCACCGGGTGTTTACCACAAACCGGGCCAGTTCCCGGCTAAGGCTGTCAGCTGATTTGGACATCCATCACACCTCCCTTTTTATCCCAGGGCCTTTTGCAGCAATGGAATAATGTCATCGAACCTTTCCGCCACCAGGGCGCCTGCTTCCCGCAAGCGGGCCATCTTCTGGGACGGCTTGCCCGCACCGCCGGAAATCATTGCCCCGGCGTGGCCAAAAACGGTACCCTCCGGCATGGTTTCGGTAAACTTGCCCGCCACAAAGGAAATCAGGGGTTTGGTAAAACCGCCGCTGGCTACAAAATCCGCCATTTCCTCTTCATAGGTGGTACCAGGCTCGGAAAAGGTCACCACCGCGTGGGTATCCGGGTCCTTGGCAAACAGCTCCAGTAGCTGTCTGGGATTGGAACCAATCAGGGCATCCCCACCGATGCTGATGGCGGTGCTCACCCCGTAACCCGCCCGCTTGACCATCCAGGAGGTTTCGGCGGTCATGCCGCCACTGCGGGAAATCACCCCCACATGGCCGGGCACAAAACACCGCTCAACCTTATCGCCACCGATAGCCCCCAATTTGGCCCGTTCACCGGGGCTGATGATTCCCACCGAATTGGGCCCGACGATGCGCACACCCTCCCGCTTGGCCAATTGCAGAAACTTCACCGCATCATGCTGGGGAATGTTCTCGGTTGGAATAAAGATAAACTTGATGCCGCAGGCAATGGCCTCCCGTACCGCATCCAGCACAAAGGCCGGTGGCACATAGGTGACGGCGGTGTTGATTTCGTGGGCCTGGCAGGCTGCCTTCAGGGTGTCGTAGACCGGTACCCCATGCACCTCTTCCCCACCCTTGCCGGGAGTGACACCCGCCACAATGGGTGTCCCGTAAGCCAGGGTGTGTTTGGTGACCATGGAGGCCTCCCGCCCGGTAATTCCTTGAATGACTATTTTGGAATTGCGGTCAATTAATATTGCCACCGTTGCACCCTCCTAACAGCCATAGCCGGGATAGGCTTCCCGCATGCGGGCGATCATCCGCTGGGCGGCCCCGGTCATGGTAATGTCGTCCCCGTAATATTCAATCCCCTTTTCCTGGAACAATGCCCTGGCCACATCCTCGTTGACACCGGCCTCCCGCACCACCACCGGGAAGGTGGTGGGATCGATGCCCATTTCCTCCAAGGCCCGTACAACCCCTTTGGCCACCAGGTCCACCTGGGTGTTGTTGGTGATGTTCTGGGCCACGAATAATCCCTTTACCCCAGGTTTAGACAGGATGCCTTTAGCCAGGCCACACACCTTTTCCTCCGACGGGTTGCCGCCAAATTCCGAGTAATTGGCGGGTCTGCCGCCGGCCTGGACCAGGGCGTCAAACATCAGCAGGCTGCCACCGCCCCCGCCGCACATGAAACCGATGTCTCCGCCGTCCATCTCGGTGTAGCGGGCGGTGCCCCGGTAGGGATCAGCCTCATTGACCGCCACCATTTGCTTTTCCAGTTCGGTAAGGGGCCGCCACGCCCGTTCGGTGCCCATTTGCACCTTGCTGGCCAGTTCGGGATGACGGAACATGGCGCCGTCATCGATGCTCATGACAGCTGCGGCCGCCATTACCTTACCGTCACCGGTAATCACCAGGGGGTTGATCTCCAACAGGTAGGCGTCATTGGCTTCAAAGGCCTGATACAGCCGACGGGTCACACCGCCCAGGGACTGCAGCAACTTCCCTCCCATCCCGGCATCGTACCAGATCTGCCGGCACTGGTAATCCGCCAGGCCCTCCAGGGGATCCACATGGAGGGTAACCACCTTTTCCGGCTGCTCCCGGCTCAGTTCTTCCACATCGATACCGCCGCTGGCGGTGGCGATAATCACCGGCAACTGGCGCACCTTGTCAAAGGTAATGGAAAGGTAGAGTTCCTGGGCGATGTCGATCTTCTGCTCCACCAGCAGGGACTGCACCGGGTAGTGGGATACCTTCATACCCAGCAGTTCCGCCGCCCTGGCGGCCACCTCCTCCGCCGTATCCGCAAACTTGATGGCACCCGCCTTACCCCTTTTGCCCACGGGGATCAGTGCCTTTAAAACAACGGGCAGCCCGATTTCCTCCGCCAGTGCCGCCGCCTCCGCCGGCGAAGCCGCCACCCCGTACCGGGGTAGTGGGATACCTGCCTTTTGTAGCAGGTCCTTGCTCTGATTTTCCAACAACCTTGCCAATGCCATCCTCCTCCGTTATACTGTTTTAACTCACCCGCCGGGAAGTCCCCGTCCTTAAGCGAAGTGAAGGGCGGGGATGAGAGGCGGTATTTCTACAAACATCTGTTCGTAGACTCCTTTTTTGTGGTATAATACACTAAAGCGTCTACCTGCAGGCAAGCGGTCGGAATACACATATCAGCCGGTAGCCCTGTGTTCCGTAAAGCCGACAAGGGAGTTCCGGCGGACGCAGTACCGTGGGAACCACGGGAATTCAGGCCTGTCGAAGCACCACAGGTTGCTGATGAAGCAGGAAGCCACTTCCTGAGCGAAGGGAAGGGAAGGGGTGGTTCACAGACCCAAGGCCTCCGCAGCCGCTACGATTTGCTTGGCCCGGGCAGCCACAGGGTAATCGATGAATTTGCCGTCCACGGCGATGGCCGCTACCCCGTCCGCCTCTGCAGCGGCAAAGGCTGCCACCACCTTTTTAGCCCAGGCAATCTCCGCCGCCCCCGGAGCAAAGGTCTCCCGCACCAGCGGGATCTGATCCGGGTGAATCACCAGCTTGGCCCCCATCCCCAGCTGCCGTGCCGCTGCACAATCGGCGGCCAGTCCCTCCAGATCTCGCACATCGGGGTATACTGTATCAATGGGTGCGGCGATACCCGCCAACCGTGACGTATTCACCAGCTTGCTGCGGGCATAAAACAACTCGGAACCCCCCTTGGACAGGCCGGTACCGATATCCAAGGTGTAGTCTATGGCGCCAAAGGCCAGTCGGCACACCCGGGAGCTGGCCCTGGCAATTTCCAATGACCGCTCCACCCCTGCCGCCGTTTCCACCAGTGGCAATAACTCCACCGTTCCCGGGGTGATCCCCCGCTGGCGTTCCAACTGGCCGATCACCCAGTCTGCAATGATCACATCCTCCCGGCTCTCGGTCTTGGGCAGCATGATGCCATCCAATCCCGGAACCACTACCGCTGCCAGGTCGGCCAGGCAATAGGGGGTCCCTAGCCCGTTCACCCGTACAAACACCCGGCCCTTGCGCTCCATGCTTAAGGCTGCCACCGCTTCCGCCCTGGCAGTCTCCTTTTCCCCCAGGGCTACGGCGTCCTCCAGATCCAGCAGCACCACATCCGCCCCGGCCACCAGGGCCTTGGCCACCCGCTTGGAGTTATTGCCCGGCACAAACAGGTACGTCCACTCCATGGTCAAACCTCATCCCCCCTCCTCCATCACACCATTGTCCCTTTCGGAGAACCATCCATTCAACCTTTTAGCAACTTTTGTGCCAGAAATGCAGATGCCGCCAGCTGCTGTCCTACAAGTTTAGTGAATTTTTGTACAACCCCTTCTGTTTACGAACTGTTAAATATGTGTTCACTGATGTTAACCTGTTAACATCCCATTCAAAAAAAAACCGGCCAAGGCCGGCTACCAAAAAAGCTATCCTACCATACTGCATTTTACCGTATTACCCCTGGTGAACTCGCCCGGCTTACCTTCCCGCCCATACCCAAACCGGTTGTGACCGTCCTGCCGTTCTCCCCGGGGGAGCCACCATCCACCTAACGGAAGGGATAATCCTTTATCTCTGTCGCTTATCTACTCCGCAGCCGCACCGGCCGGGGCGAGAATCTTTTTCTGGAAACACCGGTTTAACAGTCCCTGCTCCACCGGCTCGGTGACCAGGCTAACCACCACCATGGTCACGCTGGAAAGGGGCAGGGCGATGACAATGGGGTCCACCACCGTCCAGGGAAAGGCAAAAAGGGCGGGTTTGCCAAACAGCGCCTGCGCTACCCCGAGGGAAGCCGAACCCTTGGCATAGGTGAACATCAGCATGAACAGGCTGGTGGCGGAACCCACCAGCATACTGGCGATGGCCCCCGCCCGGGTGGCCCGCTTCCAGTACAGTCCGGCAGCATAGGCGGGGAGGAAGGCAGCGGCACATACTCCGAAGAAAATGGCGGTGGCCACCGCAATAATCCCTGCCGGCAGTTTAAAACTTAACCAGACGGTGATCACCAGACCTGCTACCAATCCCAGGCGGTTAAGCAGCAGCGGGTCCCTGGCGGTCTGGCCGGATTTCGGCTGGTACAGGTCCCGGCTGATGGAAGTGCCGATGACGTGAAACTGACCGCTCAAGGTGGACATGGCCGCCGAAATCAGGGTGAGCATAAATACATAGGTGAACCATACCGGCATGGCAGAATTGATATATAGGGGAATAATCCGGTCCACGTTGGGCTTACCGGTGGCGGGATCCACCGAGGCCATCAGGGAAATCTTCCCGACAGTCTGGTCAAAGTAAACGTTGGTCAGGGCACCTACCACGAAGGCCACCCCGGTCATCATCAGGATAAAAATACCGCCCACCACCACTGCCCGGTTCAGTTCCCGGGGACTTTTCACCGTTAGATAACGGACAATTAGCTGGGGTTGGGCCAGCACCCCGATTCCCACACCCATGACGATGGTGGAAACCACCACCCACCAGTATTCGGAAAGAAAGGCCGGCATGCTGGTCCATCCCTGGTGGCCCTTGGCAGCAAGACTTTCCGGCAGTTTGGCGGCCAAACCGGTCAAGGCCTGATGGGCGGCCAGCGGTCCACCCAGCTTGGCATAGGTCATCACCAGCAGTAAAGCCATCCCCACAAACATGATGGTACCCTGCAGGGCATCGGTGTACACCACGCCCTTCAACCCGCCGGTCATTACATAGGCGGCCACGAAAACGGCAAATACCAAAACGGCGACATTATAATTAATCCGTAGGGTTTGCTCCAAAAAGCGGCTGGCCCCGATCATCACCGCCGCGGCGTACAGGGGCATGGCGATGGCAATGATGGCGGCTGCATATTTCTGAATAAAGGCGGAATGATAACGACGGCCCAGAAACTCCGGGAAAGTTTGGGCATCCAGGTTCCGGCCCACCACCAGGGTCTTCTTGCCGAAAAAGACAAAGGCCAGGAAAATACCGACAAAAATGTTGGCAAAGGTCAGCCACAGCAGGCTCATACCAAACAACCCGGCATTACCGCCAAAACCCACAATGGCTGAAGTGCTAATAAAGGTGGAACCGTAGGCCAGGGCCATCAGCACGGGATGGACATTTCCTCCGGCGATGAGGTAGTCCTTATCCGACTTGGTGCGGCTGTAGGCCAGGTATCCCAACCCCGCCACAGCGGCCACATACAAGGCAACAATGACATACAGCAAGGCACTATTCACTGTAATACCCTCCCTCTCCTATCTGCTTCCGTCCGGAACTCGTCAGCCTGCCTAATCATGGCTGTTCCATTTTACTGCACCGTAGGCCACACACAGGCCGGCGGACAGCAGACATAACAGGTAAGCCAGCCAGATTTGCGGATCAGGTATCCCCAACATTTTGCTCCCTCCTTCCATCCTACCAAATCTACAGGCTGCAAAATAAAAAACTCCTTGCCCCCTAAGGGACGAGGAGTTGAACACTCGCGGTACCACCCTCATTGGCCGGTAAAGGCCCACTCATTACGGGGTACGGGATCAACCAAACAGGCATCCGATACCCCCTTCCTTTTAACGGTGGAAGTTTCCGGGGAAGCCTACTTGCCCGAATGGTTTCAGCCTCCCGGCTCGGGAGAGAACTTCCGCCGGCAGCGCCATAGGGGTGCTTGCAGTCACGACACCCCCTCCCTGGAAGGCCCCCAACGACGTACTTTTCTCCGTCAATGCCATTTTGGTGTTATTGGAAAATAATTTACCACAATCTGCAGTGGCTGGCAATAGGGTTTATCAAAAAAGCTTGCCGGCGGCGTTCTCCTCCGCAATACCATTATCCCCGATAAAGTCCGACCGGCGTCGAAAGTGTGGCTTCAACGGCATCCTACCTCCCTTTGGTTTCCACCTTCAAGGGATAGCATGCCCCATCAAGATCTAGATATGACAACGGCCTATTTACCCTTAATTTCCGTCCACAGCCGGTCATAAAGGGTGGTAGCATCCCCCAGATCCTGCATCCACTCGGAATTGGCCAGGGCTTCCTCCGGCGGGAAAATAGCGGGATCTTCCAGGATTTCCTTATCCAGCAGTGCCCAGGCCTCCCGGTTGGGGTTGCCGTAAAGGATGGCTTTCGTCAGCCGAGCGCTGACATCAGGACGCAACAGGTAATTGATAAACACCTCGGCGGTGTACTTGTTAGGCGCCTTTTTGGGAATGGCCAGGTTATCCGCCCAGATGGTACCGCCTTCCTTGGGCAGTACATAGACGATATCCGGGTTTTCCTCCGCTGCCATGGCCACGTCTCCCGGCCAGGCATGTACCAGCCAGGCCTCGCCAGACACCAGGAAATGTTTGATATTCTCGCTATCATAAGCCTTAACCAGGGACTTTTGCGCCACCAGCTTGGCTTTGGCCTGCTCCAGCGCGGCCGGATCGGTGGTGTTCAGGGAATAGCCGAGGCTCTTAAGGGCCACCCCAAAGGTTTCTCGCATATCGTTCAACATGACGATGCGGCCCATGTACTTGGGATCCCACAGGGCCTCCCAGCTGTCAATCCCATCCTCCACATACCGGGTGTTCACCCCGATCCCCACCGTACCCCACATGTAGGGAACAGTATACCGGTTGCCTGGATCGAAGGGTAGGTTTAAAAAGCGCTCATGAATGTTCCGCAGGTTGGGAATGTTTTGCAGATCCAGAGGTGCCAGCAAACCCTCTTTAATCATGATTTCCACCATGTAATCGGAGGGTACGATGACATCATAACCCCCGACTCCGGTCATGAGTTTGGCCAGCAATTCCTCATTGCTGCTGTACGTATCATAATTGACCTTGACCCCGAACTCCTTTTCAAAATCCCGGATGACTTCTTCATCGATGTAATTAGACCAGTTGTATACATTGAGCACCTTGGCCAACTGCGGATCCCCCGTCACCGCCGGAGGCTTTTTTTTACCACAGCCGGAAGCCATCAACCCCACAGCCAGCAGTAAAACCGCCACCAGCCCCGTAACCCATACCGCTCGCTCTCCATCCCTTCTTACCAACTCTACCACTCCTTCCCAACATAATTGGATTGATTATTGGCACCCCGCCGCAACACCAGTTGAGCAATCAGCACCAAAAGGGCGATGACCACAACCAGGATGGTGGACAGGGCGTTCACCTCCGGGGAAATACCCAGTTTGAGCATGGAATAGATTCGCAACGGCAGGGTGGTGGATCCCACCCCGGCCGTAAAAAAGGTGACCACAAAATCATCCATGGAAACGGTAAAGGCCAATAACCCGCCGGCCACCACACCAGGCAGGATCAGCGGCAACACTATCCGGTGAAAACAAGTCCACCAGTCCGCCCCCAGGTCCATGGCGGCCTGTTCCAGGTTGGGATCCAGACCGGCCAGTCGTGCCCGAACCACTACCGCCACATAGGCGATACCGAAGACAGAGTGGGCGATGATGATGGTATGCAGGCCCAGGCTAATCCCGGCCAATACGAATAGTACCAGAAGGGAAACACCCAGCACCACATCCGGCACCACCAGGGGAATGAAGATCAGGCCTTCCAGCAACTTAGCCGTTCGCAGGCGGAAACGATACAACCCGTAGGCTGCAGTGGTGCCCAGCACCACCGATAAAAGGGTGGATACCACCGCCACTACCAGGCTGTTGCCCATGGCCTCCAGCACATAGGCGTTTTGCCACAGGCTAAGGTACCACTTCCAGGTGAAGCCCTGCCAGGTGATGTTCAGGCGGGAATCGTTAAAGGAATACACCGCCATCAGTAAAATGGGGGCATAGAGGAAAAAGTACACCAGCGCCGCCAGGATGGTCAGTCCCCAGGTCCCTGCCCTGGTTCTATACATCACCCATCCCTCCCTCTGCCGGAAACAGCCGCCGGTAGATGCCCAGGCCGACCAATACCATCAGGATGAGCAACACCGATGCCGCCGAACCCAGCTGCCAGTTACGGGCAGCCATGAACTGGTTCTGGATGAGATTACCCACCAGCATGGTACGGGAACCGCCCATCAGGTCGGTCACCACAAACATCCCCAGGGAAGGGATAAAGGTCAACAAGGCCCCGGCGGCAATACCGGGGGCCGCCATGGGCAGCACCACCCGCCGGAGCACCTGTCCACCCCTGGCCCCAAGGTCGGAAGCAGCCTCCACCAGATGGGGATCCAGCTTTTCCAGCGATGCGTAGATGGGCAAAACAGCAAAGGGCAGAAAAATATAAACCAGACCCAGCAGCACAGCACCGGGTGTATACAACATGGCCAGGGGTGATTCGATGAGCCCGGTGGCCATCAGCAGGGAGTTGATGAGCCCTTCCGACCGCAATAGCACCATCCAGGCATATGTCCGGATTAAAAAGTTGATGCAGAAGGGAATAATAACCAGCATCAATAGCCAGCGGCGCCTTTCTGGCCCTGCCGCCGCAATATAGGCGGCCAGGGGGTAACCGGCCAGCAGGCACACCAGGGTGGCGACCGTTGCCATACCCAAGGAGCGAACCATGATCCCGACATACAGCGGATCCAGCAACATGGCGTAGCTGGCCAGAGAAAACTGGTAGACTACCCCGCCATAGGTACCCCTGGTGGTAAAGCTGATGGCCACCACCAACAGCAGGGGAATGCCCAAAAAGATGGTCAGCCAGAGGAGGGGGGGGGTTCCCATCAGGCTGCGGAACCAGGCCGGCGCCCGGTCAGTTTCCTTCAACCAGGCCACCTCCCCCTGCGCCTGCTCCCTGGTTGTGGGTTGGGCGGGTGACCCGGTAAAACCTGGCCATGTGGCACCGGATGGTCGGGAAGCACCCGTCCGTTTTCCGGTCGCCAGGCGGCCCATACCCGGTCTTCAGGCTGAAAGGATGCTCCCGCCTGGGTCTGTACCAACAGGCGCTGACCGGAATCCAGCTGTAGCACCACCTTCAGGCTGGTGCCGCTGTACAGGCATTCCCGCACTACTCCGGCCAACAGGTTTCCTTCTCCTACCGGCCGCTCAGCATGCAGGCAAATATTTTCCGGCCGGATGGCCAGCACAGCGGGTTGCCCCTTGGCAACACGCCCATCCCTGGCCACCACGCGAATGTGGCCCATTTCCAACAGGGTATCACCGCCCTGGCTTCCGATCACCCGCACCGGCAGAATATTGTTTTCACCCACAAATTCCGCCACAAAACGGGTAGCCGGTCGGCTATACACCTCCCGCGGCGTGGCGACCTGTTCCAGCACGCCTTCCCGCATCACCCCGATACGGTCGGAGAGAGACAGGGCCTCCTCCTGATCATGGGTCACATATACGAAGGTGACCCCGGATGATTTCTGGATTTCCTTCAGCTCGATCTGGATTTGGCGGCGCAACTGGGCATCCAGGGCTGCCAGCGGCTCGTCCAACAGCAGTACCCTTGGATGTAACACCAGGGAACGGGCCACTGCCACCCGCTGCTGCTGCCCCCCACTTAACTGGGCGGGCTTACGCTTCTCCAACCCGGTGAGGCCAAAGATGGCCAGCATTTTTTTAACCCGGGAGGCAATCTCCGCCTTGCTGGCGCCTCGCATCTCCAGGCCAAAGGCCACATTCTGCACAACCGTCATGTGGGGAAAGAGGGCGTAGTTCTGAAAAACCGTATTGACATCCCGTAGAAATGGTGGTAAATCAGTAATATCCTGGCCGTCCAGCAAAATCCGCCCACTGGTGGGCTGCTCAAAACCACCGATCATCCGCAGGGTGGTGGTTTTACCGCAACCACTGGGCCCCAGAAAAGTAAAAAATTCCCCGCCGCGGATTTCCAGGTTTACATTCCTGACCACCGGCGTGGAGTCAAAGTTTTTACACAGATCAACCAACCTTAAAACCGTTGCCACTGGCCCCCCCCCTCGCTCAAGGCTATACCTGGACGGTATCATAAAAGGACGAAGCAATATGTTCGCCAAAAACAGCAAATTTCCTGCTATTCCGGTATAATTGGCCCCATCACCCCAATGAGTGGTAGTTTGGACCGTTATCCTCCGCCATGCTCCTTTTTTTACCGCCAAATGGCGTCCGCCGTGATTATAAGGGGAAGTTGAGGTTGGATGGGGTTGATGTAACCTTACGACAGCCGGGGGTGATTCCGTGTTTTGGAGGCTTGGGGACCGGGATGGGGTTGGCGAATGATTCGTAAAAGGAATGGAGGGATTTTGTTTGATGGGACAAAATTGGGAGGTGGTGGTAACAAAACCGCTGCCGGAAACGGTAATGCCCCTCTTGGAGGCTGCTGGCTGCCGGGTCACATTGTATGGCACCGATGGCGACGTAGAGCGGGAGGTGTTGGAACAGGCGGTAACCGCCGCCCACGGGATACTGGTCACCCCGAGTGAGAAGGTGGATAGCCGGTTGGTGGAGCTGGGGCCCAAACTCAGGGTAATCAGTACCGTTTCGGTGGGTTACGATCATGTGGATGTTGCTGCCGCCACCCGGCGAGGGATTCCCGTCGGACACACACCAGGGGTGTTGACGGAAACCACTGCCGACCTGGCCTGGGCCCTGTTGATGGCCACAGCCCGGCGGATAACGGAAGCGGAGCGCTACTTGCGGGCAGGGCAGTGGAAAACCTGGAGCCCCATGCTGCTGGTTGGGCAGGATGTTTACGGTAAGACCCTGGGAATTATCGGGATGGGTCGCATTGGCCAGGCGGTGGCCCGCCGGGCCAGGGGCTTTGACATGAAGGTGTTATACCATAATCGCTCCCGCCGGCCGGAAATGGAAAGGGAGCTGCAAGTAACCTATTGCGACCTGCCAGAACTGCTAGAGCAGTCGGATTTTGTGGTACTGCTGACTCCCCTTACCCCGGAAACCCGGGGCCTAATGGGGCAGGCCCAGTTCAGCAGGATGCAGCGACATGCAGTTTTCATCAATGTTTCCAGGGGCGCCACGGTGGATGAACAGGCCCTGTACCAAGCCCTGTCCACAGGACAAATCTGGGCCGCCGGACTGGATGTGTGGGGGCGGGAACCGGTGGACATGAATCATCCCCTGCTCACCCTGCCCAATGTGGTGGCCCTGCCCCATATCGGCAGTGCCTCCATTGCCACCAGGACTAAAATGGCCCAACTGGCGGTACAGAACCTGATCAAGGGATTGAAGGGTGAGCCCCTTCTACATGTTGTGAACCCGGAAGTGTACAGGCAAAATGCTCAATAGGATCTTCCCTGGAGTACAAATTCTATGACCTCCTGTACCCGCCGGGCTCCGAACCGCCGGGTGGGGTAGACAAGATCCTTCCCCTGCCGGGCGGTCATTCGTCGGATGGTTAACTTGCGTTCCTCGGCGGCATGTAAAAGCACCCGGTACACTCGCTGGCCGCAGTCCAGGCAATCGGACATGGTCACCAGCACCTGGTCCTGCTGTGGCTTGCCGGCTGGATCCTTATATCGCAGGGTGACACGGATTCCCGGTCGGGGAGGATCCGGGTTTACCTCGAAGTCCAGGCACTCCCATTCCACATACTCCCCTTCCATTTGGTGAAAGGGCATATACTGTCCCAGGTTGACCACATTACGCATCAGGTAGGCCTCCCGGCCGATGGGTTCCAGCAAGCGGTAAGAACCGGCGGCTAAGGCTACCACAGCCACTGGCAGCACACCCCACCAGCCCATGGTCCAGCCCGCCATGGCCAGAACAGCCAGTACCACCATCACCAGGACATCCCGCAGGCCGGGAAAGGGCCGTCCACCTTTGCCGCCCCCGTACCTTTTCCGGCCGGAGGTTTTAGCTGTCCCGCCAGCCGGGACCGGGGATCTTACCCGGCCCTTTTTGTCCCCGGGCTTGGGGGCCCCGTTTTTTTTCCCCTCGGGCCCCGCTTTCTTGTTAACTGCCGCCATTTTAGCCTACCTCCCGCCTTGCCCGCCTCTTCTTCTATAGATTTACCATCCTTTCGACACCAACCCCCTGCCTTCCTCCACACCTGGTCAAGGTACTGGTTCAGGACAGCCGACAGGGCAGGAACAACTGAAAGGTGGTTCCTGCCCCTTCCCTGTTGTCCACGTGCACTACGCCGTTGTGTTTCTCAATAATCTTGTAAGAAATACTCAGCCCCAGACCGGTCCCACCATCCTTAGTGGTAAAGAAGGGGGATATCCCTGTTTGGCAAATCAGCTCCGATGGGTGTCAAGATCTCCCCGGCGGCGGGGGTAAAAGGGCCGTAACCCATGTAATGGGTTACGGCCTGTTTGCACGTCATATTTGCTTCTTCACCGGCGCTCTGCCAGCGCCCGGTTGACCAGTTGGGACATCCGGGCCACACCCTCGCGAATCTGTTCGCGACCGGTGGCAAAGGACAGGCGGAGGTATTCCTGGTCGTCATTTTTGGGGCCAAAGGCGGTTCCCGGCAACACCGCCACACCCGCCTCGTACAGCAGCCAGCGCTGCAAAGCCCTGGCATCGGGCAGACCCAGCATATGGCACAAGCCGGTGACATTGGCATACACATAAAAGGCGCCATGGGGAAAGGAGCACTTTACACCGGGCATGTGCTGCAGGAGGTCTACCAACAGCCTGCCACGCTCCGCCAGTTCCTCCACCATGGCCTGGCACGCCGACTGGCAGCCCAGCAGGGCCTCCACGCCCGCCAGCTGGGTAAAGGTGGCCACACAGGATTCGATGTTGGTCTGCAGGCGGCTCAAATACTGGGCAAGACCGGGTTCGGTGACGGCAAAGCCCAGCCGCCAGCCGGTCATGGCATAGGACTTGGAAAATCCATCCAGGATAATGGTCCGTGCGGCCATTCCCGGGTAGGAGGCAATACTGCGGAAATCCCCATCATAGAGGATCCGGGAATAAATCTCATCGGACAGTACCCACAAATCCCGCTCCACCGCAAGGTGGGCAAGCATTTCCATATCCTGCGGGCGCAGGATACCGCCGGTGGGGTTGTGGGGGGAGTTTATGATGATCATTTTGGTGCGGGGGGTGATCAGGTCCGCCAGTTCAGCGGGATCAAAGCTGAAATCCTGGTCCTCCCTAATGGCCAGGGGAATCCCCTTGGCGCCGATAAAATCGATGGCCGATCGGTAAATGGGGAAGCCCGGGTTGGGGTAAATCACCTCATCCCCCGGGTCCACACACGCCAGCAGGGAATACATGATGACCGGTTTGGCCCCGGGTGTGACCACCACCTGTTCGGGATTGACGGCAATTCCCCTGGTCCGCCCAATATACTGGGCGATGGCTTCCCTCAATTGGGGGATGCCGCCAGGGGGACTGTAATGGGTATGATCACCGGCAATAGCCCCGATGCCGGCCTCTTTAATGTGATCGGGTGTGGCAAAATCCGGTTCGCCGATGGCCAGGCTGACGATATGCCGCCCCTGTTTTTCCAGTAACTTTACTTCTGCCAGCACCTCAAAGGCGTTTTCCGTTCCCAGACGCTGCAGGCGCTCCGCTAAACGCACCCCGGTTCCCCCCAAATACCAATAAAAATTATAATGGCTCTATCCTTTCGGCGTTTTTGCACATTTTCCTCTCAGGTGGTGAGAAAAATCCAGCAAATGCCCAAACGGCTTGCATAAGCCTTGCGGGCAGGCTAAAATTATTTCATAACTTGCCACAAGGAGGTAAGTCACTTGTACTGGGAAAAGGCAGGTAAGGCCAACACCGACCAGACTGTCCAGGCTGCGGTACAGCGGGCCAGGGAATTGGGCATTAACCACCTGGTGGTGGCCTCCAACAGCGGCTGGACCGCCAGGAAGTGCCTGGGGCACGGGCTGGAAGTGATCTGTGTGACCCACCATGTGGGTTACGCCAAACCAGGAGAGGACGAAATGACGCCGGAAACCCGCCGGGAACTGCAGGAAGCGGGTGTCAAGGTGCTGACCACCACCCACCTGATGGCGGGATTGGACCGGGCGGTGCGGATGAAGTTCGGCGGCCTGTACCCCGCTGAAATCATCGCGGCCAGCCTCCGAATGTTGGGCCAGGGAACGAAGGTATGTGTGGAAATTGCCGGCATGGCCCTGGACGCCGGGCTAATCCCCCATGGCCAGGAAGTGGTGGCCATTGGCGGCACCGGTGCCGGCGCCGACACCGCCTGTGTGGTGCTACCCGCCCATTCCAACCACTTCTTTGACACCAAGGTCAGGGAAATCATCTGCCGGCCCAGGCAGTTTTAGGCGGGTTGCCGCCGGCTGGACCAGACCGGTTCCCTGCACCAACCCCATGATCTGGTCCGCCGCCGCGCTGACACTTAATGGAAGGGATACAGGCAATCCCTGTTCTGCCAGGCGGTGGAACAGTTCCACCAGCACCGGTGGGTCCAGGTTGGCCTCCCGCAACCTCTCCGGGCAACTGAGGATTTCGGCGGGGGAACCATGTAAACAGACATGGCCCTTACACAATAAGTATACAATGTCCGCAACGGATGGCAGCACCTGTACATCGTGGGTGGTCATGATGATTGTGGTGCCCAGTTCCCGGTTAACCCGGTTGAGGATGTCCACCATTTCCTGCCTGGACCGGGTGTCCAATCCCGCCAAGGGTTCATCCAGCACCAGCAACCTGGGTTTTAACACCAAGGCCCCAGCCATGGCCACCTTTTTCTTTTCCCCCCCGCTTAAGTAATGGGGTATTTTTTTTGCCAGAAAGGAAATTCCCAGCAATTCCAGGGTATCCTCAACCAACCGCCGGACCTCCGCCGCGGCGATTCCGTAATTCTTCGGGGCAAAGGCCACATCATCCCATACGGTAGGCCCAATGATCTGTTCATCCACATTTTGCAGCACCACACCTACCTGGCGGCGCAACCACAGGAACTCCCGCACCGGGTCCGCCCCCAGTACCTTTACCGCCCCCTCCACAGGTTTTAACAGCCCGGTTATGTGGGCTAACAGGGTGGACTTACCGGAACCGTTGGGACCAAGTACGGCCGCCCGCTCACCGGCGCGCACCACCATGTCCAACCCGCACAGATCCACAGTTGTGGAATCAGGGTAGATATGCCGGAGGCATTTTACCTCCACTACCACGCTCATAACATCACCGCCGCCAGTAAAATTCCCGCCCCGGCCAAGCAAGGCACCCAATCCCAGCTGGAAAAGGGCGCCAGCCGCCCCGGCAGGCCACACCCTTGCCGGTAACCCCGTAAAACCAGCACCCGGTGCATACGCTCACCGGTATCCATGGCAGTGATGAGCAGCACCCCCAGGGGGGCAGCCACATTGCGCACATTGGCGACTAACCGAAAGGTTGTATACCCGCCCCGCAGGCGCAGGGCGGCATGCAAATCCTGTAAACGACCCAAAAGCAAGAAGAAAGACCGGTAGGTAAAAAACATGGCCTCCACCACTGCCGGCGGCAATACCAGCCGCAAATGGGCAAAAATATCCACCATGGGAGTGGTAGCCACCAGCAGCAAGCCGCCTGCGGCTACCGTAACCGCTTTCAGCACCAGCATCACCGGTTGTACCCAGCCGCCCCCCACATGGCTAGCAGCAAAGATTCCGCCGAAAAAAGCAGGATAGGCCAGGAAATGCAACAGCCTGGTCACCGGCAGCCTGGCTGCCGTCATCATCACCAGTAAAAGGGCCAGGATCAGGGCAAGGGATAGGAGCTGACCGGCGATGATGACTGCAACCACGGTAACCACGGTGAACAGCAGTTTGGCGGCCGGACTGGCCAGGTGCCACCCCCTGTGTCCCCGGGTAGCCAGAAAATCAATAAATGCCAGGTCCAATCATACCACCCCTTGCATAACCTTTTCACCGAATTTATGGTTTCCACCGGCCATACCGTACCAGGCTCATGGCCGCCGAGGTCATCTACAAACCCCGTTTCCCTGGCTTTATGACTCCACCAGGTCCGGCCTGACCCGGTGCAGGTAGCGGATAATCAGCGCGATCACCACCGTTTCCAGCACCATCCCCACCAGACCGATGGGCAGCACCAGCCTGATGAAACGGGTCATGGACAGGATCCCATCGGTACCGGCAGCGGTACCGATAGCCAACCATTCTACTTCCTCCTCTTCCAGGAACAGCACCGGATTTTCGCCGCTTAACGCTACCACGCCGAACATCAACCCCAGGGATAGGGTAAGGGTCAAACAGGTGGCCAGGGCGGCAGCCCCTACCAAATGAATCCGGGAACGCAGTAGTCTGAACAAATAGTATCCCACAACCACTTCACTGCCCAGGACCATGGTATTTAGCCCCAGGACGGAAAGGCCGCCGTGGCCCACCAGGGCCAGGAACAGGTTAGCAACGAATACCGCCATGACGCCAAGCCAAGGGCCCAGCAGCATACCGGCCAACACCGTAAGATTTAAGTGGGCGGGTAAAAAACCCAGGGGAATGGACATAGCCAGCAGCATGAAAGCGGTGACCACACCCAGTCTGGGCAGCCGCCGCTGGCCTCCCTCTCCCTTCAACCAGGCAGTAGCGAAAAATAGGACAACAGCAGTGGCGCCAAATCCCCCCAGCAACCACATAGGTGCCAGCACACCGTCGGGTATGTGTAAATGGCTCACCTGATAACCCCTCCCATCCAAACGATTGTCCTTGCCCAATCATATGCCTGGGTTAATGGTATCTTTCCTTACTGGCATAGTTTTGACAAAGGGGTGGCCATTCCTGCTTGACAGCCGTAAGTAATTGTACGTGCACGGGCAAATAAAAAACCCCCTAGCCATAGCCGGGGTCATTATAGTTCAACTAAAGGCGGTTTACGGGGCAGCCGTCAATCGGTTTCCCGTCCCTTTTTCCGCAGCCGGTGGTAATACTCTACCAACAGGCGGTCCAACCGCTGGCTCTTTTCCTGTACTTCAGGATGCAGTAAGCACTGGCCCTCTCCGTTCACCGCCCTCTCCAATTCCACCCGCAGGCGGTAAATATCCAGTAAAATTCGACTTATTCTCCGCTCAGCCACTGTAAACCTCCATAAATTCCAACAAATCCCTAATAAGCATTATATATCTAACAGCAATATGGTCAAGTCCTATTTTTTACTTCCAGTAAAGAGGATTAGTAACTGGGGCTTGGGAATTTTTTATTGTTTATTAGTTT
>DDKM01000025.1 GCA_002339345.1 Firmicutes bacterium UBA2598 | reverse complement strand
ACACAAAACTTAGCACGTTCTCCACTAATCGCCTTATTAATAGATTCGATGCCCACCAGTCCTGTTGCTCCGGCCAAAGCTCCCAGCATAGCGGTGTTAACAATCGGAACTCCTAGGGTGCTCATGGCAATCTCCGTGGCATCCACGGTGGCTATGTTCTGCCCAGCCGGCAGGCGAAAGCCTGCCGGTAACATGCGGCAGTTGATCAGCATCCACCCAGGCGTCTGAAGTCCCCGACCCACGTCTGTTACGGTTAGAAGTGTTTCATCCATTACCACTACGCAAGAGGGTTGGTAAACCTGGCTTCTCACACGGATCGGCCTTTCGCTCAGCCTTGTAAAAGCAAGTACGGGGGCACCCCTTCGCTCCGCTCCAAAAGCGGGAAACGACTAGGCGTATTTCCCCTCATACAGGGACGCGGTCACGGACAAGGCGAAAAAGGCTACTCCGATACCAGGAATTAGCCTTCGCTCAATATACTTTAGCATCGCAACCACCTTCAAAAGCAACCCTCCCTTACAACTTCTTTTCTTATGGTCGATGGCATGTATGGGGGGTCCCCGGCCAGGGGCACCCCCCACAAACCCACTCTTCTACTGGACCGGCTGGCTCAGGTCGACCACCTTCACTCGATAATTCACCCCTTGAATTGTCATTGGTCACTACAATCACTCACCCAACAGGCGCCGTGCAATGATCTCTTTTTGGATTTCCGTGGTACCCTCGCCAATGGGCAACAAGCCTGCATCCCGCCAGTATCGTTGAACCGGGTATTCGCGGGTGTAACCGTAACCACCGTGCATTTGCAGGGCACCCCAGGCGTGCTTAAGCGCTATTTCGCTTGCCAGCAACTTTGCCATACCAGCCTCCAGGTCACAGCGCTCACCCCGTCTGTGCTTGTCGGCAGCGTAATAACCAAGTTGCCTGGCCGCCTCAATTTCTGTGGCCATTTCGGCCAACCGGAAACGGATAGCCTGAAACTTGGCGATGGGTTGGTCAAACTGGACCCTCTCCTGGGCGTACTGTAAAGCCTTTTCGTAAGCTGCCCGGGCCACTCCAATAGAGCGAAAGGCAAACTGGATGCGGGCAATCTCGTAGCCGCTCATTAACTGGTAAAAACCTTTTCCTTCTACGCCCCCCAGAAGGTTTTCTTCCGGCACTTCCAGATTCTCTAAGAACAGTGTGTAAGTGTTCATCCCGTGATAGCCGATGGTCTTGATCCGACTACCCGTCAAATGGGGCGGCGCAAACTGCTCGCCTGGTTCTTTTTCGATCATAAAACAGCTGATGCCGCGGTGTTTCGGCTTGGCCTCGGGATCCGTTCTGGCATAAACAAAAAGGACATTGGCCCGGTTGGCAAAGGTAGTAAAAACTTTTGAACCATTTAGGATATACTTATTGCCTACTTTTTTGGCCGTGGTCTTTATGTTGGCGGCATCGGATCCGGCTTCCGGCTCAGTACCGGCGGTAGCTGTCTGGAGCTCACCAGTTGCCATTCCAGGTAAGAAACGTTTCTTTTGATCCTCGGTACCGTACTTGACCAATTCAAGCCCCGTAATCAGGTTGCGGGCAGCCACGCTGCCAACAGACAACATTCCCCTGGAAAGTTCTTCAGTTACTACCGCAACAGCCAAGGCATCCAAGCCAGCCCCACCGTATTCTTCAGGAAACATTATCCCGAAGAAGCCCAGTTCACCCATTTTCTTTAATATCTCTTCAGGGATTTCCGCTTCTTGCTCATCAATTTGGTCAGCAATAGGAATGATTTCTTGTTCGGTAAACCTTCTTGCCATCTGTTGAAGTTGCAGATATTCCTCTGTAAGATAACCTCCCATCGGCACAAGCCTCCTTTTCACGTTGTCTTATCAACTTAACACCAAAAACAACTCCACCTGATGCCGGCTGAAGTCCTTGATTGCCACCAAATCCTTAATGCCGTTTAGGGTAAAGACGGAATTGATACGTACAACACATTCTTTCTGACCAAATTCCACTTCTGCCAGAGCCTGCTTTACCGATTGCCTGGCGGCACCTTTTTGTTCTGGGGCGACCGCATCCTCCAGGTCGATTACCACCACGTCCGCCTCCATGGTAACAATTTTCTTGATTCTGTCGGGTCGCTCTCCGGGAACAAACAGCAGTGCCCGCCTAAGACGGAATGTTCCACTTTGCGCACCTTCCACTCCGTTATTCGGCTTGCAAGTCATGAGCGCGCTTTTTCATGAGGATATTCCGCTTAAAGGTCATAATAACTTCACCACGCTGGTTTTTCCCTCTTGTCTCCACCGTGACGATGCCTGCAGTCGGCCGCGACTTGGATTCCCGCCGGTCCAAAACCTCGGTCTCAGCGTAAAGGGTGTCCCCGTTAAAGACCGGGCGGGGAATGCGCACCTCATCAAAAGACAGGTTGGCGATAGCATTCTGGCTGATGTCCCGCACACTCATGCCGGTAACGACGGCCAGGGTCAGCGTGCTATTTACCAGGGGTTGGCCAAACTCCGTTTTGGCACAGTAATCGTTGTTGAAGTGCAGTGGATGGGTATTCATGGTCAACAAAGTGAACCAGATGTTATCGGCTTCGGTGATGGTTCTGCCAGGGTAATGCTTAAATATCCGGCCGGGTGTAAAATCCTCAAAATAATTGCCGTAAAGTTCCTTCTCTTCCATTTAATAAACCTCCCAGCTAAAATTATCTATTTTTTAAGCCTCCTCCATACTATCTGCGTCACAGTTTAGATCACCAATTTCGCTCGCAACTCGCTGATCTGATCCTCCGAAAAGCCCAGTTCGGCCAAGATTTTGGCGGTGTGTTCACCCAACTCCGGAACATAGTCCATTTTACTGGTGTGTCCGGAAAACCTGATGGGGTTATCAATTTCTTTAGCCTCACCGTATGGAGTATCCAGGTTACGAACAAGACCACGGTGAATTAACTGCGGATGGGTTAATACTTCTTCGAGGTCATTGACCCGACCACAAGGAATCCCTACGGCTCGAAGCCGTTCCAACCATTCATCCCTGTTCCGCTTTAACAACTCTCCAGCCACGATTTTTTCCAGCTCTTCCCGGTTGGCCAGCCGCTTTTCGTTATTCTCGAACTCAGGCATCTCCGGAAGTTCAGGTCGTTCAATAACGTGGTAACAAAACTTTCGCCAGTGATCCTGGCTTAGACAGGCATAGCTAATGTACTTCCCATCTTTGGCCAGATAGGGTCCGTACGGAGTCAAGAGGTGATGTTTCATCCCCACTCTGACCGGTAATTCTCCCCTGTACCAGTAAAAGTGGGGAAAGTATCCCAATAACGACACCATAGAGTCAAACATGGTCACCTCTAGCTCCTGCCCCTGCTTAGATGGTTTGGTGGTGCGATTGTACAGGGCCATCATAATTCCCAGGGCTGCAAACATGCCCGAGGTCAGGTCGCAGATGGATAGCGGCACTTTCGCCGGAGCCTCAGGGCTACCGTTCATCAAAATGATGCCGCTTTCTCCCTGCATGAGCAGGTCATAGGCTTTCTCATCCTTATATGGACCGTCCTGGCCGTAGCCGGAAATATGACAATAGATGAGGTGCGGGTTGATTTTACAAAGTGTTTCGTAGTCAATCCCCAGGTCGTTGACTGTTCCCGGCGTAAAGTTCTCAACAACGATGTCAGCATCTTCTACCAATTTGTAAACAATCTCTCTAGCCCGTTGGTTTTTAAGGTTTAGCGTGATGCTTTCTTTATTCCGGTTTACCCACACATAACCGGAACTCATGCCATGGACTACCGAGTCCCACTCCCGGCTTACATCTCCACCACCCGGCCTTTCAATCTTCAGCACCCGTGCCCCCCAGTCAGCCAAAAGCCGGGTACAGTATGGACCACTTATGCCAATACTGAAGTCAAGGATTTTGATACCTTCCAGCAAGTACAATATCCCCCTCTCGCGCCAACTTCTGGCTCCGTCCATCGGTGTTGAAACAACGGCCCGACCAGTTGACACACATTTAGGCTACGGCCGGAATAAGGCCATTAGATCCCGGATATTGGCCATAGTTTCCAAATTGGCTACCCGCTCAACGATCTGATTCCGTCTGCTTTCATTTAACCCCACTGCTGACAAGTCATTAAATTTATCCACCACCTCCTCCCATGTTAGTGGTTTTTCGGGTTCACCCTTAGCCAGATCCGTAAACCCATAGAAAACCTGACCTCTAGCCTTGATCGTGACACTGCCTGCAAACTTGTCAGGGTACTTGGCTTCCACCATAGGGTCATGGACCACATTTATACGATCCATCAACCTCACGATTTCCGGATCGAAGAGCTTGTCATAATCCGCCCACACCATGCGACGGTATGCCGCTGCCACCGCTCCAGTAAAATGCATGCTAAACTGCCCGTCAACAACGCTTTGGGGCCGGCGCTTCCGGTCAGCAGGGGCACCGGTGATGTCTATACCCTTGGTCTGCAGGCCTATAACGATCTCTTCAATCTCATCAGCCTTGATATCTTCCTCGTTAACTATTTCGAGGATCAAATCGATGGGGCCGTGGGTAAACCTGCAACAGGGGTATGGTTTCAGTGCAGTATGATATATTTCGAACTGCTCCCCAAGGTCTTTCAAAACTTCTTGGGGATCAGCACCATCCGTATAAGCATGCAGAAAACCGGCTTCCCCTTCGATAGCATTTGATGAACCGATAACCCCTTTTTGAGCCATAGTTAAGCTGTAGATAGCATTGTGAGCTGCCAGTCCCACATGCACCCGTTTATTCCATGCACCGTTTTCCAAAAACTGCATCGAGCCCGCCGCCTGGCTACCGTTAAGGCCGAAGGCATTTTGCAGGGTAGATGAAGAGAACTTAAGAATACTGGCTCCTGCTGCAGTTGCACCAAAGACCCCGGTGGTGGCGGTGGGGTGAAACCCCCGGTCATAGTGAACCTTAGGCCGTGCTGCAATACTCAATTTACACCCCACGTCGTATCCGGCAACGATGCCGGTAATCAAGGCCTTCCCGTCAGCGCCTGAGGCCTCAGCCACCGCCAGTGCCCCTGGGATAATAGCAGCACCAGGGTGGAGGGATCCACGCCTGTGAGTATCATCAAAGTCCAGGCTGTGGGCATAGGTTCCATTAAGGAGAGCAGCATGGTGTGGTGTGAAGGTTTCTTTATTGCCTACAGCCGTGCACTTACCAGCAGCACCCCCCAATTCCTTTACCGCGTCTGTCACAGGTTCACTGGATTCGGCGTCAAAACGCGCCCGCACCATAATGCCCATCAGGTCCAAGAGACAATGCTTGGTTTTTTCCACCACCTCAGGTGGAAGCCGGTTATAACTTAAACCGACCACATAATCCGCCAGCCGACCAGTAATACTCATTCTGCATTCCTCCTATTTCTTTTCCTTGAAACTCACATACCGTCCCATCAATTGTAACTTGCCTTTTTGATGGGATTTCGCTCAATTCTTGCTGTTCTGCATATTCAAGACCCAATACTGGAACCCCCCCTCCTTTTTAGCGCTGCTTGGTCTCCGGCGCTAGATGAAACTCCCTCTTAACAGGCTCACGGTCGCATTCGATATGAAAGTCTGGCACCGGCCAGCCAAAGGACTGTCTCTGGGACAAACGAAAGGCTGCCGCATGTTTTTTGGCCTCGTACCCGAATCCCGCTATTACCGTCTGTACGGGCAAGTTCTCAATGTGCAGGACCCCATCATTACGTGCCATCTCCACGAGCATGTCCCCTATTTCCGATCGAACAATACAGGTGGATTGCCCCTTCTCTTCACCGGGTTTCATGTCGGGACTCCAGTAATCCCCAATGGCAATATCGGCCACCTCAGCTGCCCAATCCACGCACATTTCACAACGATCCCGCTTGTATAAGGGAAGTAACAAGTGGTACACATAACGATGTCGATCCACTACCCGCCTTTCCCCATTGTCCAGATCTACCGCAAAGTGACCCGGCCAGGGTGCGCTACGGTACTGCAGCCTAGTTATGTGTTTGAGGTCATCCACCCCGCACATTTCCCCCAGTAAGTGCCTGAGCCCCTCAAAATAGAACTCAGAAGCGCAGAATAGTCCCAGGGTAAGCTTGATACTTTTGGCTACCTTAGATGGTTTTCCCCTTAGTTGTATCTTTCGGATTGCTTCAATGTGACACGGGACACCCACTAAACCGATCTTTTTATAGCCTTTGCTAATGGCCTCATTAATGACGGCATTTACGGGTGCTACGGTATATTTTGACTGAGCAGCCTCCAGAACTTGGTCCCGCGTGGTTGTCACCTTGCCCTCGGGTAGCCAGGGGCGTTGTTCCTGGTATCCGGCAACGATCGCGCAGTCAATAATGCCAACCTCCAGTGCATAATTGATTAAAGCCGTCGCCACCCCTCCACTGGCACCGGCCAATCGTATTTCTTCATCTTTGGAGAAAGCACTTATACAATACTTGAAGACCCCCAGGTTTTGGTCAGCACCGTTTCTTTTCTTGCCGAAGAGATGAAGTTCCATTTCCGGGAGGGGAATATCTTCCCCAGGGCAACTGTGGTAGCAGTGCCCGCACGAGTTGCATTCTCCCATTAGAACCGGGATCGGTTCTCCATCCTGATATATAAGCCGGAGACCACTCGTCGGGCAGATCCCGGCACATGTCCCACAAGCAGTACATAAACCTCTCTTAATGACTTTTCGATCGAGGTTTTCAAAGCTAATCTTCAAGTTCTCCCCTCCACTCCGAAAATAGTGGGTAACTTTTTCTTCTCTCCAATGCATTTCTCATGCCAGCGCAAATGTCTATTGGGTAAACGGATTATATAAGGCAATTCCAGACTTTCAGCTATCCAAGTAACCTCCCGTCCCCAACAATGTGTCTGAATAATGCGACACTGTTTCGTTGTATAATGTCCCTTTTAATAGGCCGGATATAGGTGTTACCAGGGGCAATATTGTTGCCTGACTTTTCCGACATGTCGGGATGTTCTCCATAACAAAAAAACCCCAACCTTTAGTTAGGGTCATGCAGCAAAGCACTAGAAAACAGATAATTCCAACGATTTGGCGAGCAGGGTGCGGAAATCCCGGCTCCGGCAACTGCCCACAACTTTTTCCCCAGGCCATCCCTTGCGCTGCCAAGGTTTGATGGCCTTTTCCACAGTTTCCACAGGGTGATGGGACCGTGTTTTTCCGCATTGTCCAAAGATGCCATCACCCCAGCCAAAACAAGTTATTAACAGCTTTATCCACATTATCCACAGGACCTGCTCGTCCACAAAACAGACGTTCCTGGGACTAAGGTCCTGCTTTGACAGCGCAAAACGTCAAAAACTGGCGGGTATCGGCAGCAGGTTATTGCGTAACCAGGGGCAGATCGGGAACGGCGTTCAGATCCAGCCCCGCCACTTCACCCGATTTCAACTGGTGGTAACCGGCGCTGGCAATCATGGCGGCATTGTCGGTGCACAATACCGGGGATGGATAGTATACATCCAAGCCCGCCGCCTTCCCCCTGGCCGTCAATTCCCGCCGCAGTACCTTGTTGGCAGCAACACCGCCAGCCAGCATCACCTGCCCCACTCCAACCTGCCGGGCAGCCAGAATGGTTTTCTCCACCAAGACATCCACCACGGCGGCCTGAAAGGACGCAGCCACCGCCGCATGGTCCGGCTCCTCGCCACGTTGTGCTGCCCGGTGTAGGTAATTGATGACAGCTGACTTCAGGCCACTGAAACTGAAATCCAGGCTATCCTCCCCCAGCCAGGCCCGGGGAAATTCGATGGCAGTGGGGTCGCCTTCCTCTGCCAGACGCTGGATGGCCGGCCCCCCGGGATACCCCAGTCCCATGGCCCTGGCCACTTTATCAAAGGCCTCGCCAGCGGCGTCATCCACGGTACTGCCCAGCATCCGCCGCCGCTTTCCCTCCAGGTGCAGTAGACTGGTATGGCCACCGGAAACTACCAGGCAAACCAGAGGCGGCTCCAGGCGGGGATATTCCAGGAAATTGGCATAGATGTGGCCCACCAGGTGATGCACACCCAGAAGGGGCACCCCCAGGGCATAACTCATGGCCTTGGCGGCGGAAACACCAACCAGCAAGGCCCCCACCAGACCGGGGCCGTGGGTTACCGCCACCGCCGTCAAGTCCCGCAGACCAACCCCTGCTTCATCCAGGGCCTGCTGGATCACCACGGTGAGGTTTTCCACATGCTTACGGGATGCGATTTCCGGCACCACCCCGCCAAATGGCTGGTGGGTGGGTATCTGGGAGGAGATAATATTGGACAGCACCAGGCGGCCTCCGGCCACCACGGCGGCGGATGTCTCATCACAACTGGTTTCAATGCCAAGAATGAGTTCATTCATATAAACCGGCACCCTTCTTTGGTACACTTCGGCCCAGCCGCCCTATCCCGGCCGGACTTTCTAAGCAGGTAAACACCTTCCACATGATCAGGGCGTCCTCCTTGTTATCGGTATAATAGGCCCGGCGAACGCCGGTCCGCCGATAACCAAGCATCTCATACAATTGCTGGGCCGCCGTGTTGGATACCCTCACCTCCAGGGTAATCCGGGTTGCCCCGCGGGCCAGGGCCGCCTCTTCCAGTGCCAGCATCAGCATCTGGCCGACACCCCGCCGCCGGTGGTCCGGGTGTACCGCCACATTGGTGATATGTGCCTCATCCAGGATGACCCACATTCCGGCATAACCCACCACCTGTTCCCCATCCTGGCAGACCAAATAATAGGCAAAGGCATTTTCCTTCAGTTCGCTTGCAAAGGCATAACGGGACCAGGGGATAGGAAAGGATAGGGCTTCGATTTCCAGCACCTGATCCAGATCCCCCTCCCGCATGGGTCTAATGGCGTACTCCAAGCCAAATCCTCCTCATTCTCCGGCCAACCGTTGCGCCATCCGCACCTCAGCCTCGGAAGGGCGGATATAAAAGGGTTTCAAGCTATGCAGGTCATCCCGCCGGCCAGCCTGCAAGGCCCGTAAACCCAGGTAGGCCACCTGGGCAGCCCTGCCCAGTAACTGGGGGAGCGGCAGCAGAACCAGCCGGTTACCCAGCCGCTGGTGGAACACCTGCCGGTAGATGGGTACCCCATCACCCAGGAGGGTCACCGGCTGGCAATAGGCGTCCAGGATCTCCGCCAGGGCTTCCGGGGATACGGCCAAGTATTCCGTCAGCCGTTCCATCTCACCTTCCCGCCAGGCGTAGACAGCCCCATAAACCTCTTGTTTCCGCGCATTGAGAATGGGGCATACAATACCAGGGAAACCTGCTGCATTAAGGGCCAGGGCATCCAGGGTGGGTATACCCACCACCGGCAGTCCTGTCACCAGGGCCAGGCCCTTGACGGTAGCCAAGCCGATGCGCAAACCGGTAAAGGAGCCAGGGCCAATGGCTACCGCCAAGCCGGAAAGATCCGCCAAAGTCAAATCTGCTTCCTGCAGCAGCTGGGCCAGCATGGGCATCAGCCGCTGGGAATGGGTTTTTCTGGTATTCAACCACGCCTCCGCCACCAGGTGCTGTTCCCCCATTACCGCCACTGAAGCTACATTGGTGGCGCTGTCAAGACCTAAAACCCGCACCGTTCCAACCCCTTCACGATTTCCTGCCAATCCTCGCCGTTGGTTGTTATTTCCACCACCCGGCCACTACCTTCCCCTCCGCTGATGGTCACCTTGAGGAACCGGTCCGGCCAGCTGGCCGGGGCCCGCTCCGGCCACTCCAAAAGAGTCGCCCCATCGGGTTCCATGTAGTCGGTAAGGCCCAGATCCAGTGTTTCCTCCTCACCTGACAACCGGTACAAATCGATATGGTAAAGGGGCATCCTACCCTGGTATTCATGGATGAGGGTAAAGGTAGGACTGGTTACCGGCCGGTTAACCCCTAGCCCGCGGGCCACTCCTTGGGCCAAGGTGGTCTTTCCGACACCCAGATCGCCAGAGAGCAGCACCACATGCCCGGGCTGCAGCAGGCGACCCAGGCACTCCCCCAGACGGAGCATCTCTTCAGCTGTATCGACATTTATGCGGTATACCATCCCTTTATTCCATCCTCCCCATATTATACCCAGGATACTCCCGCCTCTAACGAAACCCTTTTCCTATGGGCATCAGCCCCGCATGGGCAGGCCGAGATCCCGCATCAATTCCTGCACATCTTGCCACACCGGTTTCTTTTTGGCAGGATCCCGTAACAGCGCAGCCGGGTGGTAGGTGGGCATCAGCCTGATCCCATGCCAGTCCACCCACCGGCCCCTCATGCGGGTGATGCTGGCCGCCGGGTCAACCAGTCCCTGGAGAGCCACCGAACCCAGACAAAGGATATGGGTGGGCTGGACCAGGGCAATTTGTGCCTCCAGCCAAGGAAGGCATGCCGCCATCTCCTGTGGTGTGGGCGGGCGGTTGGTGGCCCACCCCGGCCGGTAACCCGGCAAGGCCGGATCATTTTTCGGCCGGCATTTCACCACATTGGCAATATATACCTTGTTCCGGTTAAGCCCGGCAGCCGCCAGGATGCGATCCAGCAACTGGCCGGCTGCCCCTACAAAGGGCCGCCCCAGTTCATCTTCCATTTCCCCGGGACCCTCCCCCACCAGCATCAGGGAGGTGTCGGGGTTGCCGTCACTGAACACCACCTGTTTGCAGCCCTGCCGTAAACCGCACCGGCGACAGGACAGGCATTCCTGTGCCAGGGCCGCCAGGGCCTCCCGCCTGATGTCATCCAAGAAGTCCCTCCTCCCTTCCCTGGCTATGGGATGAAAACTTCGCACACATGGAGGAAACAACACATCCCCCATCCCGGGTGTTACCGACGGTACACAACCCGCCCATCCATCATCACAGTGGTCACCCTGGACCTCACATCCAGGGGATGGCCATCCCATACCACCACATCACCGTCTTTGCCCGGTGCCAGACTGCCCACCCGGTGATCTACACCAAGAATGGCCGCTGCGTTAATGGTAATCGCCCGCAGGGCATCCTCCTCCGCCATGCCCTCCCTGACCGCCAGAGCGGCGCACAGGTTCAGATACTTGATGGGCACCACGGGGTGATCCGTCATGATGGCCACCAGTACCCCCGCCCGCGCCAGGATGCCAGGGGTAGCAAAGGTGCGTTCCTTCAGTTCCACCTTGGCGCGGGAACTGAAGGATGGGCCTACCACACAGGGTATACCCCCCCCGGCCAGCTCGTCAACCACCAGGTGTCCCTCGGTACAGTGTTCAATGACAATTTTGACGCCGAATTCATGGGCAATGCGGATGGCGGTCATGATGTCATCCGCCCGGTGAGCATGGGCCCTTAGGGGCATCTCGCCCCGCAGGACGGGCAGGGCGGCCTCCAATTTAAAATCCCGCGCCGGTATCTTTTCCGGGTCCCCACCCGCCCGTTCCATCTTGGCCTGATACTCCAAGGCGCGGGAAAGATACTCCCTCAGCAGGGCGGCGGTGGCCATTCTGGTGCTGGGGGCCTTTTTTTGGTCACCATATACCCGCTTGGGATTCTCCCCAAAGGCCACCTTTAACCCGGCAGGCTGCCGCAGGCACATGTCATCCACAATCCGCCCGCAGGTCTTCAAAACAGGACCGGTACCCCCAACCACATTGGCGCTGCCCGGTGGCACGAACATGGTGGTTACCCCGCCCTGCAGGGCATCCCGAAATCCCTCATCCATGGGATTGATGGCATCCAAAGCCCGCAGGTGGGGTGTGATGGGATCGGTGGTCTCGTTGCCGTCATTGCCCTCCACCCGGTAGATCTCCTCCATGATGCCCACATGACAATGGGCCTCCACCAGTCCCGGCATAATCCACCCTCCCCGGGCGTCAATCACTTCCGCCTCTGCAGGCACATCCACACCGGGACCGGCGGCCAGGATTTTCCCGTCCTTGATCAGCACTGTACCGGGAGCCGGGGAGCGCCCAGTCATGGCGGCCACCGTGCCATTAATGATCGCGATCATTTTTTTGCCTCCCAAAAAAATTTTTGCCGGAACTTCCCAGCCAAAGGCGTATTTAATGTTAGAAACAATTAAGAAGGGGAGGGGTACCCATGCCAAGCAGATCCATTTTCAAAAAAGAAATCGCCTTCGGTGCCATCACCATTACTACCCTGGCATGGGGCCTGGTTACCACCATCCAACAGTGGCTACTACTGCTGTTGTAAGTTATCCCCTCCGGGATCCACCACCCCGGCGCAACGGGTGCATTCCAGGCCGTACTGGCTTAAAACTGTGATCATTTTATTGATACCTACCGAATCGCTGGCCATGTGGCCAGCGATGATAATGTTGCCGATGTTCTGCTGGCGTACTGCCTCCAGCACATCATCGGGGCAGTGCATCACAACCAGGGTGCCCACCCCGGCTTCGAAATAGGCCTTGAAGACCTCCTTGCCGCCACTGGTGCCCCCGGCCATGGTTACATACACCCGGCCGGCATAACTTTCCGGTGCACCCACCCGGATCTTGGGCTTGACCAGGGCGTTTTTATATTCCGGCAATTCTCCCAGAATATCCAAAAGGTCCTTTAGGGTAGCCTGGGGCCTGTCCGCCAGCCGGCGATCCAGGTGCCCCTGCACCGTTTGCTCAGCCAGGATATCACATGGTGTGTGCAGGGCGATGAAGGGCATGCCCAGCAACCTGGCGGCACTTACCTCCCGGTCGTAGTTTTCCGCGTATACCCTCCGCTCCACCTCCTCCTGCCGTTCCTTTAACACCTTTTGTGCCTTATTGATGGGAATACCGGCATTGACCATCCTCTGGATCTGGTTCTGCATCACCTGGGAAAGGTTCACCATGGCCTCCCCCCCCTTGGGATGGTGGGTGATCACCCCATGGAAGCCCAACTGCTTGGCGATGAGGATTTCTGCCGCTCCCATGTCAATCCCGAACAGGATTTTCGTGATGCCCTCTCCCTCCACCAGCACCCCGGAATCCGGCGGCACAGCTTCCAACCCCGCCGCCCTGACTGCCAGTTCCAGTATTTCCGTGGCCCTTATGACAACCATCTCCCTCCCGTTTAAAATTACACCCTTCCCGTACAATGACGGTGAGGCCGGAAATCCGGCCTCACCAGTGGTTCGCCATCCATCTGGTTATTCCTGCCTGCTGTGACCATTTCCCGCTGCCCTCACCAAACCCCGGAAAAGGCTCAGGTGCCGCGGAACCCTGGCCCACATGGCATCGGGATGCCACTGCACCCCTATCACAAACCCGCTTTCTCCTTCAATCCCCTCGATAATGCCGTCGGGAGCGGTGGCACACACCCGCAACCCCCGCCCCGGTGTCTTCACCGCCTGATGATGGTAACTGTTTACCCTTTCCGGCACCTCCACAAACAGACTGTGCAGAAGGGAATCCAGTGCAATCTGCACCGGGTGGGTAGGGTACCAGCGGGGAGCTTCCTGTTTGTGTTTCATAGCCCCTGGCACCTGGGTGGGAATGTCCTGAAAGATGGTACCGCCTGCGGCGATGTTGATCACCTGCATCCCTCGGCAAATGCCCAGCATGGGCACACCCTCCGCCAGGCAGCGCCGGACCAGCAGCAGCTCGAAGGTGTCCCGGTCGGGGGCAATTTCCCCACTGCCTGGGAGGGGATCTTCCCCGAAATGGAAGGGATCCACATCACTGCCGCCGGATAGCAGGAGGCCATCCACCACGGACAGGTAATGTTCCACCATATCCACGCTGGAGGCCAGCAGTACCGGTACGCCGCCCGCCTCCACCACACCCTGGACGTAGGTGGGCGAGATGAACAGGCGGTCACTGGCCAGGTCATGGGCGCAAGTTATACCGATTAACGGTGGCACCGGGTTCCACCTCCCTCGCCTTTCCCCTGTATTCTACGCTACACGAATATAAAAATGCCTACCTGTGTGCAAGTAGGCCCATTTTTTCGATGTTACCCTATACCGGCCTCTACCCAACGGCCTGTTTTTACAGTTCCACCAGGCCAAGGCTGATCTCAATGGCCCGGTCAACCCGCTCCATGGTCTCGGCATCCAAAAAAGCCACCTTTTGCTGCAGCCTGCTCTTGTCAATGGTCCGGACCTGCTCGGTCAAAATGACGGAATCCCGCTCCAGGCCGGTCTTGTCCGAACCCACCTCCACATGGGTGGGTAGTTTGGCTTTGGCAATTTGGGAGGTAATGGCGGCGACAATGGTGGTGGGACTGTACTGGTTTCCGATATCATTCTGGATGATCAGTACCGGCCTGGTCCCACCCTGTTCAGAGCCCACAACGGGATTGAGCTGGGCAAAGAAAATGTCGCCCCTGCGTACCTGCATGGTCATCGGCAATCAGCCAGCTTTTCTTCCGGCTCATCTTCCAGGATGGCCTCAAATTCTTCCAGGGCCAGGCTGAGGTTAATGTGCGCCATCTCCTGATAGCCCCTTTTCATCTGTTCCCGCAGGGATAACCGCCTTCGTTCAGCCAGGTATAGCCGCATAGCCTCACGGACCAGTTCACTGCGGTTCTTCTGTTCCAAAAGAACCATGCCGTCCACTTCCTTCAACAGGCTTTCCGGCAGGCTAATCACGATCCGTTTTAAACAAGACAAATACGGCACCTCCCGCTGGGTTTATAACTTAATTATACCGCCAGGCACCAGGCGGTGCAAGCTATGGGGGTTGTCCCAAGTATTGCCACCAAAGGTCCCAAGCATGCCTCCGGTCCCGTCCAAACCTATAGCCCGTTACCTGCTACAACTCTATTCGGCATCAACACCCCCCGGTACCTGCCTGCCCGTTGATGTAATATCTGGGTACCCTGGCAGACAGCATGCAAACCACCTCATAATTGATGGTGCCCAGCTGAGCGGCAATGGCATCGGCGGAGATCTCCCGATCCCCCTGCCGGCCCATCACCACCACCTCATCACCCAGGGACACCGCCCCCGCACCGGTGGCATCCACCATGAACTGATCCATGCACACCCTGCCGATCACCGGCGCGGGGATACCGTTGATGAGTACCGTCCCCCGGTTGGACAGCAGGCGGCTGTACCCATCGGCATAACCCATGGGAATGGTCACCACCACCGTTGGTTTAGCGGCCCGGAAGGTACGGCCGTAACTGATGGTTGCCCCTGCGGGCACCTCCTTGACCAAGGCCACCCTGCTCTTTACCGTCATGGCCGGGCGCAAGCGCACCCGTTCCCTGTTTACTTCACCGGAAGGGTACAGGCCGTAAATCATGATGCCGGGGCGCACCAAATCGCCGTGGGTTTCCGGCAGGTCGATAACCGCCGCGCTGTTGGCGGCATGCCGGATGGGAACGGTCAAGCCCGCGGCCTGCAGTCCGGCTGTAAAGTCCTGGAAACGCTCCCACTGTAATATGGTAAAGGATTTGTCCATCTCATCGGCCACTGCAAAGTGGGTAAACACCCCCTCCACCTCCAGCCGTGGCAGCCGGGCCATGGCCAGCACCGCCTGCCGGGCGTCCGCAGTGGGTAAAAATCCCAGCCGGCCCATGCCGGTATCTATTTTCACATGGACCAGAGCGGTAGCATGCAGGCGCTGGGCTGCCGCCGCCAGGTTCTGAGCCTGTTCCAGGGAATAAACCGATTGCCGGATTTGGTGCTGTACCACCACCTCCGCCTGGTGGGGAGGGACGTAGCCAAAAACCAGGATGGGCAGTTGAAAGCCCGCTTCCCGCAAGATGACCGCCTCCTCCAAAATGGCCACCCCCAGCCAGTCCGCTCCCTCTGCCACCAGGGTCCGGGCAACCTCCACCATCCCGTGGCCATAGGCATTGGCCTTTACCACCCCCATCACCTTGACCGGGGGCCCGGTCACCCGGCGGACCTCCCGGAAGTTGTGGGCAATTGCCGTCAGATCTATTTCCGCCCTGGTCGGTCGCAACCCAATTCTCCCCCCTCTGCCCAGTTCTCCAGTTCCACCATGGCCTGGGCCACCAATTCCGCTATATCCCCGGCCACCATTCCGCGCATGCCAACGGTACGTGCTGCCAGATCACCGGCCAGCCCGTGGGAAAACACTCCTAGCACGGCAGCCGCAGTGGGGGAAAGGCCCTGCGCCATCAAACCGGCGATCACCCCGGCCAGCACATCACCGCTGCCAGCGGTGGCCATCCCCGGATTTCCGGTGGTGTTTACGTAGAACTGCCCATCGGGACAAGCCACAACGGTGCCCGCCCCCTTTAAAACAACCGTGACCTGCCACCGCCCGGCAGCCTCCCGGGCGGCATTCAGCCGGTCCTCCTGCACCCGGGCCGGGGTGGTCCCCATCAGGCGGGCCATTTCCCCCGGGTGGGGGGTAATTACCACCGGACCGCGGGCGTTGGCAAGAACGAACGGATTGGGTGCCAGCAGGTTCAAAGCATCGGCATCAAGTACCACTGGTTTGGTCCAACCTTCCATCAGGGCCGTTACCATTTCCGCCCCCTCCTGGTGCTGGCCCAATCCCATCCCGCAAGCCAGCACATCCCAGCGAGCCGCCTCGCTCAGGATGGTGCCGGCGGCGCCAGCGGTCAGTACACCGGCCTGATTGTCCGGTAATGGCCAGGTCATGATTTCCGGAAAACGACCAGCCACCAGCTGGTGGCAGTTCCGGGGAATCCCGGCAGTGACCAGGCCTGCCCCGCTACGCAGCGCCCCCCGGCCGGCCAGCAGGGGAGCACCGGGCATGGACGCGCTCCCTCCCACCACCAGTACATGGCCGAAGCTTCCCTTGTGGGCAGCTGGCTGCCTGGCTGGCAGCAAGCCGCGGCACATGCCAGGTGTAATCAGATTTCCCTTCAGGTACTGTCCTTCCACCAAGGCGGCGGGAAAGGAGATGTCCGCCACCACCACCCGCCCGGCGTAACTGCGACCCGGTTCCAGATAAAGGCCGGGTTTGGGCAGGCCCATGGTCACCGTTACCGCTGCCCGGACGCACGGTCCATGCACCTTGCCGGAATCCGCTTCCAGGCCGGAAGGCAGATCGATGGCGATGACCGGCTTGCCGCTCTGGTTAATCTGTTGGATGACCCTGGCCACATGATGCATGGCTGCTCCCTTAAAACCGGTGCCGTAAATCCCATCCACCAGCAAATCGGCGTTCAGGGTGGCGATATCCACCCGCTGGCAGTCCTTATCCCCTAAAACCGGGTACACCCTTGCTCCCATGCGCTCCAAGATCAGGTAGTTAGCCCTGGCATCCCCCCGAATTTCTTCCCCTTTTCCCAGTAAAAACACCTTGACCTCCGCGCCGGCGTTAATCAAATGGCGGGCTGCCACCAGCGCGTCCCCACCATTATTTCCCTTTCCGGCAAAAATTAATATCCGTCTGCCGGACACATGGCCACCGCACTGTTCCCTGACCGCCTCCACCACCCGCAGGCCGGCGATTTCCATCAACACCAGACCGGAAATCCCATACTTGGTGGCGGCCAGTTTATCCAGTTCCCTAATTTCCGATGCTGTCGCCAGCTTCATCCCCATCAACCCCCGGTTTCAATACTACCCCTTCGGCACTACCCCCTCGGCGATGGCCACAGCCATGGCATGGCAGGAAGTATGGGTAAGGCTAAGATGCCAGGCGGTAATACCCAGGCGCGCCGCCAGATCCCGCGCTTTACCGCGCAGTTGGACATCCGGCCTCCCCCGCGGATCCGTGGCCACCTCGATGTCCGTCCAGCCTACCGGGCCCCAGCCCACCCCCAGGGCCTTCATCACCGCTTCCTTGGCAGCAAAGCGGGCAGCCAGGGACTGGACCGGCTTGGCGCTTTGCCGGCAGTGGGTCATCTCGGCCGGGGTGAAGACCCTCCGTTCAAAGGCTGGTCCCCGCCGGTGCAGTACCTTCTGAAACCTCTCCAGTTCCACCAGATCGGTGCCGATACCGTAAATCAATACTCCCTACCCCCGCCAATCCATGGACTTACCACATTATTATTAACCTCAGAGAAATCAATTCCCTGCCACGGCCACCCGGGCAGGCAGAATTTTTCCGGTTTTTACGATATTTGGCGAAAGAAAAACCCATAGAAGGAATTCTCTGTACATTATCGAAACTTTTTTCTATCACAATCCGCCCAGAGAACTCCCGCCTCTACAGGCGGGAGAGGCTTCCCTAACTACCTAGTTAGCGTTAATTAAACCTGTGGTATTGTAAGGTATTGCCAACAGGGGCTCACCGGCAGGTTTTACTTCCACCCGGTCGAATATATTAATTACATAGAGGGGAGGTGGTACCGTTGGATTTTAAGTTGGCGGGCATTGCCGGCCTGCTCAGCGGCGTGCAAATTCTTCTTTTGTTAAGAATTTTGGACCTCCCGCCCTGGTTGGTGGCTTCCCTGTTGTTTAGCATTAACCTGGCTGTTATCGCCCTGGTTACCCGGTGGACCGCCGCAAAACCCGGTCCCAAGGTGGACCCGGTTGGTGTGTTTGACCCCACCCTGCAGATCGCCCAGGCCACATTACCGTACATCCGCCAGGGACTCAATCCCGAAACCGCTCTAAAAACAGCGGAAATTATCCAGCGCATCAGCGAAGTACCGGCGGTGGCCATTACCGACAAAGAACGGGTACTGGCCTACCTGGGGGTTGGCTGTGAAAAACACCATCCCGGTGACCGCATCCTGACGGAGGCCACCCGCCAGGTCCTCTATTCCGGCCAGATGAAGGTCGTCCAGACAACCCAGGAACTGAACTGCTCGGTGAAGAACTGCGAATGTCCCCTGGCTGCCGCGGTAATTGTACCCTTAAAGTGCCGGGATGAGGTCATCGGTTCCCTGAAGTTGTACCAGACCCAGGACGGCCAGCTGCCGCCCCAGGTGATCCGCCTGGCGGTGGGAATTGCCCAGCTGCTTTCCATGCAGACGGAACTGGCGGAACTGGACCGGCAAACCCAGCTGGTCACCGTAGCCCAGCTCAATGCCCTGCATGCCCAGATCAACCCGCACTTTTTCTTCAATACCTTAAATACCATTATCATGTACAGCCGGACCAATCCCCAACGGGCCCGCCGGCTGTTAATCCACCTGGCGGACTTTTTCCGGCAGACCCTCAAGCGCCACGGGCCTTTTGTCACACTGAAGGAGGAACTGGAATGCGTCCACACCTACCTGGTACTGGAAAAGGCCAGGTTCGGGCGCAAACTGCACATCATCCAGGACATTGATGAGGAACTGCTGGACTTCAAGGTGCCGGTCTTAAGCCTGCAACCACTGGTGGAAAATGCCGTCAAGCACGGCATCTCCCCCAAGACGGAATCCGGGGCGGTGCGGATTGCCGCCCGCCTGGACCGGGATGAACTGTTGTTTAGCGTATCCGATGACGGAGTGGGCATTCCGGCGGAGAAACTACCCCTGGTACTACAGCCCGGTTACGGCAGCGGCAACGGTGTGGGGTTATCCAACGTTCACCAGCGCCTCATCGGACTTTTCGGCAATGGTTACGGGCTGCACCTTTCCAGTTGGGAAGGCAAGGGTACCACCGTGGTGTTCCGGGTTCCCCTTAAAATCAGTGAAACCCAGAAGGAGCGGGAAGTCTTATGACGGTAATGAAGGCACTTATCGTGGACGACGAGTACCCGGCCCGAAAGGAACTGCGCTACCTGTTGGACGGTTTCCCCAGCGTGGAAGTGGTGGGGGAGGCCACCAACGCCCAGGAGGCCCTCAAGCTGATCGGGGCCATTGATTATACTGTGATCTTCCTGGATATTCAGATGCCGGGCATGAACGGCCTGGAACTTGGTCAAAGGTTGCGGGAAAAATCCTCCCGGCCCTACGTCATTTTTGTGACCGCCCATGAGGATTATGCCCTGAAGGCCTTTGAAGTGGAAGCGGTGGATTACCTCCTGAAGCCCATTGATGAAAAACGGCTGGGACATGCCCTGCATAAGGTAGCCCGCATGGCTAACAAGCACGATACAAAAGAAACGGACCCCAAGCCGAAGGCTGCCGCCACATGGGACCTACCGCCCAGGATTGACCTTTTGCCGGTGGAAAAGCTGGGTAAAACCCTGCTCATCGGCATGGACGATATAGTGTTTATTTATGCGGAAAACGAGCAGGTTTATGTCCGCACCCATAAGGAAAACCTGCTGGTCCACTACCGCCTGAAGGAACTGGAGGAACGGCTGGATCCCAACCGCTTTTTCCGCACCCACCGGCGTTTTATTGTCAATATGACCAAAGTGCACGAGATCATCCCCTTTTTCAACGGCACCTATAATCTCATTGTCAACGATGAACGCCAGACGGAGGTGCCGGTCAGCCGCAACCAGTCCCGCCGCTTGCGGGAGCTACTGGGGATTTAACACCGTTCCTCCTTTGTTAACCCCACCTTTATGACCAACTTTATGACCAACAAGGGGCGTTCCTAAGGCTAAACTCAGGTCGGCCCCTTGCAAATATGGGGATCCCAGCCATGGCCTTGTTAGGCCAGGGCCGCCAGCTGTTCCACCAGTTTGGCGTATTCCTCCATGGCGGCCTCAATGGGTTGGGGTGTAGTAAGATCCACACCCGCCTGGCGGAGAGCGTCCAGGGGATAGACAGAATTCCCCGCCCGCAGGAAGTTCATGTAGCGCTGCACCGCCGGCGGCCCCTCCTCCAGGATCTGCTGGCACAGGGCAATGGCTGAAGCAAACCCGGTGGCATACTTGTAAACATAGAACGCCCTGTAAAAATGGGGAATCCTGGCCCAACCCATGGTCAATTCATCATCTATGACGAACTCAGGCCCAAAGTAACGGATGTTGAGATCCCGGTAGGTGTTACGCAAGAAGTCCTGGGTCAGGGCATCCCCCTGTTCCACATGATGGTGAATGATCTGCTCAAATTCGGCGAACATCACCTGCCGGAAAATGGTACTGTTAAACTGGTTGAGAAAACGGTCCAGCAAAAACAGCCTCTGTTTTTGATCAGTGGTACCGGCCAGCAGGTGGCGTACCAGCAGCACCTCATTGACGGTGGAGGCAACCTCGGCTACGAAAATGGAGTATTTGGCATCTACATAGGGTTGTGAGTGGTTGGAAAAGTGGCTGTGCAGGGCATGGCCCATTTCATGGACCAGGGTGGATACATCATTGAGCCTGCCCTGGTAGTTTAACAGCACAAAGGGATGGGTGTCATAGGTGCCCCAGGAATAGGCTCCGCTGCGCTTACCCCGGTTTTCGTAGACATCCACCCACCGGTCGGCCATGCCCTGTTGCAGCACTCCCAGGTATTCCTGCCCCAGGGGAGCCAGTGCCTCCAGCATCATTTCCACAGCCCGGCGGTAGGGGATGTCGCCACTTCCTTCCTGGACCAAAGGTGTGTAAACATCATAGGCGTGCAGGCTGTCCAGCCCCAGGATCCGCCGCCGTACCCCCATATAGTGATGGTGCACATTCAGGTACTTGTGGATGGTATCAATCAGGTTACTATAAACGGCGGAGGGGATGTTTTCCTCGTGTAGCGCCGCCGCCAAAGCGGTGGGGAAATTACGCACCCGGGCCAGGTAGATATCCTTTTTAACACTGCCGTTCAGCAGGGCCGCCAGGGTATTCTTCTGCCGCAGGTAAGCAGAATGGATGGCAATGAAGGCGTCCCGCCTGACCCGGCGGTCGGGGTGTTCCATCAAGGTCAGGTACCTGCCGTGGGTGACCTCCACCTCCTGCCCGCTGTCGTCCTGGATGGTTCCAAAGTTGATGTCGGCATTATTCAGCATGGTGAAGACATTGCCGGGGATCTCCGCTACCTCCCCGCCCAGGGCCAGCAGGCGTTCCTCCTGTTCCGAAAGGGTATGGGGACGGTAGCGGGCCAGATCATCCAAAAAATGCCGGTACACGCCCAACTCCGGAGTCTGTTCTAGCCATTCCGCCAGGCGCCCCGCCGGAATCGCCAGAATTTCCGGATTGAAATAGGCCGATGCGGCACCTGCCTGAACCGTTACTCTTGCCGCCCGGTCCGCCATGGCCTGGTACTTCTGGTTGGTGGTATCCTCATCCCTTTTGAAATAGGCGTAACAGTACAAACGCTCTGCCGACAAGCCAACCGCATCCCTTAACCGCAGGGCAGCCAGCAATTCCTGGACGGAATTCCCCAGCCGGCCCTGGTATGCCGCCAACTGGGAAATCGTTTCCTTTAGCTTTGCCAGGTCCGTTTCCCAGGCTTCATCGGTTGTATAAAGGTCCTCCACCGCCCATTTGTATTCCGCCGGAATCTCCGCCCTTGTGGGCAACTGCTGTTTGGCTTTTTCCTCCATCAAAAACATCACCCCGCATGCAAAATCTTCTTAGCCTGCCCGGCGGGGAATGCCGGACTCACACGGCACCCCAACCTGGCACAACCCACACCCGCCCTGGGTGATGCCCAGGGCCGCCCGCATGGCTGCCGCCCTTTCGCCGTTATAGGTCATTTCCTTGCACAGCCGCTTGTCGTGCCCCTGTTCAGATATTGCCCCGATCGGGCACCGCTTGATACAGGCCCGGCAGCCCTGATCCACAATACAGTATTCCCGCACCTGGCCATAGGCACGCTGGGCAGCAGGAGCCTGGGCGGACCGGAAAACCACACTGCCCACCCGGTGGGCGATACCCCTGGGTGTGATCAACCCATCGTTCAAACTAAAGGTGCCCAGACCGCAGGCAAAGGCAACGTGCCGCTCCGACCATGTGGAGGTAAACCCGCCGCGGCTGTCGTCATTGATAACCTCAAACTGGGGAAGCTGAAAGGGAGCGGTGGCAGCAATGCCGTGGGACTCCAGCCATCCCACCACATACCGGCGCAAATCGCCGTTAAAATCCTCACCGTACTGCCGCTGGTAGGCCCACTCCGGAGCTGGGCCGTCCTTCTGCGCCCTGTTCTTTTCCCGGATGCCAGCGGCTATAGGCAGGACCCAGGCTACCACCCCCACCTCCGCCTTTAGCACCGGTCCGCCACAGCCCCGTGTGGCCATGGACAATTCCATTGCTTCGGCAGGAGTCCAGGAACGTTCCCCCGCCTGCTCCTTGATTTCATTGAAAAGGGGATCATCGCCCCGGGCAAACCCCACCAGTGGGGGATCAAAGAACGGCCCAAAGGGATGCCCGGCATTACGGGGGCTGTTGGTAACAAATGCGCTGATCACTTCTGGTAGCCGCCGGAAAAGTTCCTGGTGGCAATTTAGCCTTTGTCCATCACACACCGTTCTTCCCTCCCAAGTTATCTCCCAGTAATCTAATCCTGGCACCTCTAACGCCAGCCCACGGTTGTCCTCTTGCAAAGCTATCTACTTTTTTCCTATGATCTAAATTCTAGCACCTGGCTACTTTTTCCTTGCGGTTTGCCAGATACTGCAGGGCAAATGGCAGGAGAATTCCCAACACCGCCAAAAGAAGTAACACCAGGCTGATCGGCCGAGTAAAAAATATACTCCAGTCTCCCCCAAACCTCTGGGCTGTCCGTAGCAATTCCTTATCAGCGATAGGGCCAAGTATAATCCCCAGGACCGTCGCAATTACCGGATAGTCATGTTTAATCATGTAATAACCGATGACACCAAAGATTAGCATCAGAAAAATTTGAACCTCTCCACGACTAAAGTCGCGGGATTCTGGAACCCCGGACAATAGCGCTTCATTGATTCCTGCTTCATCGGGCCGTGCCCCCTTGTGGAAGGTCTTACCGGGCCTCCAACAGGCCA
>DDKM01000005.1 GCA_002339345.1 Firmicutes bacterium UBA2598 | reverse complement strand
GTGGGTTTTCAGGGGCGGGTTTCGATAAAACTTTCTATCGCTACGAAAGCATAATCAGAAATCATATCAATCCAACCCTGGGGAAAATACCTCTCAGTAAACTAACACCATATCATATTTAGTGTCTATACACTGAAAAACTAGCGGGAAACAGGTCAGACGGGGAAAAAGGCGGTTTAAGCAAGGCCTCAGTGCGTTACATTCACAGCGTTCTCCATAAGGCTCTGGAAACCGCTGTAAATCTGGACATGATTCCACGAAATCCGGCGGATAAAGTTCATCCGCCTTCACCGGAAGACACAGAAATTACCCCGCTGACGGAAGAGCAAATAGCACGTTTCTTAGACGCAGCCAAAGGAAATCGTTTTGAAGCGCTGTTCGTCACGGTCCTGGGAACCGGCCTGAGAAGAGGAGAAGTGTTGGGCTTACGGTGGGAGGATATTGACCTTCAGAACGGACTTTTGACGGTCCAGAGAACGATTGAAACGGCAAAAGGGAAGCTCCAATTCGTTCCGCCGAAAACTAAAACCTCTAAGCGAACAATTTCACTGCCGCCATCCGTCGTTGAAGCATTGAAAAAACACCGCATACAGCAAATGCAGCATAAACTTCGCCTGGGGCCGATGTATCAGGACCAGGGAATGGTATTCCCCAGCGAAACGGGTACACCTTTAAAAAAGCAGGGCTACCGGATATTCGCTTTCATGACTTAAGACACACCCATGCAACCCTGCTTATAAAGCGCGGTGAAGACATAAAGATGGTGAGCCAGCGTTTGGGCCACAGCGACGTAGCTTTTACAATCAGGGTTTATCACCACGTAATGCCCAATGTCGAACGCGAGGCCATGCTCCGTTTCCACGAAGTGCTCCAAGGAAGCGGGCAAAAAAATAGGACAGGATATGTCCCTGTCCGCTCCTTGCGGCTCGTGACCAAACGGTGACCAAAACCCATTTTTCCCCAATTAAGTCGCCGCTCCGCGTCTCGAAAGCCGCACCATTATTAGCTTTTTTGGAGCTGATGGCGGGATTCGAACCCGCGACCTGCGCATTACGAGTGCGCTGCTCTACCCCTGAGCCACATCAGCACAATAATTCTGGTTTTACTCTCCGCCCCAAAAATTATACATGATTAAGGAATCTCATGCAAGTGACGACTTTTACCGCCTGGGCAAGCATTAAGGGGAGCACTGATACTGGTGCTCCCTTAAGTAAAGGTATGGCAACTGCAAATCTATTGTTATACCCTACCGGCGTGACGGCGAAGGCTTTCCGCCTTGTCCGTCCGTTCCCACGGCAGGTCTAAATCCAGGCGGCCGAAGTGGCCGTATGCGGCAATAGGCCGGTAAATTGGCCGTCGCAGGTCCAGTTCACGGATAATCCCGGCCGGCCGTAGGTCGAAGTTTTCCCGCACCAGGCGGACCAAAGCTTCTTCGTCCATTACACCGGTACCGAAGGTTTCCACCATGATGGACACAGGATGGGCGACCCCAATGGCGTAGGCCAACTGCACCTCACACCGTTCCGCCAACCCGGCGGCCACTATATTCTTGGCCACATATCGGGCGGCATAGGTGGCGGAACGATCCACCTTGGTGGGGTCCTTACCGGAAAAGGCGCCCCCGCCATGTCGGGCCATGCCGCCATAGGTGTCCACAATGATCTTGCGCCCGGTCAACCCGGTATCACCCTGGGGACCGCCGATGACAAACCGACCGGTGGGGTTAATGAGGTAACGAGTTTTATTGTCAAGGAATTGTTCTGGTATGACCGGCTTGACGACATGCTGCAGCACATCGGCACGCAGGGTCTCCATATCCACTTCCGGCCGGTGCTGGGTGGAAATGACGATGGTATCGATCCTGGCCGGGCGGCCGTCGACATACTCCACCGTCACTTGGGACTTGCCGTCCGGCCGCAGGTAGCTTAACTCCCGGGATTTCCGCACGGCGGCCAAGCGCCGGGTCAAGGCATGGGCAAAGGCGATAGGCATGGGCATCATTTCGGGTGTTTCATTGGTAGCGTAACCGAACATCATCCCCTGGTCGCCGGCACCGATAGCCTCAATTTCACTGTCGGACATTTCCCCGGTCTTGGCTTCCAAAGCCCTGTCTACACCCATGGCGATGTCCGGCGACTGTTCATCGATGGAGGTTAACACTGCACAGGTATCACAGTCAAAGCCGTATTTGGCCCTAGTATAGCCGATATTGCGGATAGTCTCCCGCACCACCTTGGGGATATCCACATAACAGTCGGTGGTGATCTCCCCGGCTACCAGCACCAGACCAGTAGTAATGGATGTCTCACAGGCTACCCTGGCATCGGGATCCTGGGCGATGATGGCATCCAGTACCGCATCGGAAATCTGGTCGGCAATTTTGTCCGGGTGCCCTTCGGTCACGGATTCTGATGTAAACAGCTTACGGGCCAAATCCCTCAACTCCTTATCCTTATTGCTGGTTTGTGCAGGTTAACAAGTCATATATCTTGTGAGCAACCACTATCTTGGGCAAACAGGGCAGTTCTTCCACTCTTCCGTCTGCTGTAATGACAGTAACGATATTGGTATCTGCACCAAAACCCGCTCCGGGTGCAGTCACATCATTGGCTACAATCATGTCCACACCCTTACGACGCATCTTTTCCGCTGCATTTTGCACGATATCTTCCGTCTCGGCGGCAAAGCCAACCAGTACCTGGTGGGTTTTGCGCCGTCCCAGTTCCGCCAGGATATCAGGATTTGGTTGCAAGGTAATGACCAGATCCCCGGTTCCCCTTTTCAATTTGCGATTGACGGTCTCCGCCGGACGGTAATCCGCCACCGCTGCAGCTTTTACCACGATGTCCGTTTCCGGAAAGCGGTCCAGCACCACGTCCAGCATTTCCGCCGCCGTTTCCACCTTCACCTCTGTGACCATGGGTGGTACCGGCAGGTGTTGGACAGTGCTGACCAGCGTTACTTCCGCACCCCGCTCCACCGCAGCCTGGGCCATAGCATATCCCATTTTGCCGCTGCTACGATTGCCCACATAGCGGACCGGGTCAAGGGGTTCCCGGGTACCGCCCGCTGTAACCAGAACCCGCTTGCCGCCCAAATCCCGGCGTGGGGAACAGGCTAAGGCCATGTGGGCCAAAATCAAATCCAGGTCCGCCAGCCTGCCCGGCCCTTCAGCACCACAGGCCAACCGGCCGACACCGGGTTCAATCACTGTTACCCCACGCTGCCGCAATTTGTACAGGTTCTCCTGTACCACAGGTTTAGCATACATCTGGCAATTCATGGCCGGAGCCACCACAACGGGTGCGCTGGTCGCCAGGATAATGGCAGTTAACAGATCATCCGCCATGCCCATGGTCATTTTGGCGATAAAATTGGCAGTAGCAGGAACAACCGCCACCACCTCCGCCCGGCTGGCTGTCTCGATATGGGTTACTTCCCCACTGGCCGGGAACATGTCCGTCAGCACAGGGTGGCCGGTCAGTGCGGCAAAGGTAAGGGGGGACACAAACCGGCAGGCAGCCTCTGTCATCACCACCTGCACCTCCGCCCCTTCCTTCACCAACCGAGAAGCCAGTTCAGCCGCCTTATAGGCGGCAATGCCGCCCGTAACACCGAGTAGAACCCTCTTATGCCCCAGCATTTACTTAATCCCCGCTTTAGTACGCTCGAAGCGTACCTTCCCCTGGGATATCTCAAAAAGGGCTACGGTTACCGGCTTGGTTGATTTGTCCGGTAGAGACACCCGTTGATCGGTGATGGCCCTTGCCCGCTTGGCTGCTACAACCACCAGGGTATACTTACTGTCCACATGGCCCATCAATTCGTCCAGTGATGGTTGTTTCACTGTTAATCTAACCTCCTACCCTAACCCGAGTAAAGGCTTTGAAGCACATTTTCATTACGGAACGGGCGACACCTTTCCGCAGTCAGGATGGCCTGGATTTTCGCCGCAGCCAGATCCACCTCGTCATTTACCACTACATAATCATAATGGTGGGCTGCGGCGATTTCCTGCATCGCAAATCCCAGGCGATAATTGATGGATTCAAAGGTGTCGGTACCGCGGCCGGTAATCCGGCGCCGCAATTCCTCGAGCGAGGGGGGAACTACAAAGACAAATATTCCCTGGGGAAAACGCTGTTTAACCTGCAATGCTCCCTGGACATCGATTTCCAGCAGCACATCCCGCCCTTGCCGTAGTTTTTCCTCCACCGGAGCCCTGGGAGTTCCGTAATAATTGCCATACACCTCCGCCCATTCCAGCAGCTCCCCTTGCTGGATCATCTGCATGAAGGTATCCCTTGATAGGTAATGGTAGTTAACTCCATCCTGTTCCCCCAGCCTGGGAGAGCGGGTGGTTACCGATATAGAATATGCCATCTGGGGCATTTGGTCCAATAATGCCCTACAAACCGTTCCCTTCCCGGCACCGGAGGGGCCGGACACCACAACCAGCATACCTGCCGCCAATTTACTCTGCTCCTTCATCTCCATGGGTAGCGCTCTCCTTAACTGATAACCGGTGGGCAACGGTTTCCGGCTGGACGGCAGACAGCACAATGTGTCCACTATCGGTGATGATTACCGCCCGCGTGCGGCGGCCATAGGTAGCATCCACCAAATTCCCGCCGTCCCTGGCCTCTTGGATAATCCGCTTGATTGGTGCAGATTCCGGACTGACGATGGCCACGATGCGATTTGCGGAAACGATGTTACCGAACCCAATATTGATCAGCTTGATATCCATCTGGCTACCCCCTTGTCCCATTAATGACCTTATTCGATATTCTGGATTTGTTCCCTTAGTTTTTCTATTTCACCCTTTATTTTAACAACCCGCCGGCTGATTTCCAAATTGTTTGCCTTTGAGCCGATAGTATTGATCTCACGGAACATCTCCTGTACCAGAAAATCTAGTTTACGGCCTACCGGACCCTCCCCTGTCATTTCCTGTCCAAACTGGGTAAGATGACTGCGTAACCGGACAATTTCCTCTTGGATGTTGCAACGGTCGGCAAACATGGCGACTTCTGTTGCCAGCCTGGACTCATCCACCACAGCTTTACCTTCCTGTTGAAGTTCCTCAACCCGGGCTTGCAGTCTTTGCCGGTATTCCTCAACCACCACCGGGGCTTGTCTCTCGATAGCCTCTAGTTCAGTGGCGATGACCTGTTGTCGTTCAACCAGATCCCTGACCAGCCGTTCCCCTTCCACTTTACGCATCTGGACAAGTGCTGCAACGGCACGCAGGAGTGCTTCCTCTAGCACTGGCCAGAGGGACTCCAGGTCTTCTACCGGATTATCCACCGCCAACACCGATGGCATTTGGGCCAACTGGTAAACTTGGATTTGCGGGGAAATATCCAGCAAATCGCCCAATTCCTTCAACGCATTATAATAAGCCACCGCCAGATCTTTGTCAACCTTGACCTGGCGCATTTTTTCCCCATCATCTTCAATATTGCAGAAAAGCTCCAGGTACCCCCTGGCGACCAGATCCCTCACCCTTTTCCGCAGCCGATCCTCCAGCATGGCGTAATAGCGGGGAATCCGCACCGAAACCTCCAGGAAGCGGTGATTTACCGCCTTTACTTCAACGGTGATATGTTTCCCGGCGCCGGAGTATTCTCCCCGGCCATAACCGGTCATGCTGCTGACCAATCCACACACCTCCACTGCTCTAACGGACCAAAAAACCGGCGGGCGTACCATAAAAGTACGCCCATGCCGGATGCCAGGCCAAACTACCTCCGTACGGGGAATGGACTCCAAGGTTGCTAGTGAGGAGGTAGTTTACGGATCCTCTCGGCTTCTTGCATTATAATCACCTTATAAATAAAAGATAAATTTTCTATAACCGGAACTCCCCGGTGAAAATCTCTTCAGCTGGCCCAGTCATATAGACCCGGTTACTGGCATTGTCCCAATGGATGGTCAAACTGCCGCCTGGCAGTTCTACCGTTACTTGACGGCTTGTCCTACCTGTAAGGACACCGGCCACCGTTACGGCACAGGCTCCCGTACCGCAGGCCATGGTTGGTCCAGCCCCCCTTTCCCAAACACGCATGCGTACCCGCTCCGGACCCAGGACCTGAGCAAATTCCACATTGGTTTTACGGGGGAAAAGGGAATGGGTTTCGATTTGCGGACCCCACTGATTGAGGGGAACCGCCTCCACATCCGGCACAAAAATTACACAATGGGGATTACCCATGGATACAGCGGAAAAGGTTAAGTGCTGCTGTCCAATGGCCAACTGCTCCTCCAGCACTGGGCTGGGACCGTCACCCGCCATAGGAATACGGGAACGCTCCAGGATAGGCTCCCCCATATTCACACGAACCCCGGTAACCTCATTCCCTTGCAGTTGCAGTTCGGGGATAATGGTTCCCGCCAGAGTTTCAACATTCATTGTGGTTTTTTCCACCAGGCCCTTGGTATAGACAAACTTGGCAAAACACCTGATCCCGTTGCCACACATCTCCGGCTCGCTGCCATCGGCATTGAAGATCCGCATCTGGATATCGGCAGTCCGGGAGGGTAACACCAGGATCAGTCCATCTGCTCCCACGCCAAAATTGCGGTGACACATTTTTCTGGCCAGCTCGGGCAGATCCGTTTCCACCCTCTGCCGGACCGCATCAATAATTACAAAATCATTACCTGTCCCCTGCATTTTGGTAAATATCACACCTCTCACCTCCAAACCGTGCAAGTTAATTATTCCCCTTGTACCAATAAATATCAAGCCTTTATGCCCGGATATAGACTAGGCGCCTGAATAATCTCCGGATGAGAAAGTGATGAATGCCGGTAACAAATGTTTTGCCACCCGCCACTGCCAGAATGATGGCCCATTGGAACCCATTTAGACCTGTCGTGTGGAAAATATCTTGTAGGACAGGCACATACAACACAGAAAGCTGCATGGTCACCGAACATAATACGGCACCAACCAGAAACGGGTTGGAAAAAAGCCCCACTTCAAATACGCTGTGATGTTCAGACTTACAATCAAAAACGTGGAAAAGCTGGGAAAAGACCAGGGTGGTAAAGGCCATAGTCCGGGCAACGGTGAGGTTGTTATCCCCCAGATAAAGAGCAATCACAAAAACCAGCGGTGTACCCAGCCCGATATATAAACCACGGGAGATGATCTTCCGCGCCAGCCCCCGGGAAAAGACGCTTTCCCTGGGATGCCGCGGTTTACGGCGCATGATATCGGGATCGGGGTTATCCACTCCCAGGGCCATGGCTGGCAATCCATCGGTAACCAGGTTTACCCACAGGATCTGGATGGGTAAGAGGGGTAATGGCAAACCAGCTAGGGCGGCCACAAACATGGTAAGTACTTCCCCCACATTACAGGAAAGTAGATAGCGGATAAATTTCCGGATATTGTCGTAGATACCCCTGCCCTCTTCCACAGCAGCAACGATGGTGGCAAAATTGTCATCCCCCAGCACCATGGCAGAGGCTTCCTTGGTCACATCGGTACCGGTCAGCCCCATGGCCACCCCGATGTCCGCCTCTTTAATGGCCGGAGCGTCATTCACCCCGTCACCGGTCATGGCCACCACATGCCCCCTGGCCTTTAGCGCCCGTACAATCAGCAATTTGTGCTTGGGGGAAACCCTGGCAAATACGGAAATGTCCTCCACCACCCTGGCCAAGGCGTCATCGTCCATGGCATCCAGGTCAGTGCCGGTGAGCAACTGTTTTTCCCCTGATGGCAGACCCAACTCCCGGGCAATGGCCCTAGCTGTGGTTGGATGATCACCGGTGATCATGGCCACCCTGATCCCTGCCTCCTGGCAAACCTTTACGGCCTGCACTGCCGCTGGCCGGGGAGGATCGATCATACCAGCCATGCCAAGGAAGGTGAGATCCTTTTCCACTGCCTCGGGGTCCGTCAGATCAACTCCTGCCGGCAAATCACGGTAAGCCACCGCCAGTACCCGCAAGGCCTTTAGGGCCATGGACTCATTGACCTCCAACACCAGGCGGCGATGAGAAGGGGTTAAGGGTTCCAACCGGCCATGACGGTAAATGGACTGGCATCTTTCCAGCACCATATCCAGGGCACCTTTCACAAATACGCGCATATTCTGGTTGTCCAGACGGCATACCGTTGACATGCGCTTGCGATCGGAATCAAAGGGATGTTCAATCAGGCGCGGTATTGTCTTTTCGACACCCTCCCTCCAGATTCCTCCTTTGGCTGCCGCTACCAATAGAGCTCCTTCCGTCGGATCACCCTGAATTGACCAGATATCCTGCCGATTCCGGCGAAACAGGCCGCCTGCCCCGATACCCTCCCGCCTTAGATGGGCGTTATTGCAGGCAACCATGGCGGTTAGTAATAGGTTAAGATTGGAAACTGGCCGTTCCACCCCCGTCAAGGAGACAAACTCTCCCCTGGGCTCATAGCCCTGACCGGATACAGCAATCCTTTCGTCGCCGCAAAGGAGCTCCCGGACTGTCATCTCATTCCGGGTCAGGGTGCCGGTTTTATCGGAACAGATAATGGTGGCACATCCCAAGGTTTCCACCGCCGGTAACTTGCGTACAATGGCCCGGCGCCGGATCATCCGCTGGACGCCGATGGCCAGGGCCACCGTTACTATCGCTGGCAGACCTTCCGGAATGGCCGCCACAGCCAGACTGACACCGGTTAAAAACATCTGGTAAAGTGGTTCGCCCCGGACCACCCCGGTTAGTACCACCACCGCACAAATGGAAAGACAGAGTACCACCAACCAGCGACCCAGCTGGTCCAAACGCCGCTGTAACGGTGTCTCCTCCTCCACCACCGATTCCATCAAGCCTGCTATTTGCCCCATCTCGGTATGCATGCCAGTCCCTACCGTCACTCCAAATCCCCTTCCACGGGTGATAGCTGTCCCCATGTAAAGCATGTTCCGGCGGTCCCCCAGGGACAGGTTCCCCTGTTCCAAAGTTTTGGCATGTTTGGCCACCGGCTTGGACTCACCTGTGAGTATGGATTCTTCCACTTCCATATTGGTGGCCTGGAGCAACCGTACATCCGCCGGCACCCGATCACCGGTTTCCAATACCACCACATCCCCAGGCACCACAGTTGCGGCGGGAACCCGCTCCTCGTGCCCGCCCCTGATCACCCTAGCCTCCGGAGCGGTCATCTGTTTAAGGGACTCCAAGGATTTCTCCGCCTTGAATTCCTGGATAAAGCCCAGTACACCATTTATCACCACAATGGCCAGGATTGTAACGGCATCGGCAACCTCTCCCAGCAGGCCGGAAACAGCCGTTGCCGCGAGAAGAACCATTACCATGAAATCTTTAAACTGGGCCACAAAAATTGCCAAGGGCGATTTCTTTTTGCTTTCCACCAGCATATTCGGCCCCACATCCAGCAGACGCATCTCCGCCTCCTTGGTGGAAAGCCCCTTTTGCCCATCGGATCCCAGGATGGACAAAACCTCCTGGCCGTCCATCTGGTACCATGCCCGGTTATCCATAGTTTTCCTTCCTCCTACATAAAGGCTGTACTGCATGTCTATGCAATGCCGGGACAAATCATGTTTGTCCAAATTGCATGGATCACCTGGGGATGGTATACTAATGCAGCGAATTGGATGAAGAGCCAAATACCGGCGAAAGGAAGAACCCCATGTCCTTTGATGGGATTGTGATGCGGGCGGTACAGCAGGAATTGTCCAGCAAGCTGGCCGGCGGGCGGGTGAACCGGGTTTACCAGCCCGATGCCACCACCCTTGTACTGCATATTTATAACCAGGGCGACAACCACCGCCTGTTGTTGTCGAACCATGCCAACCATGCCCGGATTCACCTGACTGGCCATGTTCCGCCGAACCCCCAAGTGCCCCCCACTTTTTGCATGCTGTTGCGCAAACACCTCGAAGGAGGCCGGATTACCGCCATTACCCAGCCAGGCCTGGATAGAATTTTACAGATCCGGGTGGAAATCGTGGATGAGATTGGCTACAGAGTGAATCGCCTGCTGATTAGTGAGGTAATGGGCAAACATAGCAATATCCTGTTGGTGGATCCGGTAACAGGGCTCATTTTGGACGGTATCCGCAGGTATTCCCGCGCTGTCAGCCGTCACCGGGAAGTTTTGCCCGGGCGGCCCTACCTGCCTCCGCCAACCCAGTGCAAGGACGATCCCTTTCAATTAACAGAAGATTCCCTTGTGGCGGTGTTGTTGGAGGGGGAGGGCTTTACTCAGTCCGTGGAAAAACGGCTGTTGTCTGTCATAGAAGGCTTGGGGCCGGTCACTGCCAGGGAAGTGGTAGCCAGGGCCGGTCTGGCCCCGGACACTCCGTTGGCAGAATGCGGTGAATTGGAATTGTCCCGCCTGTGGCAGGCACTCAAATCCTTGTTTGACGATGTGGCTCATGGCCACTGGCACCCGGTGACGGTGGTGCAAGAAAACCGGGTGATCGCCTTTCACGCCATTACCCTCCAACAATTTCCCGCAGCCTGGGTGGTGGCTCAACCGTCCATTAGTGCAGCAGTGGACTCCTATTATGCCGGACGGCAGGCTGCTGAGCAGGAAGAACAGTTGCGCCACCAGCTTAAAACTGTGATTGGGCAGGAATTAAGGAAAAGCTACCGTAAGCTGGAGCGGCAGGAAACAGAACTGGCCCAAGCCAAGGATGCCGAACAATATAAAATGGCCGGCGAGCTGATTACAGCCAATATCTACCGCCTGGAGCAGGGAATGGAACAAGCGGTATTGGAGAACTTTTACGATCCGGATGGGAAAAGGATTACCATACCTTTGGCGCCGGAATTGTCCCCTGCCGAAAATGCCCAGGCATATTTCCGTAAATATGTCAAGGCTAAGAATGCTCTGCGGCAGGCTACCAGCCATATCCAACTGACCAGGGAGGAGATCGCCTACCTGGAGGGGCTACAATACATGGTGGAAACGGCCATGGCTGGGGAGCTAAAGGAGATTCGCTTGGAAATGGAAGAACAGGGATACTTAAAGCCGGCCACCCCAGGCCGGGGTAAAACCGTCGCTACCCTTTCCCCTTCGGAACCTCTGGCCTTTACAGCTCCCGACGGCACCATAATCTTGGTAGGCAGGAACAACAGGCAAAATGACCGGCTGACCTTCAAGATAGCCGGTCCGGAAGATCTTTGGCTGCATGTCAAAGGCCATCCTGGTTCCCATGTGGTAATCCGCCAAGCCGGGGAAATCACATCCGGCACCCTGCTAGCTGCAGCCCTGCTGGCTGCCCATTTCAGTAGTGTGCGCAGCGGCGGCAAGGTTGAGGTGGATTACACCGCCGTCCGCCATGTCCGCAAACCCAGGGGTGCCCGGCCGGGTATGGTCATTTACGACCACCACCAGTCCATCGCCGTTTCCACCGACCATCCCCTGCTCCAACAAATTTTGCATGGATAAAAAGGTCTGCAAACACTAGGATTTTGCTCGAATATTCTGTATAATAAAAAACAATTATCATACAGAGGAGGTAAGGCCAATGATACGACTATTTAAGAGCCCAACCCCACGGAAGATAAATCTGGCTGGTTTGTTGAAGAGTAAACGTACATGGCCTGTGTGGGTGTACGGGATGGCCCTTAGTGAGGAATGGACGGAAAAAGAATGGAAGCAAATGGAGGAAGAAGCAAGCCGTTTGCCACAGGATTACTTGTTTTAATGTGGTGGGGGGTTGCCGAAAAATGTGGCAGCCCCTTCCCTTTGGAAGGGGCTGCCAACCAGCCCAGTAGCTATTTTTGTAACCAGGGTTATGACCCACCATGGAATGTCACCCGGACCCTACACCGCACGGCTGCCTGGCTTGACCACGGGTATGCCGGCCTCACACATCGGGCATTCCTGTGGTTCATAGGAAGCCACTTCCACCGCCAGCAGGGCGGAAAGAGGCACCCCCATTTCTACCCGCCCGTTGCTGCGGTCAACCAGGGCAGCCACACCCACCACTTCGGCGCCGGACTGTCGCGCCAGTTCTACCACCTCCCGGGCGGAACCACCGGTGGTGATCACATCCTCTACTACTAACACCCGTTGTCCGGCCCCGAGGGTAAAACCCCGACGCAGAAGCATGATGCCATTTTCCCGTTCGGTGAACAGGGCAGCAGCCCCCAACTGACGGGCCATTTCATATGCCAGCACCACTCCGCCAAGGGCCGGGCCCACCACCACATCCACCTGCCGCCCATCCAGCCGCCGCACGAGTTCCCGGCATAACATCTCTGCCTGGTCTGGCAGCATCAACACCCTGGCACACTGGATGTACCGATCACTGTGCAGGCCGGAGGTCAACCGGAAGTGTCCGGTCAGTAAAGCTCCAGCCTGTTCAAAGAGCTGCCAAAGAGCCTCTTGATTAAGCAATATAACTCTCCTCCATTTCTGCCAGAATGGCCTCCACCGCTGCCAGCGGATTGGGAGTAGCCGTTACCGGCCTACCAATGACTACATAGTCCGCTCCCGCCGCAATGGCACCACCAGGTGTCATCACGCGCTTCTGGTCGTGCAAAATACCGCCCGCCGGCCGCACACCCGGGGTAACCACAACAAAATCCTTGCCACATACTGTCCGTACCACCCCGATTTCCTGGGCTGAGGCGACCACACCATCCAGACCGGCGGCCTGGGCAAGGGCTGCCCAGCGGGCTACCACCTGTGGCAGGGTTCCCTGTAGGCCCACCTCTTCCGCCAGCACCTTTTTATCCAGACTGGTCAGCACCGTTACACCGAGTATAATGGGCCGGGGAATATCCAACCGTTCCGCCTCCTCCCGGGCGGCCTGGGCTACTGCGGTCATCATTTCCTTACCACCCGCCGCATGCAGGTTTAACATGTGTACCCCCTGCCGCACCACCGCCCGGGTGGCCTGGGTAACGGTGTTGGGAATGTCATGGAACTTAAAATCGGCAAAGACCCTTCCGCCCCGCTGGGTAATGGCCTGAATGGCCCGTGGACCTTCGTTATGCAAAAGCTGCAGACCCACCTTAAACAAGCCCACCCGGTTCCCCAACAGGTCCACCAGGGAGAGCGCCTCTGGCAGCGTATCCACATCCAGGGCGATAATTAACCGTTCTTTTACTTCCATGTACGATCATCTCCTTTTTATACCGAGATCCTGCAGGGCCACCAGGCCGATATCCCCTCCACCGTGCAGGGCCTCCAGCACCCGGTACAACGCCCGGGCGGTATCCAGGGAGGTGAGACATGGGACGCCGTGCTCCACCGCAGCCCGGCGGATCTGGAAGCCGTCCCGTTCCGGCGCTTTCCCCCTGGTCAAGGTGTTCACCACCAAGTGCACCTGACCGGCTCTGATTTTATCCAGCAGGTTGGGAGAACCTTCCCGGATCTTGGCTACTTGTTCCACCGGCAAGCCAGCCGCCCCGAGGGCCTTGGCCGTCCCTGTGGTGGCCACCAACCGGAACCCCAGCCGTACAAACCCTTGTAACAGGGGAATGGCCTCCTCCTTATCCATATCCGCCACTGTAGCCAGGATGGTACCCTGGAGGGGAATATCACAACCGGCGGCCAGCAACCCTTTGTACAGTGCTTTGGCCAGGGTATGGTCGATGCCCATCACCTCACCGGTGGATTTCATTTCCGGTCCCAGGGAGGTGTCCACCTGGTGCAGTTTGGCAAAGGAAAATACCGGTACTTTCACCGCCACAAAATCCGGTGCAGGATGCAGGCCGGTGCCGAACCCCTGGGCCGCCAGGCTATCTCCCATGGCAATCCTGGTGGCCAGTTTGACCATGGGAATACCGGTAACCTTACTCAGGAAGGGCACTGTCCGGCTGGAGCGGGGATTAACCTCCAGTACATACACCTGATCATCCTTCACCACAAATTGGATATTAATAAGCCCCTTAATCCGCAGAGCCCTAGCCAGTTTTTGGGTGTGATCAACCACTTGCCGGATCACTTCACCGGAAAGGGAATAGGCGGGGTAAACGGCGATACTGTCCCCGGAATGGACACCAGCCCGCTCGATGTGTTCCATAATGCCAGGAATTAGAATATCAATGCCGTCGGAAATGGCGTCTACCTCCACCTCGGTCCCGGTAATGTATTTGTCCACCAGTACCGGGTGGTGTGGTGACACCTCCACCGCTGACTGCATGTAGTTCAACAGTTCGCCGGCGGAATGCACTATTTCCATGGCCCTGCCGCCCAGTACATAGGAAGGCCTGACCAGTACCGGGTACCCGATGGCAGATGCTACAGCCAGGGCCTGTGTCAATGATGTAGCAGAACCACCGGGGGGCTTGGGAATTCCAAGGTCCACCAGCAGACGATCGAACTTATCCCGATCCTCCGCCCTGTCAATATCCTCCACCACAGTACCCAGGATGGGCACACCCACCCTGGCCAGCGGTTCCGCCAGGTTAATGGCGGTTTGACCGCCAAACTGCACCACCACGCCCTCCGGCCGCTCCTTGGCGATGATGTTGAGCACATCCTCTGGTACCATGGGCTCAAAATAAAGGCGATCCGCGGTATCAAAATCAGTACTGACCGTCTCGGGATTATTATTGATAATTACCGTTTCCAAACCCACTTCCTTGAGGGCCCATACCGAATGCACGGAACAGTAGTCAAACTCGATGCCCTGGCCGATCCGGATGGGACCAGACCCCAGTACCACCACTTTCCGGTTGGAGGTACTTTCTACCTCATCCTCCGCTTCGTAGCTGGAGTAGTAGTACGGGGTAAGGGCCTGAAACTCGGCGGCACAGGTATCCACCATTTTATAAGCCGGCAGCAGGCCGTTCCTTTCCCGCACCACCCGCACCTCTTCTTCCGTCACACCCCACAGCTCCGCCAGGTAGCTGTCCGCAAAACCCAGTTCCTTCAGCCGGGCGAGCAACTCACGGCTTGGCGGAAAACCAGTCGCTCTGACCTCCTCTTCCATAGCCACCAGCCCGGCAATTTTATGCAGGAAAAAGGGATCGATGGTGGTGATACCGGCAACCTGTTCCACCGTTGCCCCCCGGCGAAAAGCCTCTGCCACCACAAACAACCGGCGGTCATCGGAAACAGCTAGGGCATCCATTACAGCCTGATCAGCCATCTCAGACAGTCCTTTTAAGCGCAGGCCGGTCATTCCCAATTCCAGTGAACGGATGGCCTTTTGCAGGGCAGACTCAAAGTTACGGCCAATGGCCATCACTTCACCCGTGGCCTTCATTTGGGTACCCAGCCGGCGATCCGCCAGGCTGAACTTGTCAAAGGGGAACCGGGGGATTTTAGCCACCACGTAATCAATGGCAGGCTCAAAACAGGCAGTGGTCTTGCCCGTCACCGCATTGGGGATTTCATCCATGGTCAGTCCGATGGCAATCTTGGCCGCCACCTTGGCAATGGGATAGCCGGTAGCCTTGGAAGCCAAGGCGCTGGACCGGCTGACCCGGGGATTGACCTCAATTACATAGTAGGTGTAGCTGTTGGGGTCCAGGGCAAACTGGATATTGCAGCCGCCTTCAATCCCCAGGGCCCTGATGATGCGCAGGGAAGCCTTCCGGAGCATCTGGTATTCCCGGTCCGTCAAGGTCTGGGCGGGAGCCACCACGATGCTGTCCCCCGTATGGATACCCACAGGATCCACATTTTCCATGCTGCAGATGGTAATACAGTTATCCGCCCTGTCCCGCATCACTTCAAATTCGATTTCCCGCCACCCGGCCACTGATCGCTCAACGAGCACCTGCCGGATTGGGCTGAGCTTGAGACCCCTGGTTACGGTAGCGACCAGTTCCTCGTTGTTCCAGGCAAACCCACCACCAGTGCCGCCCAGGGTATAGGCGGGACGCACGATGAGGGGGTAGCCCACCTGGCCTGCAAAGGCCAGCGCTGCTTCCACATCATTGACGATGCGGGACTCCGGCACCGGTTCCCCTAGTTCTTCCATCAATGTTTTGAAAGCCTCCCGGTCTTCCGCCCGCCGGATGGCCTCCAGAGGCGTTCCCAGTAGCCGCACCCCGTTTTCCGTCAGCACCCCCCGGCGGGCCATTTCTATTGCCATATTCAAGCCCACCTGGCCGCCAAGGGTGGGCAGCAACCCGTCCGGCCGCTCCTCCCTGATGACACGGGCCACAAATTCCGGTGTGAGCGGTTCAATGTAAATGCGATCCGCCATGTCCACATCGGTCATGATGGTAGCCGGGTTGCTGTTAATCAGCACCACCTGCAGTCCCTCTTCCCGCAGAGCCTTGCATGCCTGGGTACCAGCATAGTCAAATTCCGCCGCCTGACCGATGACAATTGGTCCGGAACCAATCACCATCACTTTCGAAAGATCCTTGCTCTTGGACATAACGTCCCTCCTTGCGGCCACATTTTCTTATCTTATTGGGTATGGTGTTGAATCATCTCCTTAAAGCGTTGGAAAAGATATTCCGAGTCGGTGGGGCCGGGGGAGGATTCCGGATGATACTGCACGGAAAAGGCCGGCAGATACCGGTGGGTGATGCCTTCCACCGTCCCGTCATTGATGTTACGGTGGGTGACGTGGATATTACTGGCAGGCAGAGTATTTTCGGCCAGGGCATAACCGTGGTTTTGGGAGGTAATGTATACCCTTCCCGTTGCCAGGTCCTGGACCGGGTGATTACCGCCCCGGTGACCGAAGGGCAGCTTGTAGGTGTCTCCCCCCATGGCCAGGCCCATTAATTGGTGGCCGAGGCAAATCCCGAACATGGGCACCCGGGTTTCCATCAACTGTCTGATGGTGCGGACGGCATAGCCTACCTCCTTGGGATCCCCCGGACCGTTGGATAACAGAATACCGGCAGGATGCAGACTCATGATTTCCTTGGCACCGGTGCCGGCCGGAACCACTATCACGTCAAAACCAAGGTTACCCAGCCACCGCAGGATGTTTTCCTTCACACCAAAATCCATCACCACTACCCTGGGACCTGGCCCGGGCCGGTAGCGGATCTGCGTACTGGTGACCTGTTCCACCACCGGCTTCTCACCACCGGCGGGACCGGTCATCGTCAGTTCCAGCAGTTCCGCCACAGACCACTCCCCGGCAGCTACCACACCCCGCAGTGTTCCCTGGCTGCGTAGCTTCCGGGTGATGGCCCTGGTATCCACTCCGGCCACACCCACCACCCCGTTGGAGTGCAAAAACTCCTCCAAGCGGCCCTGCTGCCGCCAGTTGTTGGGGTAATCGCAAAGGGTTTTCACCACCATGCCCCTGGCGTGGATACGGCAGGATTCCATATCCTCACCGTTAATACCGTAATTGCCGATTAGCGGGTAGGTCATGGTGACAATCTGGCCACAGTAGGAAGGGTCTGTTAAAATCTCCTGGTATCCGGTCATGGATGTGTTGAAAACCACTTCACCAACCGCCCTGCCGGCGGCACCGAAGGCCTTACCCTGATAGACACTGCCATCGGCCAGAACCAACAATCCGCGCATTTAAACTCCCTCCTCCTGATAGACAAATTGTCCACCCACCATGGTGGCCACCGCCCAGCCTTGCAGGGACCACCCGTGGAAGGGGGTATTGCGACCCAGGGAGGCCAGCCTGTCCCGATCCACAGTCCGCTTTAAGTCCGGGTTAATCAACGTGATGTCCGCCGGCTGTCCCACTTGCAGGCTGCCACCAGGCAAGCCCAGAATGCGGCACGGGTTTATTGCCATCAATTCCACCAGCCTGGTCCAACTGATCACTCCTGGGTTAACCAGACGGGTAATGGCCAAAGGCAAGGCCGTTTCCAGGCCCACCATGCCAAAGGGGGCATAGTCAAATTCCATCGCCTTTTCCGCCTCTGTATGGGGAGCATGATCGGTAGCGATGGCGTCGATGGTGCCGTCCGCCAAACCCCGTATCACTGCAGCCACATCTTCACCGGTCCGCAGGGGTGGGTTAACCTTGAAGTTGGTGTCATAACCTTCCAGTGCCGCATCGGTCAGGGTGAAGTGGTGCGGTGTGGCCTCGGCAGTTACGGGTACCCCCCGGGCCTTGGCCTGCCTAACCAATTCCACAGCACCCTTGGTGCTTAGATGGGCGATATGCACCCGGCAGCCGGTATTCTCCGCCAACAAGATTTCCCGGTGTACCATCAAATCCTCCGCCAGTGCCGGTATGCCCTTTAAACCCAGTTTCAATGAGTAAAATCCTTCATGCATGACCCCGCCTTCGGCCAGGGATGGTTCTTCACAATGGGAGATGATCGGCATGTCAAACATAAGGGCGTACTCCATGGCCCGCCGCATCACCGCAGCGGATGGTACCGGCCTCCCATCATCGGAAAAGGCCACCACCCCCGCTGCCGCCAAATCCGCCATTTCCGCCAACTCCTCACCCCTGGATCCCTTGGTAATGGCACCTACCTGGTAGACCCTGACCACACCTTCCCGGGCAGCCCTGGCTCTCACCAGCTCCACCTGCCCCGGGGTGTCCACCACCGGTACGGTGTTGGGCATCCCGACCACCGCGGTGTAGCCCCCTTTGGCTGCAGCCCTGGTGGCGGTGGCAACGGTCTCTTTCGCCTCCTGGCCGGGTTCCCTGAGGTGGGTATGCATATCCACCAGACCAGGCACCACAACCAACCCGGCGGCATCTACCACCACCGTCCCCCGTTCCACCGCCAGTTCCGGCTGGATTTGCCGGATCAGCCCGTCCTCAACCAGGATGTCCGCCCGGCCGTCCAACCCCTGGACGGGATCAACCACCCTTCCTCCCCTAATCAGTAGTCCCATGACTTTGGCCTCCTCCCATCAGTAAGTACAGCAGGGCCATTCTAACTGCAACACCATTGGTGACCTGTTCGGTGATGGCCGAGGCCACTCCATCTGCCACCGCCGGGTGGATTTCGATTCCCCTGTTCATCGGACCTGGGTGCAGCACCAGAACATCCGGCGCAGCCAGGACCAATCGTTCGGGGGTCAAGGCGTACATCCGGGCATATTCCCGCAAGGAGGGTAATAGTCCCTTCGCCTGCCTCTCCTGCTGGATCCGGAGCACATTGATTACATCGGCGCCGGCCAGGGCTTCTTCTACCCGGTGTATTACCCGTACCCCCATCTGGCGAAAGATCCCTGGCACCAGGGTAGCCGGCCCCACCACCCTCACCTCAGCGCCCATTTTGGTCAACCCCCAGATATTGGACCTGGCCACCCTACTATGCAGGATATCCCCCAGAATAGTCACCACCAGTCCCTCTAGCCGACCCTTCTTCTCCCTGATGGTAAGCATGTCAAGGAGGGCCTGGGTGGGATGTTCGTGGGTGCCGTCACCAGCGTTGATTACCGCCGCATTGAGGTTTCGCGCCAGAAAGTGCGGGGCACCGGAGGCCTGGTGTCTGATGACCACCACATCCGCTCCCATGGCCTCCAGGGTACGGGCGGTATCCAGCAGGCTTTCCCCTTTCACCACACTGCTGGTGGCGGTAGCGATGTTGATGGTGTCCGCCCCCATGTACTTGCCGGCCAGTTCAAAGGATGTCCTGGTGCGGGTACTGGCCTCGTAGAACAGGTTGATCACCGTCCTACCCCGCAGGGTGGGTACCTTTTTGATTTCCCGGCAAATGATGTCCTTCATGGGTACCGCTGTGTCCAGGATGTGCCTGATCTCGTCCGGCTGCAGCTGTTCCAACCCCAGCAAGTCCTTGTGTTTGAACCCCATTTGCTCCCTCCCCTTTCCAAAAAAACAACCCTTACCCGCAAAACAGGTAAGGGTATGGTTAACAAAGGTCACACAACCCACTGTCCCTTACCGGTCTCACAGGACCGATTTAAAGGAAACCCCATTTGCTATTCAATTATTTCACCGATTACCACCTTATCCAAACCGTCCACTTCGGTTAGATGAACAGAAATCACTTCCCGCCGGGAGGTCGGGACGTTTTTGCCAACAAAATCCGCCCTGATGGGCAATTCACGGTGTCCCCGGTCCACCAGCACCGCCAGCTGGATCCAGGCCGGCCGCCCCAGGTCAATCAGGGCATCCAGAGCCGCTCGGACCGTCCGACCGGTATATAGCACATCATCAACCAGGACGATGCGTTTTCCAACCACGGGAAAGGGTACTTCCGTTTTATGCAAAACCGGCTGTTGGGCCAGGGTGGTCAAGTCATCCCGGTAAAGGGTAATATCCAAGATCCCCACCGGCACCACCACCCCCTCAATCTGCCGGATGTTGGCTGCCAGCCGCTCCGCCAGCGGCACGCCCCGCCGACGGATACCCACCAGGGCGAGGTTGTCCGTGCCCCGGTTACGCTCGATGATCTCGTGGGCCACCCTGGTCAACGCCCGCCGCATTTTATCTGCATCCATGATTTCCGCCTTTGTCACTACTTGCACATCTTCCACCCCCTGAAAGTATGGTGTGGACCCGGATATGGCAAAAAACCTGCCCCGGCAAGGAGGGCAGGCTAAAATCAACAACCCGCTATTATTCCTTGCCAGTCTCACGGGACTGAACTTAAAGGAACTTGTCACCATTATTGTACCTAAAGGATTACCGGCTGTCAATCAACATCCATTGCCGTGCGCCGGGTGTCGCCAAAAACCATTAAAGCCCATTACCGCCCGGACCAGTCCAAAACTGCCGGCCAGCATCATATTACCATGGGGAACTGCCCGGTAAAACTCCGCTGGAGCCAAGAACCGCCGGGGACCGGTAATGGAAACAAAGCAGTCATTCCCTGGTGGCCGGTAGTCCGGGGCGTAGGAGCATCCATGGCCGCCGTCTTCCTTGACCTGGTGATGGGCCAATTCTCCCGCTAACAGCGCCTTGATCAGCTGCACAAGTTTGGCCGGGTTGAGCAAACCGGTATGGTGCTCAACCAGGGCCACGGCAGAGAAACCCCTCAGCACAACCCCGATGGTGTGCTGGTTACCAATATTGACCACCGCCACTGGACCGTTCCGCTGGTGTCCGGCCACCACCGGGTCTTCCAGGGCTCCCCAGATGGCCGCAACCCCGGTGTCTGCCAGCCAAGCCCCTGGTACCGTTTCCCGAACAGCCTGCATCCGGGTAAGGTATGGGGGGATCTCACCATAAAGTAGATGCCGCACATCTCCACCCCCTGCCATAAAATACTGCCAGTGGGCCATGCGGAAGTCACGGTTACTCTGACCGGGATTTTCACCATGGTCCTGGACAGCAATGGCGATCTTCCCCGGCATGACAACTCCGTACGAAGCCAAAATATCCGCCAGCCTGTCCAGCCGGATATCCCCCATGGCTATGGCAGAAGTGCCGGAAGGCTGGTGTTCCACCAGTTCCACCCCCATCTGGCGGACCCTTGCCAAATCATTATGCAAGGTCTTGGCGGCCTGTGGTGTGGCAAAAACCCGGCAACCGGATCTGAGGTGTTGCCTGACCGCGGCACTTGAGGCCCCGCCACCCATAACAGTGCCATATAAAAAAATGTCTTTACCGGAACGCGTCGCCTCTTGCACCTGACGTGCCACCACCACCGTTTCAGCAGGCAGTACCATCTGGACACAGTTTTCCCAAGGCTGGCCCGGCTGGTAGATGAAGATGTCCTGGGTTCCGCCTCCTACATCAATGGCCAGAACCGACCCTGCCTCGTCCCCATTAGGTTGCCTCACCGGTTGCATGACCTGGCCCCCCTTGCAGCAGTTACCTTCACCCTGCTCACCTCTGGCACACCTCCTGTAGCCCATCACAATTGACGGGCCATGTGTCATTTTGTACAATAAATTAAATTAGCGGATTACCCTAACAAACTAGAAGGAAGGAATTCACATGGAAAAATTTGATGCAGTAATTATCGGCGGTGGCGTAATCGGATTGAGTACCGCCTATAATCTTCTGCAAAGGCATCGGGAGATGAAGGTACTGGTGCTGGAAAAGGAGATGTTCCTGGGTACAGGGGCCACGGCAGCCTGTACCGGCGGTCTCCGCCACCAGTTCTCCACCCGCAGCAATATCGAGCTTACACTCCTTAGTATGCCAGCATTTAAGCGCTTTGAAGATGAAATGGAATACCCCATTCACTTTTTACAACACGGTTACCTGTTTGTTACAGGCCAATCGGGCCGATGGGAAATCTTCCGCCAGGATGCCGCTCTGCAACAAAGCCTGGGTGTTCCTACAGAGCTGTTGAGCCCAGAAGAACTGGCCCGGCGGTTCCCCTACCTGGCCACAAAGGATCTAGTAGGGGGAAGTTTTTGCACCCAGGACGGTTATGCTGACCCCCACGGCGTGGTACAGGGTTATGCCCAGCAAATCCGGCGCCTTGGGGGGATCATCCGGACCGACCACGAGGTTACCGGGATCAAAACAGCCGGAGGCAGGGTCACCGGTGTAACCACCCCAGCGGATAACATCGCTGCCTGTATAGTTGTCAATGCCGCTGGCCCCTTCGCAGGGCAGGTGGCTGCCCTGGCGGGAGTCCACCTGCCCATCCAGCCCTACCGGCGGCAGGTGTTCGTGGCCGCTCCCATTCCGGGGCTACCTGAAGGAATGCCGCTGACGGTGGACATGGACACCGGATGGTATGTTCACCGGGAAACCAAGGGATTCCTGCTGCTGGGGGGGACCGATAAGGACCTGGCTCCCGGTTTCGACACCGCCGTGGACTGGTCAGGGTTCGACCGGGTGGCGGAGGCAGCGTTGCAACGTATCCCGCTAATGGAAAACTGCCAGATCACCAAGGCCTATGCGGGCCTCAGGGACATGACCCCTGACATGCAGGCCATCCTGGGTGAAACGGCTGAAATAAAGGGCTTCTACTGTGCTGCAGGCTTTACCGGTCACGGTTTTATGCACGCCCCAGCCATTGGCATGCTTATCGCTGAACTGATCAGCCGTGGAACCACCACGGCCATGGATATTACCCCCCTGTCCCCAGCCCGCTTTGCCGGTACGCTTTCTGCTGTAGAAACCAATATTTTTTAACCCACCCGCCGGGAAGTTCCCGTCC
>DDKM01000047.1 GCA_002339345.1 Firmicutes bacterium UBA2598 | reverse complement strand
AAGCCACTTCCTGAGCGAAGGGAGGGGTAGTTCACGGTCTTACGCAATCTCCGCAGGCGTGAATTCGGGCGCTTCCAGCCCTACTGAAATTCTCAAACCTAACTTGCCCTTTGCAGTATCACCATTGCCGAAACCACGTCCCGGTCCGCCACCAGCCCGCATTCAGGGCATTCATGCACCCGAACGCTCAAATCTTTTGGCACATGGGCGCCGCAAACACAGGTCTGGGACGTGCCGCCAGGCGGGACTTTTACGAACTTCTTTTTCTATATTTTGAAAATAGATGGGATTTTGAAGCGGCAACTTGCTGTCCATCAGGATTCAGGAGGCCGGTGTAACGTGATTGGCTGAACCGGGGAAACCTTATTCCATCCGAATGCGCAACGCCATTGTTAATGCACGGCTGCATGATGTACAATTCATTTACCGGCAGATTCTTTGCTCTGGATGGGGGGCAAGCCCTTGCCAGTGCCTGTATATTCAAAAAATATAAATAATTAATCTTCCGGCATGAAGTTTGCTTTTATAAAAATGTTATAAAAAAAGCATTGGTAATGCAGCTGTGTTGGAAAAGGGGGGGAGGTTAAAATTGTTTACCAGGGTTAAGGACGTCATGATCAGGACTTCCATATGCCTGCAGTTGCGGCACACCTTGCGGGAGGCCCTGCAAATCCTCGTCGAAAAAGGGCTGGACGGCCTGCCGGTGGAGGATGAGTTTGGGGAACTATTAGGGATGGTTACCAAAGAACTTGTTGTTTTGAACCTGGCGAGCCTGGATAACGTTTCCGTAGAAACACCGGCCTATAAATTCATGACAACTGCCCCCATCCGCCTGCAGGAAGACGCCTATATCAAGGATGTTTGGAACCTACCGGGTACGGTATTTCCGGTCTATGACAAATCCAACCGCTTTACCGGGGTGATCAGCGACGATCAGTTGAAAACTGCTTACTGCCGGATGGCGGAATACCGGGTGAAAGAACTGGATGCCGTTTTCAATTCCGCCCACAACGGCATCCTGGCCATCGATGCCAATGGTTTCATCACTTCATTCAACCCTGCGGCAGCCCGCCTGGCCAAGAGGAGCGCGGAGGAGGCCATCGGCCGCTTTTTAACCGATGTGGTGGCTCCCACCGGTCTTTTGGAGGTGGTCCGCACCGGCCAACCTCAGTTCGGCAAGAAATACCAGGTGGGCAAACGCAAGTACGTCACCAACCGCACCCCCATCATCCAGGATGGGAAAATTACCGGGGCGGTGGGTGTATTCCAGGACATCTCGGAAATTGAAGATGTCTTTGAGGAACTGAGCATGGTCAGGGAACTGAACAAGGAACTGGAAGCGGTGGTGGAATCCTCCTATGACGGCATTGTGGTGACCAATAGAGAGGGAAACCTCCTGCGGGCCAACAACGCCTTTTGCCGGATTATGGGTGTGCAAGGGAAACAGATCATCGGCCGTCCCCTGCAGGAGGTCATCCACAGCGAGTTCTCCGGTGCTTCCCTGGTGGATATGGTTGTACAGCGCTTGGGCACGGTCAACGTCATCTACAATGATCACAACCGGAAAAGTTGCCTGGTCTTTACCGCCAACCCGGTTTTAAACGAGCAGGGCGAAGTAGTCCGGATCGTGATCAACGTGCGCGATATCGGGGAACTGAACGAGGTACGTCGCCAGCTGGAAAAAACAGAGGAGTTGTCTAAACGGTACAAGTCTGAACTGGCGGAACTGCGGATGCGCATGATGCAGCAGGAGGGCATGGTCGCCCATTCCAAACAGATGGAAAAGGTGCTGGATCTATCCCTCCGGGTGGCCCAGGTGGATTCCACGGTACTAATCCTGGGTGAGTCTGGCGTGGGGAAGGAAGTGATCGCCAAGATGGTACACTCCCATTCCCAGCGCAAGCAGGAGCCCTTCATCAAGGTAAACTGCGGGGCCATTCCCGAACCGTTACTGGAATCCGAACTATTTGGCTATGAGGCGGGAGCCTTTACCGGTGCCAGCCGCACGGGCAAGGCGGGCATGTTCGAGCTGGCCCATAACGGTACACTGTTTCTGGACGAGATTGGCGATCTGCCCCCCTCCCTACAGGTCAAGCTGTTGCGGGTATTACAAGACAAGGAACTGGTGCGTTTGGGCGGGGTGAAACCCAGGTCCATCAATGTCCGTATTATCGCTGCCACCAACCAGAACCTGATGGAACGGGTGCGTAACGGTCAGTTCCGGGAAGACCTTTACTTCCGGCTCAATGTTGTACCCATCTTTATTCCGCCACTGCGGGAGCGGAGGGAGGATATCATTCCCCTGGTCCATCACTTCCGGGATAAGCTGGGCGAGAAGTTCGGCCTGCGTAAGGACTTTTCACCAGAGGCCCTGGAATTCATGGTGAATTATGATTGGCCGGGGAATGTGCGGGAACTGGAAAACATCATGGAACGGCTGATCATCACCAACCCGGGTGAGGTAATTACCGCCGAAACCCTTAAGAGACACCTGGTCAATGATGTCATCAAATTCGAACAGGTCATTTCCGTCACCGGCCTGCTTCCCCTCCGCAAGGCCATTGAAGAGGTGGAAAGACAATTGTTAGAGAAGGCACTGCAGAGGTATGACACCACCTACCAGGTTGCGGAAGTGCTCCATGTCAACCAGTCCACGGTTGTCCGCAAGTTGAACAAGTACAAGACCTTTTGCCGGAGATGGGAGTGAGCCCAAGCTTCTGACTATTCCTCATTTTTCGCATTCGAGGTGGTAACATGCCAGAGCGTTGCGATTTTCCCGATCTGATGCCCCTGCTGTCCCCCAGATCCATTGCGGTGGTGGGGGCTTCGGCGGACTATACCACAAACAGCGGCCGGGTGCTGATCAATCTGCAGAAGTGCCGGTACCAGGGGCGGATTTTCCCCGTTAACCCCAACTACCGGGAAATCTCCGGTCTCCGATGTTATCCATCACTGTTGGAGGTGCCGGAAGCGGTGGAAACGGTACTGCTGGTGGTCTCTGTCCACCAGGTTTTCCAGTGCCTGGAGGACTGTGAGAAAAAGGGCGTCCGGTTCGTAGTGATCTTCAGTTCCGGTTTCGCCGAAGAGGGCAACGAGGGCCGCCAGAAACAACAGCTTTTGCGCGAGTTTTCCCGCCGTACCGGGATCCGGATCTACGGCCCGAACACCCCAGGATTGATCAACCTGAAGGAGAAGGTGGGCTATTCTTTCTCCCCCCAGTTCCATCCGGACCGGTTTGTGCCGGGGCGGATCGCCCTGGTCACCCAGGGCGGTGGAGTAGGCAGGGCCATTTTGGATGCCCAGGAGAGGGGCATCGGGTTTAATTACTGGGTATCCACCGGTAATGAGGCTGATTTGGAGATCACCGATTTTATCAATTACTTTATTGAAGACCCCGATACGGACATGGTGTTGGCGGTGATGGAAAGCCTGGGGCAAGGGCGGCGATTTGCCCATGTGGCAGACCGGGCCGCCCGGAAAAATAAACCCATTGTGGTGCTGAAACTGGGGAGAACCCTGGAGGGCAGCCGGGCGGCCTTCGCCCACACCGGTACCTGGTCCGGTTGTGACGGGGTTTACCGTGCTCTCTTTCGGCAGAAGGGGGTCATCCAGGTTGATGACCTGGACCAGTTGCTGGGTGTGGGGACCCTGTTCAAGCAATACAAAATGCCTGTGGGAAACGGTGTTGGTGTTTTCTCCTTTTCCGGCAGCACGGGTGTGTTGCTGGCGGATATGTGCGGCTTATACGGTCTCAGCCTGCCCGCTCCTTCCCCCGACACCACCGTCAAACTGGCAGGCCTACAGCCTCAGTTGAAAAGCATCTCCAATCCACTGGATCTCACCACTTTGGTATACGATTATCCCGAATTGTTCATCCAGGCCCTGGAGATTTTTGTGCAGGACTCCAATTTTGATATCATCCTGCTGCCCTTTCCCTTCAAACTGGGAGCCATCGGTGAACTGATGGCCGCCAGCGTGATCAACATCTCCCGCCGGTGTGCCAAGCCGATGGTGCCGGTGTGGATGTCCAGGGGCATTATCCGTGAACGTGGCTATGAACTACTGGCGGAAAGCGGCCTACCTCTTTTTTACAGTGCCGCACAGTGCCTGTCCACCCTGCGGGCTTATCTTAGTTACACCCATGTGACCCACAGGGTCACCCCATCTCACCTGCCGGATTATCCCGAGGTGACCCCCGGCCTTAGTCATTTACCGTATCTGGAGATGCCACGGGGCAAGCTGACCCATACCCAGGCTGTGGAGTTGCTGAAGTACTATGGTATACCGGTGGCGGAGATCCGTACCGCCCACTCCCTATCCGAGCTGGAACAGGTCGCCCGGGCCCTTGGCTATCCGGTGATCGTTAAGCCCAACCACACCTTGGCTACTGGGAGTGACAAGATCCTGCCGGTCCGGATTCTGGTGCGCTCCGAAGAGGAGATCCAGACCTCCTATGGTGAACTATGCCAAGCCGGAGAACGTTTGGGGATTACCGGTCAGCATCCTTCCCTGCTGGTGCAGCGGGCGGATCAGGAGAGGGCGGGGATGGTGATCAGGGTTTTCCAGGACCCCCAGTTCGGTACCGTAGTGGGTATGGGCCCCTATCAAAATGGGAATGGTAACGGGCTTTCCCTGCGGGTGGCGCCCCTTACCACCGTCGATGTGGAACATTGGCTACGGGAGATGGGGGAACATGGCAACGCCACCGCCATGGGGACCTGGAGCCAGGGATCGCTGGTGGACCTGGTGGTTAGAGTCTCTCGCCTCGGGGTGGATTGGGAACCGCGGGGCATCAAAATGCACCTGGTGATCAGGGAAACCCTTCCCACCGGTTCCTTTGAGGTGTATGATGTAGTAGCCTCGCTGGAACACGGGACGGAACCCCAGGTTACCATTGCGGGATGAGGCAAGGTGGCTGCTGCTGGCAGGCAGGCTGCAGTAAAAGATGGGAGGATGTACAGGTGAAAATAGCCAGGTTCAGGGTTAATGGCCATGTCCATTACGGTGTGGTGGGCGGAGATCGGGTGCAGGTAATGGAGGGAAACCCCTTCGGAGCCATTGTTACCACCAAAGAGTACTATGCCCTGGCGGAGGTGCAGGTACTGGCCCCCGTCCTGCCCGGGAAAGTCATTGCCGTGGGTTTAAACTACAGCGCCCATGCGGCGGAAAGGAGCAAGGATGTACCGGAGGAACCGATGATTTTCATGGTTTCCCCTACATCGGTGGTCGGTCCCGGCGAACCGGTCATCCTGCCCTATGCAAATACAGTGGAACACGAGGCGGAACTGGTGGTGGTCATCGGCCGGGAGGGAAGGGACATCCCGGAGGATCGCGCTCTGGATTACGTACTGGGATACACCTGTGGCAATGACGTCTCCGACCGTGATTTACAGAAAAAAGACCGGCAATTTACCAGGGCCAAGTCCTTTCACACCTTTAAACCCATGGGCCCGTACATTGTCACCGGTCTGGACCCAGGCAACCTGGCCATCCAGTGCCGGGTAAACGGCGAACTGAAACAGGATGCCACCACCGCCCAATTAATTCACAGTGTGCCAAAACTGATCAGTTTTATTTCCCAGGTGATGACCCTTTATCCGGGTGATGTGATTTTTACCGGTACACCTGCCGGTGTGAGCCCCATCCACCCCGGCGACTTGATGGAGATTGTGATCGAGGGTATTGGTGTGCTGGCCAACCCGGTGGTGGGCAATTTCCGGTGAAACCAAACACCCGGCAGTTCTACATGCGGTCGGAACTACTATTGAGAAGGGCCTCAAGGCAGGTGTTCAGGTGGGTATCCTGGTCAGTGATCCGGCGGATGCTGCGGGTTGGGCGGAAAGGGGCGTTTCCTATCTGGCCACCGGCATGACCGCCTTGATCAACCACGGTTGCCAGTGGATGATCAGGGGGTTCAGGGGTTAACCCCAAATGGTGAAGAAACGAGGTAACGGAAAGTGAGTGTCGGTGAAAGGGGCCACAACGACGGGATTTTCAGCCCGGTCCGGCTGTGGACGTCAACCCTGTCCGGTTTCGTGCTGATTACGGTGGCCCACCTGCTGGTGGATTCCTATATCACAATCCTGCCGCCCTTAATGCCACTGCTTTCGGCCAAGCTGGACTTTTCCATGAAAATGGCGGGTATTGCCGTGTCCATTGTATCCATCTTGTCCGCCTGGACCCAGCCTTTCCTGGGGATCTTGCTGGACCGTTACAACCGGGGCTGGATGCTTCCCTTGAGCTTGTTGTGGGTGGGGGTGTGGCTGAGTATGATCGGCTTTGCCCCCAACTATACCACCCTGGTGCTGATGGCATGTATCGGCGGCCTGGGTTCGGCGGTTTTTCATCCCCTGGGTTCGGTGGTGGCCACCGCCTCAGCGGGGAGGAGAAGGGGCCTGTTGATGTCCCTCTATATCACCGCCGGCAACCTGGGCATCGCCCTGGCTCCCTTGGTGACCATACCCCTGGCCATGGGTTCGGGGGGCCTGCCCAGCCTGGCCCTATTGGCCATCCCCGCCATTCTGGGTGCGGCGGTGTTTTGTTTTTACCGTCCGGGCGGTACTTCCTTTACCCGGCAAAGGGTAGGGTTGTCACCGGCCGGCCGGCGGGATGTACCGGGTCGGGGTGATGTGGGTGCGGTACAGGGTAAGGGCGGTATGGTTTACAAGCTGGTGGTGCTGAATGCCCTGATGGTGATCAAGGGGTGGGTGTCCAGGGCGCTGGTGGTGTACCTGCCCTTTTATTTCACAGCCAAGGGGTATGATTACCTGTTCATTGCCAAGCTGCTTTCCCTGTTCCTGTTTGCCGGGGCCATCGGCGGCCTAATTGGTGGTCTGGTTTCCGATACCATCCAGCGCCGCCAGGGCATCATCATCGCCAACCTGGTTTCGGCTGTGGCCCTGGCGGGCTTTTTCGCCACCGAGGGCACCACCGCCCTGTTCTTGCTGCTGGCGGGCAACTTTTTCCTGGAAGCCACCTATCCGGCTACCGTGGTGTTGGGACAGGAATTGCTCCCCGCCAATGCGGTGATGGCCTCCGGCATGATGTTCGGACTTTCCTTCGGCATGGGCGGGGTAAGTGCTGCGGTGAATGGCATTCTGGCGGAAATCTGGACCCTGGAAAGCGTGCTGTGGACCAATGTCTGGCTGCTGTTTGTGGCATGGGCCCTTTCCTACCTCCTGCCCGGTATGCCATCACACAAGGCTACCGAGGCCAGGCAAACCCAGGTCTGAGCCATCTACAGCATAAATCAATCCTGTCCGTTGGGAGCATAAAATTGACATCAATGGCGAAGGTGACCCTATGGGTGTGATCCCTGGGGTCACCTTTTCGCACTGGTAGATATCCAGCCTCCGGGATTGGCCTTATAGGCTCTTCCTCCGGGCTTTTCGTTTTTCCCATCTGACTTTATTATATGGATTACCGGGGGTGCCACAAGTTCTTGGTGTCCTAAAGAGTTGGGACCGGTGTCCCAACCGGCAGGAAACGGGAAAATAAGGGCGAAGGAATATACCCTGTGTTTTGACAACGGCCCAATTATGGCAACAATAACCACGAGGTGAACTGAAATGGCTTTGTCTGTGGGAATTATCGGCCTGCCGGTGGTGGGCAAAACTACCTTTTTTAATCTGCTAACTGCCGCCAAAAAGGAAACCAGCAGCTATTTTACCGGTAAGACCAGCACATTGACGGGTACGGCTTTCATTCCCGACCACCGCATCGATTACCTTTCTGCCATGTATAAACCCAAAAAGACCACCTATGCCACCCTGGAGGTGACCGATGTGCCCGGCCTGGTGCGGGGTGCCTCGGAAGGCCAGGGGGCGGGAAACCAGTTCCTGGCGGCGGTACGGGAAGCCGATGCGCTAATCCATGTGGTGCGCGCCTTCCACAATCCAGCAGTACTGCATGTGGATGGCACAATAGATCCCTTGCGGGACATTGAAACGGTCAACCTGGAACTTTTGCTGGCCGATCTGCAGCTGATGGAAACCCGCATTGGCCGTATCAGGGGTGGCAAGAAGATTACCAAGGAAAACCAGGTGGAACTGGCGGCCCTGGAAAAGTGTCTGCCGGTGCTGGAGGCGGAGAGGCCCATTCATCAGGCGGACCTTACTCCGGAGGAGCGGGAAGCCCTCAAACATATTACCTTTCTGACGGAAAAGCCGGTGGTGCTGGTGGTGAACGTGGATGAGGAGCAATTGGCCGAAGGCACCTACCCCCAGCAGGCAGAGGTGGAGCGGTATGCTGCCGAGCGGAACACTCCGGTACTGGCCATCTGCGCCCAGGTGGAGGTGGAACTGAACGACCTATCTCCTGCAGACAGGCCGGCCTTTATGGCGGACCTGGGCATTGCCGAACCGGGCATCTCCCGCCTGGCCCGGGCGGTGTACCAGCGGCTGGGGCTGATCTCCTTCCTTACCACCGGTGAGGATGAAGTGCGGGCCTGGACCATCCGGGAAAATACACAGGCCAAACAGGCGGCAGGCAAGATCCACTCGGACATTGAAAGGGGGTTCATCCGGGCGGAGGTGGTGGCCTTTCAGGATTTGCATGCACTGGGATCCATGGCCAAGGTCAAAGAGAAGGGTTTGGTCCGCCTCGAAGGTAAGGACTATATGGTTAGAGACGGCGACATTATCAACTTCCGCTTCAATGTTTAGCTAATGCGAATCTAATACATGGGTTTACACCCTTGTGTAACGGCTCGTTCAGGAATCACGTGCTTTAGATAGCTGCATGGTGGGAAACCTAGTCCAACCAGGGATATGCTGCAATAATGTGTTTGGAGGGGAATTGGATGCCGGAGTTTGTGTTGAAATCCGAATACCGGCCCAAAGGGGACCAGCCCAAGGCCATCGCTCAGCTGGTGGACGGCCTGTACCGGGGACTGAAGGACCAGGTACTGTTGGGCATCACCGGCAGCGGCAAGACCTACACCATGGCCAATGTCATCCAGGAAGTACAGCGGCCCACCCTGGTCATCGCCCCCAACAAGACCCTGGCCGCCCAGTTATGCAGCGAGTTCAAGGAGTTTTTTCCGGACAACGCCGTGGAGTATTTTGTCAGCTATTATGATTACTACCAGCCAGAGGCCTATATCCCCCATACCGATACCTATATCGAGAAGGACAGTTCCGTCAATGACGAGATTGACAAACTACGCCATTCTGCTACCACCGCCCTCTTTGAACGGCGGGATGTCATCATCGTAGCCAGTGTTTCCTGCATTTACGGGCTGGGCTCGCCGGAGGACTACCGGGACCTGGTGCTGTCCCTGCGGGTGGGCCAGGAATACGACCGGGACTGGATCTTACGTAAACTGGTAGATATCCAGTACAGCCGTAATGATCATGACTTCCGCAGGAACACCTTCCGGGTGCGGGGGGATGTGCTGGAAATCTTCCCGGCCTCCTTCACCGAGCGGGCGGTGCGGGTGGAAATGTTCGGTGACGAGGTGGAAAGGATCCTGGAAATCGATACCCTGACCGGCGAGTTCCTGGGCCAGCGCCACCATGTGGCGGTATTCCCGGCCAGCCACTATGTCACCGATGCGGAAAACATGCGTCGGGCCATCGCCTCAATTGAGGAGGAACTGGAACAGCGCTTGCGGGAACTGCGGGACCAGGGGAAGCTCCTGGAAGCCCAACGGCTGGAACAGCGCACCCGCTATGACCTGGAGATGATGCGGGAGGTGGGGTTTTGCAGCGGGATTGAAAATTACTCCCGCCACCTGACCGGCCGTCAACCCGGTGAGCCTCCATATACCCTCATTGACTACTTCCCGGCAGATTTTCTGCTGGTCATTGATGAATCCCATGTCACGGTGCCCCAGATCGGCGGGATGTACGAGGGTGACCGTTCTCGTAAAACCACCCTGGTGGAACACGGGTTCCGGCTGCCCTCCGCCCTGGACAACCGGCCGCTGACCTTCCAGGAATTCGAGGTACGGGTGGGGCAGACCATTTATGTTTCCGCCACACCGGGCTCCTATGAGTTAAAAAAGAGCCAGCAGGTGGTGGAACAGATCATCCGGCCCACCGGACTGGTGGATCCCGTCATCGAGGTGCGGCCCACCCGGGGACAGATCGATGATCTTTTGCACGAAATCCGCTTACGGGTGGAAAGGAACCAGCGGGTACTGGTCACCACCCTGACCAAGCGCATGGCGGAGGACCTGACTGATTACCTGCGGGAAATGGGTGTGCGGGTGCGCTACATGCACTCGGACATCAACACCCTGGAAAGGATGCAGATCATCCGGGGCCTGCGCCTGGGTGAATTTGATGTGCTGGTGGGGATTAACCTGCTGCGGGAGGGGTTGGATCTGCCGGAGGTAGCCCTGGTGGCCATCCTGGATGCGGATAAGGAGGGTTTCTTACGCTCGGAGCGGTCCCTCATCCAGACCACCGGCCGGGCCGCCCGCAATGTGGAGGGCATGGTCATCATGTACGCCGATACCATCACTGACTCCATGCGGCGGGCTATAGATGAAACAAACCGCCGCCGTACCATGCAGATAGAGTTCAACCGGCAGCACGGCATTACCCCCCAGACGGTGCAAAAGGGGGTCCGGGATGTCATCGAGGCCACCAAGGTGGCGGAAACTGCCGGCCAGTACCTGACCAAAAAGGATGTCCGGGCCATGGGTAAGGAGGAACTGAAGGCCTACATCTCCTCCCTGGAGAAGGAAATGCGGGAAGCCGCCAGGCTGTTGGAATTTGAGCGGGCGGCGGTGCTGCGGGACATCATTCTGGAATTGAAAGGCTCAAAAGCATTGCCATCGTTGTTAAATGGGCAACAGGAAGTAAAGCAAAATCAGTGCATGTAAAGCAGTTCTCTTAGACAGGGTCCCCCAGGCGGGGGTTTTTTTTTGGGGATCAAGCCATTTGTTTCTTGGGTAGATATTTACCAATTTGGGCAAATTAGGCTTTAGCGATTGAAAGAAATAGGGGTTATGCCAGGTGTTCGGTAAAATCGCCAGGAAAATAAAGGTATATTTGCATAAACGCCAGGCAGAAAGCCAGAGCCTGTCCAGCGGCTCGCATTATCCACCGGGAAAGCCGGTATCCGTCAGCTTAACCGCCAACCTGGACCGGGTCAGGGCGGTGTTCAGCGACTGCGCCGATATTGTCATCCGGGAGTTCAAGATCGGCATAGGCGAGCAGGTACGGGCCTTTGTGGTCTTTGTGGACGGTATGGTGGACAAGACCCTCCTGCACCAGAACTTGCTCAAACCCCTGATGCTGGACGCCCGGATCTCCATTCCCAACCAGGGGCTCAACCGGCAACGGGTGCAGGAAATGATCCGGGACTCCACCCTGACCATCGCCGACGTGAAAGAGATCGCCGATTTTGATCGCGTCATGGAAGGTGTGCTGTCCGGTGATACGGCAGTCTTTATTGATGGCTATAGCGCCGCATTACTGGCCGGCATCCGCGGCTGGGAGACCCGGGGGGTCGAGCAACCGGATACCGAAATGGTGGTGCGGGGACCCCGGGAGGGTTTTACCGAAACCCTGCGCACCAACACCTCCCTGTTAAGGCGTAAAATCAAAAATTCCAACCTGAAAATCGAAACCATGAAAATCGGCCGCCAGACCCGGACCGATGTGGCGGTTGCCTATCTGAAGGGTGTGGCCAATGACAAGGTGGTGGAGGAGGTCAGGCGGCGGCTGAAGGATATTGACATCGACGGAGTACTGGAAAGCGGTTACCTGGAGGAATACATCGAAGACGCCCCCTTTTCCCCCTTTGCCACCGTAGGGAACACCGAAAAGCCCGATGTGGTGGCCGCCAAGCTGCTGGAAGGCCGGGTGGCGATCCTTGTGGACGGCACCCCCTTTGTGTTGACGGTACCTTGCCTTTTCATCGAGTCCTTTCTGGTTGCCGAGGACTACTATTCCCGTCCTTATTACGCCACCCTGATCAGGTGGATCAGGTTCCTGGCCTTTTTGCTGACGATAGCCTCCCCGGCAGCATACGTAACCTTGACCACTTTCCATCAGGAAATGATTCCTACCCCCTTGTTTTTAACCGTTGCCGCCGCCCGGGAAGGCATTCCCTTCCCGGCGGTGGTGGAAGCCCTGATGATGGGTATCATTTTCGAAATTCTGCGGGAGGCCGGGGTCCGCCTTCCCCGCCCGGTGGGCCAGGCCATCAGCATCGTGGGGGCGCTGGTCATCGGAGAAATGGCGGTAGCGGCGGGGCTGATCGGGTCATCAATGGTGATTGTGGTGGCCCTTACAGCCATTGCCGGTTTCGTGGTATCGGCACAGAGCGATGCTGCCTCTATAATCAGGTTAATCCTGCTGGCCCTGGCGGGCGCCATGGGCCAATTCGGTATAATGGTAGGTTTGCTCGGCCTGCTTATCCACCTGTGTTCCTTGCGGTCCTTCGGTGTACCCTTTTTCTCGCCCCTGGGGCCGCTGACCGTTCAGGATCTTAAAGACGTGCTGGTGCGGGCGCCCTGGTGGGCCATGGTGCGGCGGCCCCGGACGCTTGGGTGGCATAACCCGGTACGGCAAACACCGGGACAAAAACCCGATCCTCCAGCCGATGCCGCCAAGGAACAATTCCATGAGTAAAAGGGAAGGAGGGAGGGCAAGTGTTGGAAGGTGGCAAGATTACCCCCAGGCAGGCCATTTTCATCCTGGTCATCAGCCGACTGACCATTCCCCTCACCGCCTTGCCTGACTTAAGCGCACCTCCCGCCAACCAGGATGTCTGGCTGGCAGGACTGCTTGCGGCGGTCCCGACCATGGTCATCATCACCCCCCCATTGCTCCTGGTCCTGCGCTTCCCCGGCCACAATCTCATCCAGTGTAGCCGGTTACTGCTGGGTAGGGCAGGGGCGGTGATCGGCCTGCTTTATGTCTGGTTTTTCCTCCAGGTTGGCGCCACGTGTCTCCGGTTATCAGGGGAGTATATGACTTCGGTGCCTATGCCCGAGACTCCGCTGTCGGCCTTTCTCCTGTTTATGGCGGTAATTGCGGCTTCCGCCGTGCGCAACGGCCTGGAAGTGATGGCCCGGATGGCGGATATCATCTTTCCGGTAATCGCGGGGTCAATCATCATGGTAGTGGTTCTGGTATCGAAAGAGGCGGACGTTAAAGCCCTGCTGCCGGTAATGGAAGAGGGCCTGAGCCCCGTATTGCATGGCGCTTTCACCACTTCGTCCAGGCTGGTGGAAATTCTGGCCCTGGTCATGGTACTGCCCCACCTGAATATGGCCAAACCAGGGGTGGTCTGGAAAATAATGCTTTATACCGTAGCTGTCTTTACCGCATTTTTTGTGATAATCATCCTGGCCGTCATCGCGGTCTTAGGCCCTGCCCAGGCCCAGACCTATACCTTTCCCTTTATGTCCCTCACCCGCCTCATCAGCCTCGCCGATATCATCGAGCGCATCGAGGGCACCCACCTGGGGATCTGGCTCATGGGCGTTTTCATCAAGGTTTCCCTTTACTATTACCTGGCGGCGCTGGGTTTAAGCCAGCTAATGGGCCTCAAAACCTATCGCCCCCTGGTTCTCCCTGTAGGCGCCCTGCTGGTGGTTTTATCCATCTGGTTGTTTGACAGCCTGCCGGCTTTGTACCGGATCATCCAGTATCAAATCTGGACACCCTATGCCCTGGTTTTTATCAGCGGCATTCCGCTGTTTTTGCTGGTGGTTGCCATGGTGACCAAAAAGGGAGTGAAGCAGCCGTGAAGTACCCAAAACTGGTGGCAGCCATGGTGATAGGGCTCCTGGTGCTGGTATCTTTAGTGATAACCGGCTGCTGGAACCGGCGGGAAATTGATACCCTCGCCACTGTCATGGCGGCGGGCATCGATGGGGGGCCGGGCGGCCGCATCAGCGTTACCGTGCAAGTTGCCAAGCCGGGTGAGATCAAACCCCCGGGACAAGGAGGAGGTGGAGGCGGGCAGCCGGCGGTAGCCGTATTTACCTCCACCGGGGCAACGGTTTTCGATGCCGTCCGGAACTTTGCCCTGCAGGCCGAACGGAAGTTGTTCTGGCCCCACTGCAAAGCCCTTGTAATCGGCGAAGAAACGGCCCGGGCGGGTATTTCTCCCCTGCTGGACTTCATTGACCGGGACCATGAACCCAGGGAACTGATGTGGGTGCTCATCGCCAGAGGCCAGGCCAAAGACATCATATCGGCTGAGGGGGAGCTGGAGAAAATAACCGCCGAATCCATAGAAAAACTGGTTAAAGCCAGAATTGCCACTTCCAAGGTGGTGGGCATCCGTTTATATGAATTCCGGAAAATGTTAGGCGGTACGGGTCGAGACCCCTTTGCCACAGGGATTGAGCTGGTGGGTGCAGGCGAGGGGAAAAAGCGGTTGAAGCTCACCGAAACGGCGGTTTTCCGGAAGGACCGGCTGATGGGCTGGTTAGACTCTGACGAAACCAGGGGGCTCATGTGGATCCTGGGGGAAGTGCGGAGCGGCATTATCGTGGTCCCCGCTCCCGGACCGGCAGAAGGGAAAGTGAGCCTGGAAATCATCCGCGCCAGCAGCAAGCTGAAGCCGGAGATCAAGGACGGCTACCTGACCATGACCATCGAAATTGAGGAAGAGGGTAACCTGGGTGAACAGATGGCCTTTGGTGACTTTACCAAACCGGAGCTTTGGACTTCCTTAGAAAAACGCAAAGCTGAGGTTATTGAAAGGGAAATCAGAGCTGTGTTAAAGAAAGCCCAGGAGGAATGGGCGGTGGACATCTTCGGTTTCGGCGAGGCTTTCCGGCGCAAATATCCGAGGGAATGGCGGGAGATGAAGGACAACTGGCGGGACCTCCTGCCTACAGTAGCGGTGGAAGTTAAGATCACCGCCAAACTACGCCGGGTAGGCCTGATAACCAAATACAATCCGCCCAAGTAAACGCCGTCACAGGAGCCGGTTCGGGCTGCTTAAACCAAACACTTGCCTGACTTGCTGGGGGAAGATGGAAATATGGTTTTTTTGCTGGTGGTTACCTTTGGGGCCATAGCCCTTTACGAAGTCCCAGGCCTGGTCCGGGAAAAATTATGGCGGGAGCTGGCTGCCTTTACTTCAGTATGGCTGGTGGCCTTCAGCCTTAGCCTTTTGTTGATGCTGGGGGTGAAGCTGCCCAGTCCCACCGAAGGCATCGAATATGTCATCAAACAGGCGGCACAGCTCTGGAAAGGTGGTAAATAAGACATGGCTTCCCACCCTTTATTAACTCCAGTTGGTAGTTAACTGGACAATATTAAGTAAAGTAGAGTATAATAATGTAAAGCAATTATTATGGGAGTGGCAAAGGTGGCGCTAGTAAAGCTGTCCAGTAAACGCCAGATTACCCTGCCAGTTAATATCTAGGATACGTATAGCCTCCCTGGCGGGGGGCATTCTTGTTTCCGCCAGGTTGCAGGTTAAAATAGAGCCTGATGGTTCTTATTGAAAAACTGCCGGTAGGTTAATAGACCAGCTGTCACACAGGCGATGGCCACAGCGGAGGACAGCATGAAAGCCACCAGGATCTGGTAGCGTACAGCAACCATGGGGCTGACCCCCGCCAGGATTAGTCCGGTCATCATCCCTGGCAGTTGCACGATGCCCAGGGTTTTCAAGGAATCCACCGTTGGGATCATGCCAGCCTTTAACGCTCCGCGCAACACCCCGTCCACCGCCTGCCGGGCGGTGGCCCCTAGGGCCAAGGCGGTCTCCACTTCAGCCTTTCTTTCTTTCAAAGTGGTATTCAAATTATTGAATACCAGGGAGCAGGCCACCATGGCATTGCCCACGATCATCCCGCTGATGGGAATTGCTTCCCAGGGGCTGTAGCTGATGACACCCACACCCAACAGGGCAGCCAGGGTGACACCGGTACCCGCCGAGATGGAGAGGACGGCAATACTGAGGACCCTGGGTATTTTTTTACCTTTGGCCGCTGCGTTTTGGGCGGCCACCAGCACCATCACCAGCAGCATCAGGGTGGTAAACCGCCAGTCCTTTTGGTCAAAGACCAAATGCAGGATGTAGCCCACCGCTAGAAGCTGGATCACTGCCCGCAGGGTACCCACCAGGATGTCCTTTTCCAGGCCCAATCGCTGGTAGCGGGAAATGGTGATGGCAAAGACCACCAGCAGTGCCGCCATGGAGAGGGAGAAAGGATTCATCAGTTGGCCACCTGGTTTCTAAAACTTACGCA
>DDKM01000019.1 GCA_002339345.1 Firmicutes bacterium UBA2598 | reverse complement strand
CCAATCAAATTATACGAGGAGGTTTACGTTTGAACAGCTTTTCCCTGCAAAAAAAGGTGGCACTGGTAACCGGTGGGGGAAGAGGCCTGGGTAAGGGAATTGCCCTGGCCCTGGCTGGTGCCGGAGCTGATGTGGTGGTGGCGGCCCGTTCCCAAGTTGAACTGGACCAGACTGAGGCCGAACTCCAGGCTCTTGGCAGTAAAAGCGCCGGTCACCGGGTAGACTTGCTGCAGATGACGGAAATAGCGACTATGGTGGACTGGGTGGAAAGGGAATACGGTTGTATTGACATCCTGGTCAATGGGGCCGGCATCAATATCCGCAAGCCGGCGGTGGAAATGACCGAAGCTGATTGGGACCGTGTATTGGGCGTAAACCTGAAAGCTGTTTTCTTCACTTCTCAGGCGGTAGCCAAAAAGATGATTCCCCGGCAGCGGGGCAAGATTATCAACATCGCTTCATTAAGCAGTGTGATCGGTATTCCCAATATCGTACCCTATTGTTCCAGTAAGGGTGGTGTGGTGCAAATGACCAAGGCCATGGCGGTGGAATGGGCACCATTTGGGATTAACGTTAATGCCATTGGGCCGGGTTACTACCGTACCGCCATGACCGAAGAACTCTTTAACCGGGACGGCTGGGTGGAAAACGCCCTGAAACGCATTCCCCTGGGGCGTACAGGGCTGCCGCAAGACCTGGCAGGGGCTGCGGTTTTACTTGCCTCTGAGGCTTCCGACTATATCACCGGTCAGGTGCTTTATGTGGACGGCGGGTGGCTGGCCTGTTAGTAAATATCATCATTAGGAGGAGTATCTCATGTCGTTTCATGGAATTATTCCGGCGGTAATGGTGCCTTTTCAGAACGATGGAAGGGAAGTGGACCAAGAGGCTTTGCGGGCGCACATAGATTTCATGATCGCAAAGGGTGTGCACGGACTTTTTGTCAATGGCACCATGGGCGAGGGTATGGTACTTAATTGTGACGAAAGGAAACAGGTGGCGGAGGTGGTTGTGGACCAGACAGCCGGGCGGATACCGGTCGTCATCCAGGTTACCAGCATCAACCAGGCTGAGACTCTGGAGCTGACTCAACACGCCCAGGCCATCGGTGCTTACGGTGTTTCCATTATTGCCCCTAGTTTTTATCCCTATGACCATGCTGCTCTCAAGGCATTTTACATGGAGATTGCCCAACAGGTGCCTGGATTGCCCATTTACCTTTACAATAACCCCGGCCGCTCCGGCAACGGCCTGTCCCCCAAATTGGTGGCGGAATTGGCCAAGGAGTGCGGGAATGTGGTTGGTATCAAGGATAGCAGCAAAGACTTGATTCTATTCCAGGATTATATTGATAAGACTTCCCAGGATTTTACGGCGATAATCGGGACCGATGGCCTGGTGCTCACTGCCCTGGCAGTAGGGGGCCGGGGTGTGGTTTCCGCCATCGCCAACCCCTTCCCGGAGCCCTTTGTACGGCTTTATGATGCTTTTAACCGGGGTGATTTCGCAGAGGCCAAAAAACAAAATCAGGTAATCGGTCAACTGCGGGAGGCGCTAAAGCTGGGGCCCTATCTGGCCGCCTACAAGCATGCTATCCAAGGACGGGGGCACTACCGGTTTGGTGGCTACCGCAAACCGCTGCGGGATTTCAATACTGCAGAAAAGGCTGCCTTTGAGGTGGCCCTGGCTGCCGTAGACCTGGAGCTGTAATGCAGTACTTAATGGGCTTGGACATAGGCACAACCAGCAGCAGGGCTATCCTGTTCGATCTAAACGGCCAGGTGTGCCACACGGTAGCCGTGGAGTACGAAACTGTCTACCTGCCGCCCAACCGGGCGGAACAGGATCCCGGGGCAATTTTTACGGCTGTACTGGCCAGTGTCAGGCGACTGGTGCAAGGGGCAGGGCTCCAGGCCAACCAACTGGCCGGCATGGGTATCAGTGCTGCCATGTACAGCATCATCCCGGTGGATGAAACGGGGGAAGCGCTGGGACCCATGTTGATCTGGGCCGACGGGCGGGCCGGCGACACTGCCCGGCAAATCAGGGAAACAGTTGATAGCACCCGGTTATACCGGCTGACCGGTTGTCCAGTGCAACCCATCTATCCCCTTGCCAAAATTCGTTGGCTTATGGACAACCAGCCGAAGGTTTTCCATAAGGTGGCAAAATTTGTCTCCATCAAGGAATATATCCTTTTTCAGTTTTTCGGACAGTATGTGGTGGATTGGTCCATTGCGTCGGCTACCGGTCTTTTCAATATCCATCAAATGGAGTGGGAGCCGGAGGCACTGGCCGCCGCAGGCATTACTGCATCCCACCTGTCCCAGCCCGTGCCGCCAACCCAGGTGTTGCGGGGCATCAAACCGGCCTGGGCGTCCCAGATGGGCATCCCTGTTGACCTGCCGGTGGTCATCGGGGCCGGTGATGGTCCTCTAGCTAATTTAGGGGCAGGATCCCTGGGCCGGGGCCAGGTCAATGTGGATATAGGTACCAGCGGGGCCATCCGGCTGATCAGCAACCAACCGTTGCTGGATGAACGCCAGCGCATCTGGTGTTATTCACTGGCGGCGGGTTATTGGGTGGCCGGCGGGATAATCAGCAATGCGGGTAATGTTTTACGGTGGCTAAAGGATGTCCTGGCGGTTTCCCCCTATGAAATCCTGAGCCAGTACGCGGGCGAGGTGCCGGCTGGTGCGGACCAGCTGATTTTCCTGCCCTTCTTGACGGGAGAGCGAAATCCCAATTGGAACCAGGAAGCTAGAGGTGTTTTTTGCGGGTTGAGCCTTACCCACTCCAGACAGCACATGGTCAGGGCAGTGATGGAAGGGGTGGTTTATAGCATCTATAGCATCTACCAAGCGTTAGCGGAAATCGGCCAGGTTAGTGAAATCAGGGCAACCGGCGGGTTCGCCAAATCATCCCTGTGGTGTCAGATCATGGCGGACGTGCTGGGCCGGGAAGTAAAAATACCGGAGGTACGCGAGGGATCCGCCCTTGGTGCCGCCATTTTAGCCATGCGGGGGCTGGAGTTGATCAATGACTTACAACAGGCCGGGAATTTTACCAGGATACACACCATATACCGCCCAGACGCGGCCAATCACCAGAAATATCAGCACCTGTATGGGGTCTATCAGGAGATTTATTACAAGCTGGGGTTGGAATTTAAAAAATTGTACCAATTGGGGTTAAGTAATGCACCTACAGTCAACTTGTCAGGGGAGGGGGGGACATGGCCAAAGGCGTTGTGTAATAGCCGAGCGGAGATGGGGAAACGGCTTGACAATGAGGGGAAAACCAAAGAGGAGGGTATGTAGCAAAATGAAAAAGATTATTGCTTTGCTATTAGTGCTAGCACTGATGATTTCTGTTGCCGGTTGTGGTGGGCAAACTGCCCAAAAACCCGACACCAAGCCGGCTGAAGAAGTGCAAAAGGTTACCGTTAACATGGCCACCGCCTATGCCGAGGGCCACATTAACTCCGATGCCATTAAGAAATTTAAGGAATTGGCCGAAGCCAAGAGCAATGGTGCCATTAAAGTGGATCTGTTCCTGGGCGGTTCCATGGGCAGTGAAGAAGATATTATGAAGGCTGTCACAGCTGGCGCTATCGACGGGCAGATCAGCGGAGGTATACCCATTAACGCCTATGCCACACCTTTCTATTTTATTGATACTCCCTTTGTGATGCGGGACTGGGACCATATCGTCAACGTGTGGAACGGTTCCCTGGGACAGCGGATGAAGGCCAGCGTGGAGGCTGCGGGTAACACCACCCTGGTTGCCATTCTATACCGCGGTTACCGCCACTTCACCTCCAAGAAGCCCATCAATACTCCGGAAGATTTGAAGGGTATTAAACTGCGGTTACCGGTACTGCCGACCTGGATTGCCGTGTGGACAGAAGTGGGTGCATCCACCATTCCCGTTCCCCTGGGTGAGCTTTACACAGCCCTGGCCACAGGGGTAGCTGACGCGTCAGAGGGTGACTTGACCCAGATTGCCGGCTTCAAGTTAAACGAAGTACAGTCCCACCTCTCTCTGACCGGCCATTCCATCAGTATCGGGCTGATCAGTTTTAACTCCAAGTTCTATAACGGGCTGAACGAAAAAACCAGATCCATACTCTTTGAAGCAGCTAATGAAGCAGCAGCTTGGGCCACTGAGCAGATGAAGGCCAAGGAAGCTCAGCTGGTCAAGGAATTGGAAGCCAAAGGGATGACCGTTGTGGAGCCGGACAAGAAAGCCTTCTATAACAAGGCATTGCCGGCTATTGAAAAACTGTTCAAGGAACAGTATAAGGTTGCCACCCCGGTGGAAGTGCAGGGGTACTAATTCCCATAATTCCCCTGCATCCCCAAGCCGACAGGCCGCCACTATCTGGAAGGTGGTGGCGGCCTGTATTACTAATCACAGGCACGAATAAGGGGGGGGAACATGACAGAAAAGCCGACGACTTACGCAAAGGAAGCGCAAAAATCAAAGCTGTTGCCAATCACCGAGTTGAGGGAAACAGTTTTTGATCGGGTATTGCTGAACATCACCGCTATCCTCTTCTGTTTTGTCCTTCTGTTCGTAATTTTGCAGGTCATCATCCGGTACATCACTGTACACATGGGCTTTTCCATGCCATGGACGGAGGAGGCGGCAAGGTACTTATTGATACTGGTTACCTTTTTAGGTTCAGCCATCGCCTGGAGGAAAAAGGAACACATAACCATTACCACCCTGGTAGACTACTTTCCCCCTAAGGTAAAAATAACACTGGAATTTGTGTCAGGGGTCCTAATTCTCTTTTTCCTGGGGGTAGCCCTCCAGGGCTCCTACCACTTCACCATGCAAATGATGGTGGCGCCGGTGGGTGCCATCAAATGGTTAAGGGTTGGCCACCTCTATGGGGTGATGACCATTGGCCTGACTATAATCGGCGTGTATGTGCTCCGGTGGATTTTGGTACATGGGAAAGCGCTTTTCCAGCCCGGTGCAACGAAAGGAAGGGTTGACCCATGAGTGAACTGATGTTACTTTTCCTGTTTATTGGTATCCTGCTTTTCTTTTTCATATTAGGGGTTCCGGTGGCGTTTTCCCTGGGATTGACCACCCTGGCCCTCATGCTGCTGGGTGTAGGTGGTGGAATTAACCCTGAACTTTTGGCCTTGAGGATGTTTGGCGGTGTAAATAGTTTTATTCTTTTGTCCATCCCTTTCTTCCTTTTCGCCGGGAGGGTAATGAATGCCGGAGGGATGACCATTAGAATCTTCGATTTTTCCAACGCCCTGGTCGGCAGGGTAAAGGGTGGTTTAGGCCATGTAAACATTTTGGCCAGTATGATTTTTGCCGGAATGAGCGGGGTAGCGGTGGCAGACGCCGCAGGCCTGGGCGCCATTGAGTACAAGGCCATGAAAGACGGCGGGTATTCGGACGAAGTGAGTGTGGGTATTACCGCCGCCTCGGCCACCATCGGGCCCATTATCCCGCCCAGCGTGCCCCTGGTGATCTACGCCATTATTGCCAACGTGTCTGTAGGGGGCGTGCTATTGGGCGGAATCCTCCCGGGAGTGATGATCGGCCTGATACTGATGCTCATGGCCACCTTTTATGCCCATATCTACAACTTCCCGCGGGGAATAAAACACACCTTTGCGGAAGTGGTGCGGGCCTTTAAAAGGGGTTTCCTGGCCCTGGGGACTCCGGTAATCCTCATTGTCGGTATCTTAAGCGGGTTTTTTACTCCCACCGAAGCCGCTGCTGTGGCGGTGGTCTATGCCCTGATTCTGGCCATGATCATCTACCGGGAATTGACCAGGGCAGAATTGTGGGAAATCATCAAGCAGACCGCCATTGATTCGGCGGTGATCCTGCTTTTGGTTTCGGTGGCCAGCGCTTATGCTTTCATGATCATCCGCAGCCGCCTACCCATCATTTTCGCCGAGCAGGTGCTAGCATTTACCGACAACCCCTTGATGGTGCTTTTGATCATAAACATTCTGCTGCTGATCGTCGGTATGTTTCTAGAAACCATCGCTGCCCTTTCCATCCTTACCCCCGTACTATTGCCCCTGGTGACCATGGTAGGCATCGATCCCATCCACTTCGGGCTGGTGATAGTTTTTAATTTGATGATCGGCCTTTTGACCCCTCCCTTCGGCGCCGTTTTATTTGTGCTCAACAAGGCCACCGGTGTACCGTTAACCAGGATTATTAAGGGTTGCATTCCATTTTATGTTCCCCTCTTAATCGCCCTGACCCTGATCACCGTCTTCCCTACTCTTACCCTGTGGCTGCCGCGGCTGGTATTTGGGGGCATCCGTTAAAAAAGGAGGAACGGTCCCGTGACCAAGAAGTATAAAGTGGTTATTACCGATTGCACCTTTGACAACGTGGCCATCGAACGGAAGGTTCTGGCAGAGGTCGGCGCGGAGGTGGTGGTCGGCCACTGTAAATCCGAAGGGGATTTACTGGCAGTTTGTACTGATGCCGACGGATTGATCAACCAGTATCTTCCCATCACTCGGAACGTGCTGGCAGCTCTGCCCAAGTGTCGGGTCATCGCACGTTACGGTATGGGTGTGAACAACATCGATGTGGCAGCGGCTACGGAAAACGGGATTTGTGTGGCCAATATTCCCGATTATTGTATCGACGAAGTGGCGGATCACGCCCTGGCGCTGCTGTTAGCCTGTGCCCGCAAAGTACCTTTTATGAACCGAATGGTTAAACAGGGGACATGGGATCCCATGGCTATCCGCCCTGTCTACGGCCTGCGCGGCCAGTATCTGGGTCTGGTGGGGTTTGGGGCCACTGCCAGGGCCCTGGCTGCCAGGACAAGGGCACTGGGCTTGCAACTGCTGGTCCACGACCCGTGGGTGCCGCCGGCGGTGGTTGCCGAGTACGGGGCGGAAGGGGTCAGCCTGGAAGAGCTGTTGTCCCGGGCAGATTTGGTTTCCTTGCATGTCCCCTTGACAGAAGCCACCCACAACATGATAGGTGCACGGGAACTACGGTTAATGAAACCCTCTGCCTTTTTGATCAATACCTCCAGGGGACCTGTTATTGACGAGGAGGCCCTAGCTAAAGCCCTGCAGAGCGGATGGCTGGCCGGAGCCGGTTTGGATGTGATGGTCTCAGAACCGCCGGCGCCGGATAATCCTCTGTTGGCCATGCCCAACGTGGTGATCACGCCGCATGTGGCTTATTATTCTGAACATTCCCAGGCAGAAATGCAAAGGCGGGCAGCCCTCCAGGTGGCCCTGGTGCTGCAGGGCAAATACCCTACGTCGCTGGTGAACCCGTCTGTGCAGCCAAAGGTGGCGCTGGTACGGGGAGGAGTGGCCGCCAGTTGAAAGGTCTAGTCAAAGTGGGCAGAGGTGTGGGTCTGGTGGAACTGAGGGAGGTACCCACTCCCACCCTTGCCCCGGGCGAGGTCTTGATCAGGGTAAAGGCAGCGGGGATTTGTGGTTCGGATATCCATATTTTCCACGACCAGTTTCCCTATCACCCTCCGGTCATTCTGGGCCATGAATTCGCTGGTGAGATTGCGGCCCTTGGTTCCCAGGTACAGGGCTGGACAAAGGGAGACCGGGTGGTGGCGGAATTACATACTAGGGCGTGCGGCCGTTGCCGCTACTGTCGTACAGGCAGCCAGCACCTTTGCCCAGAAAAACGGGCACCGGGTTGGGGCATTGATGGGGCCTTTGCCGAGTATATAGTCATGCCCAGTCAGCTGCTCCACGTCATTCCGGCTGGTGTTTCCTTTCCCGAAGCGGCCCTGGCGGAACCGACAGCCATCGCTGTGCAGGCGGTGCTGGGTAAAGGCCGGGTGCAACCAGGTGACTTGGTGGTGGTGCTGGGTCCGGGCCCCATTGGTCTGCTCTGTGCCCAAATAGCCAGGAGCTGTGGTGGCAAAGTGGTGATTACCGGCACGGAACGGGACCGGGACACACGCCTGGCGGTGGCAGGCCAGCTGGGTATTGACCACGTGGTGGATACTTCTTTGGCAGATCCGTTGCTTTTGATACAAGACCTTAGTGGTGGCGCAGGCGCAGACGTGGTGGTTGAAACCGCAGGAGTGGCGGCCACCATCAACCAGGCTATCCAGATGGTCCGGCCCCAGGGATTAATCTTGGCGGTTGGCATCCCGGAAGGGGAGAAGATAGCAGTGGATTGGTCGCGGGCAGTTTTTAAGGGTGCGGATGTGCGCTTTTGTTTCAGTTCCACGTTTCCAGATTGGGAGCGTAGCCTGGCCATGCTGGCCACAGGCCAAATTGCGGTGAAGCCCATGATCAACGGCCTGTTTAATCTGGAAGATTGGGCCCAGGCCTTTGCCTTAATCACATCCGGCAAAGGCATCAAGGCCTTGTTAATACCCAATCCCTAAAGGAGGGCGAGGAGAATAAACATGGAAGCAACCCGGAATTTTTTGTCCAGGCTGGGATTCCCCCCTGGTGAATATCACCATCTTCCCACTTCCCCCAAGCGGTTTGCGGACGGCGCCCAGTACAGGGTGGAAATCCCCAGTGTGGAGGGACCCGCTTGCTTTAAGGCGGTCCTGGACGCCTGCCGGGAGTACGGGGTGGAAATTCAACGGGTTTCCCAGGGGACCGGCATTATGTTGTTAACCGACCAGGAGATTTTGGAGATGGCCCGTCTGGGTAAGGAACACCGTTTGGAGGTCAGCCTGTTTGTGGGGCCACGGGGTAACTGGGATATCAATGCCCAGCCCTTAACCGGCGCTGGCAGAAACCTGGGTGTGCGCCTCCAGGGGATGGACCAGTTGGTATACGCCCTGGAGGATGTGAAGCGGGCCTGTACACTGGGTATCCGCAGCATCCTGGTGGCGGATGAGGGCCTGCTCTACCTGGTCAATGAAATGAAAAAGTTAGGTGAACTGCCGGCCAACCTGGTAGTTAAGGTGTCGGTGCAGATGGGCCAGGCCAATCCGGTGGCTATCAGGCTGATGGAACAGATTGGCGCCAATACCTTTAATGTGCCGGGAGACCTAACCCTGGCTCGCCTGGCTACCATTCGGGCCGCCATTGACATCCCCATCGATATCTACGTGGAGGTCCCTGATGATTTTGGCGGCTTTATCCGTCATTACGAAATAGCGGAGATAATTCGGGTGGCTGCCCCGGTTTACATCAAGTTTGGCCTGCGCAACGCTCCCAATATCTATCCCAGCGGCACCCACCTGGAAGGGACGGCGGTGGCCCTCTCTAGGGAGCGGGTCCGCCGGGCCAAGTTGGGCCTAGATCTGGCCAGGAGATACTATCCGGAAGCCTCCATGTCCCAGCTGGGGGCACCGGACTTGGGGATTCCCGAGGTGTAGGGAGGTTAATACAGTGGACTTGTCCAGGGACCAGTTACTGTACATGTACCGAATGATGCTCACCATCAGGCGTTTCGAGGAACAGGCCATCGAATTTTTTACCCAGGGCCGCATCCGGGGCTCCATGCACCTCTATATCGGCGAGGAGGCGGTGGCGGTGGGTGTATGCAGCGCCCTCAGACTGGAAGACTACATCACCAGCACCCACCGGGGGCATGGTCATTGCCTGGCTAAAGGGGCGAGGCTGGACTACACCATGGCTGAGCTGCTGGGCAAGGCTACAGGTTACTGTAAGGGAAAAGGCGGGTCAATGCACATTGCCGATCTGGACACCGGCAACCTGGGGGCCAACGGCATCGTGGCCGCTGGGGTGCCCATTGCCACAGGGGCTGCCCTGGCCGCCCAGTATCGGGGTACTGACCAGGTGGCGGTAGCCTTTTTTGGCGATGGAGCCACCAACCAGGGTGTTTGGCATGAGTCCCTTAACCTGGCGGCCATTTGGAAACTGCCTATTGTTTATGTGTGTGAAAATAATCTTTATGCCATCACCGTACCTGCCCGGGAGGCCCTATCCGTCACTGATGTGGCGGAGCGGGCCAAATCCTACAATATCCCCGGCGTGGTGGTGGATGGCAATGATGTGCTACAGGTATACCAGGCAGCCCGGACCGCTGTCCAGCGGGCCCGGGAGGGCCAAGGGCCGACCCTTATTGAGTGTAAGACCTATCGTTATGAAGGCCATTACAAGGGGGACCCTTGTGTTTACCGCAGTCCGGAGGAGGTCCGTCAGTGGAAGGAAACCAGGGATCCCATTAAAAATTTCGCTACCTTTTTAATGGAAAAGGGAGGGGTCAGCCCTCAAGTATTAGATCAGATCCAATGGGAAGTGGAGGCGGAGATCGCGGAGGCCAGCCGTTTTGCCCTGGATAGCCCGGAGCCTGAAGAAGAGAACCTGTATGAAGATGTCTTTGTCAGCTGTTAATTTTGGGGGGCTGGGTCATGCGTGAGATCACATATCTACAGGCCATTACTGAGGCTCTTAGGGAAGAAATGCAAAGGGACCAGGATGTTTTCCTGATGGGCGAAGACATCGGCCTGCATGGAGGCATTTTTGGGGCCACCAAGGGGCTGTTTCAGGAGTTTGGCCCCCACAGGGTGCGGAATACACCCATCTCAGAGGCAGGATTTGTGGGTGCAGCCATCGGTGCGGCGGTAGCCAACACCCGCCCGGTGGTGGAATTGATGTATGTAGATTTTACGATGGTTGCCATGGACCAAATTGTAAACCAGGCAGCCAAGTTGCGTTACATGTTTGGGGGCAAGGCCCGGGTACCACTGGTGATCAGGACCCAGCAGGGAGGGGGCAGAGGGAACGCTGCCCAGCATTCCCAAAGCCTGGAGGCCTGGTTTATGCATGTGCCGGGGATAAAGGTGGTGGTGCCGGCAACTCCGGCGGATGCCAAAGGATTGTTGAAAACCGCCATCCGAGACGACAACCCGGTGCTCTTTTTGGAACACAAGTTACTGTATGGTACTAAAGGTATGGTACCTACCCACGACTACACCGTTCCCTTTGGACAAGCGCTGGTGATGCGGGAGGGACAGGATGTAACCCTGGTCTCCTATTCCTATACCCTGCTAAAAGCCTTGCAGGCCGCTGAAGCATTGGCCAACGAAGGGGTAAGCGTCGAGGTCATCGACCTGCGTACCCTGGTGCCATTGGATCTGCCCACCGTTATTGCCTCGGCGCAAAAAACCGGTAGGGTGGTGGTCTGTCATGAAGGCCATAAACGTTGTGGAGCGGGAGCCGAACTTGCCGCACTGGTCATGGAGGAAGCTTTTGACTATTTGGATGCGCCGGTACAAAGGGTTGGCAGCCTGGATGTCCCCATACCCTATAACGGCAATTTAGAGAATAAGGTGCTGCCCCAGGCAGAACAGATCATCGCTGCAGTCAAAGCCATACTTTAAGCCTAAAGGCATGCAAAAGGGAGGAAAAACATTCCATGCCAACCAATGTGATCATGCCAAGCCTTGGCTTGACCATGACTGAAGGAACCGTCATCCAGTGGTTTGCGGGGGAAGGGGACCAGGTGGTTAAAGGACAACCCCTTTTTGAAGTGATGACTGACAAGGCGGTCTTGGTAGTGGAGAGCCCGGCCAGCGGTATTTTGGCCAGCATCCTGGTAGGAGCCGGGCAGGTGGCACCGGTGGCCGCTACCATCGGGGTGATAGTGCAGCCTGGAGAGGAAGTAGCCGCACCCACGGGGGAGGTACTGCCGCCCGTACCGAAAGCTGACAGGGTGTTTGCCTCACCCAGGGCCAAAAAACTGGCCAAGGAACAGGGGATTCCGCTAGATCAGTTGGTGGGTACCGGCCCGGGCGGGCGAATTGTGGCCAGGGATGTGCTGCACGCTGCGCCGACAATCCGGGCCACCCCGCTGGCCGCCAGGGTTGCGGCAGCAAGTAGCATTAACCTTAACCAGGTGACCGGCACGGGTGTACATGGGAAAGTCACCAGGGCAGATGTAATGGAGGCGTTGAGGATTAAGGAGGAATCCGTAATACCACCCCCGTCGACCAAATCCATACCCATGGCTGGCATCCGGAAAATCATTGCCGAACGGATGAGTTACAGCAAGCAGGTGGCTCCCCATGTTACCCTGACCACCGAAGCCGATATGACGGAAATTGTTAAGCTGCACCATCTGCTCTCGCCGGTGGTTGAGGAGGCTTCCGGTAAGCCTTTGACCTATTCGGAAATCCTGGTGAAGGTGGTCGCCCGGGCGTTGGTAGAACACCCCGAGATGAACGCCACTTTACAGGCCGACAGCATCCAACTGCTTAGTGAAGTGCATGTTGGTTTGGCGGCGGCGGTGGATCACGGCCTTGTGGTGCCGGTGATCCATTATGCCCACACCAAGACCCTCACCGAAATCGCCGTGATAGTCAAATCCTTGCTGGAAAAGGCCCGTAAGGGGAAGTTGTTGCCCGGGGAGATGACGGGGGGAACCTTTACCGTCAGCAACCTGGGGATGTACGAGATTGATGCCTTTACCCCCATCATTAACCCCCCGGAAACCGGCATCCTGGGGGTGGGACGGATTATGGAAAAGCCAGTGGTAAAGAACGGTGCGATTGTGGCCTGCCCGGTGGTGACATTGAGCCTTTCCTTCGACCACCGGGTGATCGACGGCGCCCCGGCAGCCCGGTTTTTGCAAAAGATCAAGAGACTGTTGGAAAATCCGTTATTACTGCTGGCCTGAACAGATAGGGGGAGCAGCAAATGGCTTATGAAGTAGTGATCATTGGCGGAGGGGTAGGGGGCTATGTGGCTGCCATCAGGGTGGCCCAGCTTGGCGCTAAAGTGGTGTTGGTGGAAAAGGAGCAATTGGGGGGAACCTGCCTGCACCGCGGCTGCATCCCCACCAAAGCCCTCTTGAAAAGCACGGAACTGCTGGAAGCCATTAAAGAAGGGTCAGCCAGGGGAGTGCACGTCGACGAAGTAAGGGCTGACCTGGCGGGAATGATGCGTCATAAAAACCAGGTGGTAGCGCAACTGGTTGGAGGTATTCGGTATCTGATGCAAAAGCACCAGGTAAAGGTGGTTAATGGCACAGGGGCGTTAGCAGGTCTCCGGAGGGTGAGAATCAGTGTTCCGGGGCAACCGGACCAGGTGGTGGAACCGGCCAAAACCATCATCGCCACAGGTTCGGCTGCCGCTCCCCTGCCCTTGATGGCCTGCCATACCAATAAGGTCCTAAACAGTGATGAGATGCTGGAATTACAGGAAATACCGCAAAGCTTGGCCATAGTCGGTGGCGGAGCCATCGGGGTAGAGTTTGCTTCCATTTTTGCTGCCCTGGGAACCAGGGTTACCATTATCGAAGTGCAGCCAACCATTTTACCCATGCTCGATGGGGAAGTTGTCCAGGTGTTGCAACAAAGCTTGGCGAAAAAAGGGGTGGAATGCTTGACCGGCGCCCGTGCGGTTTCCTTGGCTGAAAACGGGCAGGGGTTAGTGGAAGTGCAGGTAGTCCAGGGAGAAAGGGAGAAAAGGCTGCAGGTCACCCATATCCTCAATGCTACAGGGCGCAGACCCTTTATGGACGGTCTAAACCTGCATCAGGTTGGCATCAAGGCCGGTCCCCAGGGCATCTTGGTTGATGACCACATGGAAACCTCGGTTGAGGGTGTGTATGCTGTGGGGGATGTTACCGGTAAGGGCATGCTGGCCCATGTGGCTGCTGCCCAGGCCATGGTTGCTGCTGCCAACGTCATGGGCCATGCCGAAAAAATGAATTACCAGGTAATTCCAAATTGTATTTATACTTCACCGGAGGTGGCCGTGGTCGGATTAACGGCGGCGGAAGCGCGAAATCTGGGTAAAGAGGTTAAGATCGGTAAATTCCCCTTCAACGCCAGTGGTAAGGCCCTGGCCATGGGTGAAGGAGTGGGGTTTATCAAGATCGTCAGTGATGCCCAGTACGGTGAAATTTTGGGAGCCCAGATTATTGGTCCCAGGGCTACCGACCTAATCGCAGAACTGGCCCTAGCCATGCGCTCGGAAGTAACGGTACATGAAATCAGCAGTACCATACATGCCCATCCCACCCTGTCCGAAGGAATCATGGAAGCCGCCCATGTGGCACTGGGACACGGTATTCATGTATAGCCCCATTTATTTAATCAATTGGGGTTTCTTGGCCTACCCGGAAGCCCTACAGCGGCAGGCAGCCTTGGTAGGACAGGTGCAAATGGGGCAGATCCCCGGGGCTCTAGTCCTGGTTGAACACCCGCCAGTAATAACCATTGGGCGAAACAGCAACCCGATGGATATTTTGGTGGATAGGGAGTTGTTGTGTCAGCTGGGAATTGAAGTTTATGAGGTGGCAAGGGGGGGAGGGGTTACTTATCATGGTCCCGGGCAGATCGTGGGGTATCCAATTTTGCGCCTGGATCGGTACGACAGAGATCTGCACCGGTACCTGTGGATGTTGGAAGAAGTATTAATTCGGGTTTTAAGGATAAACGGTTTGCAGGGGGAAAGAATGGCCGGGTTCACGGGAGTCTGGGTGGAGGGTGCCAAGATTGCAGCCATTGGCATTGGTGCGAAGGGGTGGGTCAGCATGCATGGTTTTGCCTTAAACATTAAACCACACCTGGAGCATTTTGCCCTGATCAATCCATGTGGCATAAAAGAACGGGTGGTCACCTCAATGGCGCAAAAACTGGCTAAAGAAATGGACGTCCAGAAGGTAGCCTTACAGATTGTGGACAGTTTTGCCCAAGTGTTTAATGTCAAGTTTATCTCGGAAAGGAGTTAGAGGTTTATGCGGTTTGACGGCAAGGTGGCCTTGATTACCGGAGGTGCCAGGGGTATCGGCAGAGCGACGGCAGAGATTATGGCTCGGGAAGGAGCTAGGGTTATTATTGCCGACCTGGATGAGACCCAGGCCTTACTTACGGCTAACCAGATCAAGGAAGCCGGCGGAGAAGCCCTAGGTATCCGGTTGAATGTGGCGGTACCCGAGGAAATCCAACAGGTGATGGGGGTTATTGACCAGACATACGGCCGGTTGGACATCCTGGTAAATAACGCCGGATATTGCCAGATTGTACCCTTTTTGGACATTACCGTTGGCGAGTGGGACCGCATGCTGGACGTAAACCTAAAGGGGACATTCCTATGTTCCCAGGCAGCCCTCCGGCGGATGATTGACCGGGGCGAGGGGGGTAATATCGTGAATATCGCATCTATCGCCGGCAAGGTGGGTGGGATTGCGGTGGGCGCCCACTACGCGGTAGCCAAGGCAGGGGTCATCTGTCTGACCATGTCCATGGCTAAACTGGCTGCCCCCTACCAGATCCGGGTGAACGCGGTGGCTCCCGGCCCGATAGATACTGACCTGACCGCCGACTGGACGCCCCAGACCAAACAGGGATTGAATACAACCATTCCCCTGGGGCGTTTTGGTAAACCGGAAGAGGTGGCGGATGCCATAGCTTTCCTTGCTTCACCGGCAGCCAGGTACATCACCGGAGAAATCCTGGATGTCAATGGCGGTCTGCTTATTGATTAGGGGTGTGCCAGATGATCAAAGACTTGGCCATTAATCTGGAGGGTGGGTATGACCTCAAATATCCCCGTTTGGTACCCGTTCGACAAAAATTTAACGCCACCCGGATCGGCGATATCCCCGGGGCCGTATGTGGCGAGTTTGCCAAACTGTCGGGTACGGGGTTGCTAAGGCCTGGTATTAGGGTTGCCGTTGCTGTAGGTAGCCGTGGGATTGCCAATCTGAAAGAAATTGTGAAAACAACAATTAACGAGTTACAAGCTTTGGGCACCCATCCATTCATCGTACCGGCCATGGGCAGTCATGGTGGCGCCACTGCCGCAGGCCAGGAAAAGGTCCTGGCCTCCTATGGTATAACCCAGGAAGAGGTGGGTGTACCGGTTTGTGCATCCATGGAGGTAATACAGGTAGGTACCTGGAACGGATACCCCCTCTACTATGACCAGGCGGCCGCCGCAGCCGATGTGGTGTTCTTAATTAACAGGATTAAACCCCATACCGATTTCAAGGGCTCCATTGAAAGTGGTCTTTTGAAGATGGTGGTCATCGGGTTAGGTAACCACCGGGGCGCTACCATTATGCATTCCCTGGGTTTCGACCGATTCCACCAGATTATCCCGGAAGCGGGGGCTATCATTCTGGCTAACACACCGCCTACCATAGGGCTGGCGGTATTGGAAAACGCCTATGACGAGACGGCCAAAATCGAAATCCTACTGGGAGAGGAGATTTTAATCCGGGAACCGGAACTCTTGGCCGAGGCTAAGGGTTTTATGCCCCGGCTACTTTTGCCCACCATGGATGTCTTGATTGTAGATGAGATCGGCAAGGATATCAGTGGGGCTGGCATGGACCCAAACATTATCGGCCGTACTCCCTCGGGTTTGACTGAAGGTTTTGATGCCCCACCCATCCAGCGCATAGTGGTCCTAGATTTGACCGAAAAAACCCATGGGAATGCCATGGGGATTGGGATGGCCGATGTCACCACCAGGAAACTGGTAGAAAAGATTGACTTTGCCTATACCTATGCCAACGCCCTGACCTCTACAGTGTTGATTGCCGCTAAAATCCCTATGTTTTTCAATACAGAAAAGGAAGCGATAGCGGTAGCGGTGAAAACGTGCAACCGAGTCGATCCGGAAAAGGCCAGGATTGTGAGGATCAAAAATACCTTGGAACTGAGCCACGTCCTTATTTCCGAAACCTACTTGCCATTAGACCGGGCAGATTTGGAGATCACCGGGGAACCATTCCCGCTGGAATTTGATGCCTTGGGCAACCTGTACAGAACATGGTGAAATGGTCCTTATTATGGGAAAAAGGGAGGATCGGAGAAAATGAAAATTGTACGCTATGCATTGACGGATAGTATTAGACTGGGTGTATGGGAAGGGGAAACCGTTTTTGATTTGACTGGTCTAGACGCGGACAAATTCCGGGATCTCCAAAGCCTGTACCGGGCGGCAAAAGAAAACGGCACGACACCTAGCGCCTTGATTGATGCCCATGATTATCGCACTAAAGCTAAAACTTATGGTTATTCATCCATACGGTTGTTGAAACCGGTGGAAGCGCCCGAGGTTTGGGCAGCTGGGGTCACTTATCAGCGCAGCCGTGAAGCCCGGAATTACGAAACCAAGGACCGGGATGCCCATAGCCTTACAGTTTATGATAGAGTATACGAGGCAGTGAGACCGGAGATTTTCTTCAAGGCCACAGGGGCACGGGCAGTTGGGCCTAATGAGGCTGTAGGTATTAGGAGCGATTCCCAGTGGCAGATCCCTGAACCAGAACTGGGCCTGGTATTATCTGCTGATAGCGAAATTATTGGCTATACCATCGGCAATGATATGAGCTGCCGGGACATCGAAGGGGAAAACCCGCTGTACCTAACCCAGGCTAAAATCTGGCGCAATTCCTGTGCTTTTGGTCCGGCGGTACGACTGGCGGAGACGGTAGAAAACCCCTATAATTTCGCCATTACCTGCCGCATTTTTCGGTTAGGGGAGAAGGTCTTTGAGGGGTTGGCCAATACCGGGCAGCTAAAGCGCCAGTTTACCGAATTGGTTTCCTTTTTAGGGCGGGATAATGTGATTTTTGACGGTAATATTTTACTGACTGGAACCTGTATTGTACCCCCCGATGACTTCACTCTGCAGGAAGGTGACCGAATCGAAATCGAGGTTGAGGGTATTGGTGTGCTGTCCAATGAGGTAAAATGTGCCGCACACCTTGTTCCGGCATAACGGTTAGGTTTACTCTAAGACCCACGGTAAAATGTCAA
>DDKM01000004.1 GCA_002339345.1 Firmicutes bacterium UBA2598 | reverse complement strand
ACAACTATCTTGACAAACACCGCGCCGGAGCTTGCGCGAAATTAGGTTAATGGTTATAATACGTTTAGAAGATATTAAACGACAAAAGGTGATGGTATTGAGCAAGGGAATTGGCGCGGCGGGTGAAGAGTTGAACGCGGCCCGGGATGCTCTCATACAGGCCCTTGGCCGGCAGAGCGCCTTCTGGGGGCTGGGGAAAACGGCGGGGGAAATGTACGCGGCCCTGTACCTGAGCCCTGGGCCGGTACCCCTGGAGGAGGTGGCCAGGCTCCTGCGGGTAACTAAAGGTAACGTCAGCATTGCCATCCGACAGTTGGAGCGGCTGGGGATGGTGCGGCGCACGTGGCAAAAGGGGGACCGCAGGGTCTACTTTGAGGCGGAGACCGACTTCTGGCAAATTGCTCATAATGTACTGGCCCAGCGACAGAAACCGGAGTTCGACTTCTCTTTTAAGTTGGTGGATGAGAGCAGGCGCTTCGCTGAAGTAGCCCCGTCTTCGCCGGAACGGGAGTTCGCCTTGCGGCGGCTGGCGGCGCTACAGGAATTCTACGGCGTTCTGGATGGGTTAGTGCGGGCGGCCTTGAGCTTAACCCCGGCCCAATTGAAAGGAGTAGCGGAGACGGCCCTTACCTTGTTGAACGGGGGCCTGACGGGGAACGGGACGAAAGGAGCTGACAGGCCGTGATCCTGGTGACAGGGAGTACGGGACTGGTGGGCCGGTACGTGGTACGGGCCCTGTTGCAACATGGTTATCCGGTGCGCTGCCTGGTGCGGGACCCTGAGCGGGCTCGATCGCTGGTAGGGCCGGCCCCTGAATTGTGGCTGGGGGACGTGATGGACCCCGGCTCGCTGGTAGATGCCTGCCGGGGTGCCGCGGCGGTGGTACACCTGGTGGCGGTAATCCGGGAAAGGGGTGGAGCCACCTTTGACCGGATCAACGTGGAAGGAACCAGGAACGTGGTGCGGGCCGCCGAAGCGACCGGCTGCCGGCGGTTTATCCACATGAGCGCTTTGGGAGTGCAGGAAACCCCGGCTTACCGGTATGCCCATTCCAAGTGGCTGGCCGAACAGGCTGTCATGCAAAGCAGCCTGGAGTGGACCATTTTCCGGCCTTCCGTCATTTACGGGGAGGGTTTTGGCTTCTTTGACCGCATGCTGCAGTCGCTGCGCCTGGCACCCCCACCCCTGGCTCCAGTTCCGGCCAGCCGGGCCAAGTTTCAGCCGATTGCGGCCAAAGACGTGGCCCGCTGCGTGGTCGATGCCCTGGGCCACTCGCAAACTGTGGGCCGCGTATACGAACTGGGGGGGCCGGAGCAGTTGACCTACGGGGAGATGCTGGACATAGTGCTGAAGGACCAGGGCTTGAAGCGGGTCAAGGTACCGGTACCCATGGCTCTGCTCCGATTGGTGGTCCCGGTGATGGAGCGGCTGCTGGCCGACCCGTCGGTTACCTCGGTGGAATTAAAGCAGATGGAACTTAACAACATTACCGACCCGGACAGCGTGCCGCGGTCCTTCGGTTTTCAGCCCCGCTCCATGCGAAATGGCTGACGGTTTCGGCGGAACCCGCCGCTGCTGGCCAGGACCACTCCCAGGATCACCACCCCGCCCGCCAGGAGCTGACCAGTGCTGACGCGTTCCCCCAGCAGCGCCACCGCGCTCATCACCGACACCACCGGCACCAGGTTGGTGTACAAACCGGCTTCAAATGCGTCGTAGTACTTGAGGGCGTAGTTCCACAGGAAGATCGGCAGGGCCGAGGCCACGACGCCCAGGTAGAGCACGTTGGCGATGGTCAACAGGCTCAGGTGGGGTGCAAAACCCCATACTTCCACCACCACAAAGGGCAGTAAAAAGATCATGCCGTAGACGGTAGTGGCGAGCGTGGCGGTTACCGGGAGGAGCACCAGGCTGGCCAGGGCAAACCGCATAAAGGCCAGGGTAAGCGGGGGCACCTGGGTCAGGGCCTGCTTGGTGGAAACGTAGGTGGAACTCCAAATCAATACAGTGCCCAGCAGTGCGGCTAGGGCGCGTTTTCTGTTTCTATCGGGTACCACGCCGTCGTCCTCCTCCTTCGGGCACGCGGTTTTCTTTCTAATTTGATGGCACAGCCCCTTACTTTCGCGGTTGAAGTTAACTGGGTAGGCACCGGTAGAGTGGGCGTTGAAAGAGGGATAATCGGCATAGCTCACCACGATTACGTGCTCCAGGGCAGTCTCAGCCATGATCTTCTAAACGCGGGGTAAAGACCTGCCGAGGTATCATCACCTTGGTCTCGTTATCTTTCAGCAGGCAGCTCGATTCATTTTCGCAACATGGGATTAATCGGCGCGGCCACCTTGCGCTGGCCCATTGAGCAGTGTTTCGAGGAGTGCAAGAGTTACCTGGGGATAGGCCATTGCGAGGCGCGTTCGTGGAATGCCTGGCACCGACACATGCTTTTTGTGTTTATTGCCCACCTCTTTCTCACTGAAGTCAGGATGCGGTTTAACAAAAACACCTGTTCTTACCATGCCGCAGGCCTTTCGCCTGATCGGAGCGGTCTTAACCCGAGACCCCTCACGGATTCGCCAAGCCCTGGCGGAAGTGAACTACTATTTGCGACGTAACGCCGTCGCCTACAAATCGCACCGGAAAAAGGCGCTGGCGCTGTTGGATCAAGGATAGACTGATTTTAACCAACGAACTTACGCTGTAGTATTAAGGACTCCTTGTGATTTTGTCCGTTGTCCCGCTTAGTTTCTTCTAAGTTATTCTCAATAGTCTTTCCACTGTGTTGTCAACCGCCTTAAGGAACAGATCCAAGTGTTCTAGCTTAAGGTCGCTCCCAATCTCTACTTGAGTATAGCTAGCTGTTTTATGTTTATATTTTCTAGAAGTATATTTGTGTCAGGAACGGCATAGTTATTTTGTTTCCTCCAGTTTCAGGGATTTGCCTAACCTCCTACTAACTGTGGGTATGGACCATCCGATAAGATTCATCCACTAAAATTATCGGCTAAGTCTT
>DDKM01000028.1 GCA_002339345.1 Firmicutes bacterium UBA2598 | reverse complement strand
AATACTTCTTTTTTCGGTGGGCAACACCCATTGATTACGGCCTGGTACTTCTCCTCTTTTGCCAGCAGATTCAGATAAAGATTATAATTCACGGCTGTTTAACGGAAAGCTGTGGATCTTTTCTATTTGAAAAGGCAAACACCTGCTTCAATGCCATTTTTTCTATGCTTGCCATTTGATTTGGCTAACCATTGAAGTATACAGCCAAACGTACTTATTAAGGTAGGCATCGAAGCGAACACGGGTAGGTGATCGGTAAAGTTAAATAAAAAGACCCCTGAACAAAATCCGAGGTCTTAATATAGTACGTGTTTGGAGCGGGTTCCAGGAATCGCACCTGGTATAAGCGGTGTGGTGCACCGCCTACCGACTACGACCCGCAAAATAAATCCGCGTGCATGTGGCACGCGGCCTCATTAACATATTTGGTGGAGACAAGCGGGATCGAACCGCTGACCTCTTGAATGCCATTCAAGCGCTCTCCCAGCTGAGCTATGCCCCCACGCAGGAGTTATTATGCCACAACCGCTTTGAAAATGCAAGCCCAAATTGGCGCCAATATCTGTTATTTAATTTATGAATAGCGTTCATTGTTTATTGACCGCCATAAAGCTCGCTGATAAAATTGACTAAGAAATGAACTTCATTCAGAAATTACTTCAAGGAGTATTTTGCTTCATGGCCTACCAGCGATCTGATAAAGTTAAAGAAAAACTATCTGCCAAGCAGCGGGCTATTATTAACGCTGCCAAGGAGGTATTTACCGAACACGGTTACGAGGGTACCTCCATCAAAGAAATTGCGCGTCGGGCCGGAGTGGCTACCGGAACGGTTTACCTTTATCTTCGTAACAAAGAAGCGTTATTCAATGCAATTATAGATGAAGTTTATGAAACTGTCCTGCAAGAAATTGTGCGGGAAAGGCAAAAGGCTAATAACCGGCGGGATAAGTTAAAAGCATCCATGGCTGCTGCCCTCCAAACCCTCGGCAAGCATCGGGACCTGGCCCGCCTGGTGATGACCCCCAGTAACGACAGAGTACCGAAGGTGGGCGTCCATTTGGCTGACCTTACAAATCGGCTTGTCCAACTGGTGGAGGCGGATTTGGCGGAAGCAATTGAAGCTGGTGAAATCCCCGCCCAGGATATTCATTTGGCAGCTGTCGCTTTTGTGGGTACCTTTTACCATACCTTTTCCGACTGGCTGCAGCAGGAGTCTCCGGTACCTTTACATCACGTAGTAGAAACCCTATCCGCCTATAACTTGCGTGGCCTGGGCTTTACCGAATAAAGAGGCGGGAAGGTGATGATAAACACCCGGCAAACCCATCTTGCTACGGCAGGAAAACATCGGTGCGGCTGGTGTTGGACCGGCCACTAAGGGAGGCGTACCCGTTGACCAGTAATGCAGATTGGATGACTCATGCGTTAAGGAACAGTGCATTAAACGATATTGCAGAGAAAGTTTTTGCTGGAGAGCGGCTGAGCCGGGAAGACGGTATCCGCCTGTGGGAGTCGCCGAACTTGATTGCCATCGGCATGCTGGCAGACGTGGTGCGGCAGCGAAAGGTTGGTGACCGGGTTTATTTCATCAACAACGCCCATATCAACCCCACCAATGTGTGCAAAAACCTGTGCCAGTTATGTGCCTTTGGTAAGAAACCCGATGATGCCAAGGCTTATACCCTTTCGCTGGAACAGGTGGCCCAGCGGGCCCGGGAAGCTGGGGCTTTCGGGGTGACAGAGGTACATATTGTGGGCGGTCTGAACGACAACCTGCCCTACAGCTATTATGTGGACGTCCTGCGGACAGTGCGGGAGGTGCTGCCGGATGTGCACCTACAGGCCTATGACGCAGTGGAAATTGACTTTTTAAGTGAGCTGTCCGGCAAGCCGGTGGAGGAAGTACTGTTAGAACTCAAGGAGGCCGGTTTGGGTTCCCTGCCGGGCGGGGGGGCGGAAATATTTAACCCCGCCATCCGCCAGAAGATCTGTGATAAAAAGGTGAGCGGGGATCGCTGGCTGGAGGTGCATGAAATAGCCCACCGGTTGGGGTTCCGCACCAATGCCACCATGCTGTACGGCCATATCGAAACAACAGCGGACCGGGTTGACCACCTAATTAAGCTGCGGGAACTGCAGGACAGGACCGGCGGGTTTTTGACCTTTATTCCCCTGGCCTTCCATCCTCAGAACACCGTTCTGGCGGAAACCCTGCTGCCAGGCGCAACCAAAACCACGGGTTTTGCAGACCTGAAAGCACTGGCCATCGGCCGCTTGATGCTGGACAACTTTGACCACATTAAGGCCTTCTGGATTATGGTAACCCCAAAGGTCGCCCAAATTGCCCTGAGCTTTGGCGTTGATGACCTGGACGGTACGATCAGGGAGGAACGGATCGCCCACGAAGCGGGTGCCCAGACTGCCCAGTACCAGCCGCCGGAGGAATTCCTGCGCATGATCCGGGAGGCGGGCCGTATACCGGTGGAACGTGATACCCTATACCGGGTTGTGAGGGACAACTTCTAAGTCTATGGTATTTCGCAAGGTTACGGTATTTATTTGGAGGTGGGCTTGTGAGCAGCCCAAGGCTGGGAAGAGTGTCGTTTATAAACTGCAACCCCCTTTACGACGGCCTGGAAAACGGTCCATATCAGACCTCAGCGGTGATTAAAGCCCACCCCCCCAGCCAGTTGAACCGGATGCTGGTGGAAGGGGAACTGGACATCACCCCGGTGTCCTCCATCGCCTACGCCAGGCACAAGGAGATATGTGTCGCTCTGCCGGACCTGTCCATCTCTGCTGACGGGGAAGTAATGAGCGTGCTTTTGGTAAGTAAAATTCCCATTACCAAACTGGGTGGGCAGACCATTGCCCTGACGCCCTACTCCGCCACAAGTATTGTACTGTTAAAGATTCTGCTGCAGAAATACCTTGGCCTATCTGCAACCTATGTGGCGCGGAAAGCTGGGCAGGACCCGCTGGCAGACGCTGCCGCCGGTCTCATCATTGGCGATGAAGCGCTACTGTACCGACCCCAGCCCGGTTATTACGTATATGATCTGGCAGCAGAATGGAAAAAACATACCGGCCATGCCATGGTCTTTGCCCTGTGGGTGGCCCGCCGGGAGTTTGCCGGGGCTCATCCGGACCATGTATCGGCCATCCTGTCGGACATCACCAACTCCCGCTCCTGGGGAGAAAGTCATCAGACCCAGGTGATCAGACGGGCTCAGCAGGATACGGGGTTAGGTTACCACCTTTTGGAACGATATTTTAAACTGCTACAATTCAACCTGACAGCCAGGCATCAGGCCGGACTGCTCCATTTCTACCGGTCTGCCTGGGAAATTGGCCTGCTGCCAGAGCCGGTAAACTTGGAAATCTGGAGGGAACCTGGTGTACCACTCTATACTCAGCAAAGCCATCGCCGGCGAGCGGCTTACTCCTAGGGATGCGGCGGTCCTGGCAGAGCAAGCGTCCCTGCTGGAACTGGGTTGGGCCGCCAACCAAGTCCGCATTCGTTTACACCCCCAAAGGACAGTGACCTTTGTCATCGACCGGAACATCAATTATACCAATGTTTGTGTGACCGGCTGCCGGTTCTGCGCTTTTTTTTGTCCCCCGGGCCACCCGGAGGGCTATGTGTTAACTAGGGAAGAAATCTTTCAGAAAATCCGGGAAACTTTGGCCCAGGGCGGCACCCAGATTCTGATGCAGGGTGGCCTGCACCCTGACCTGGGACTGGATTGGTTTGAAAAACTATTCCGGGCCATCAAGCAGGAATTTCCCATTATCCTGCACAGTCTTTCTCCGGTGGAGATACACTACCTGTCCCAACGGGAAAACCTGCCCAGCAGTGAAGTGATCCGGCGGCTGGCGGCGGCCGGACTGGATTCCATTGCCGGCGGCGGCGCGGAAATCCTGGTGGACCGGGTAAGGCAGTACATTAGCCCCCGCAAGGTTTCGGCGGGTGATTGGCTTGCCATCATGGCGGAAGCCCACCGGCAGGGGCTGCGCTCCTCCGCCACCATGATGTTTGGCCATGCGGAAACATGGGAAGAACGGATTGCACATCTTGAAGCCATCCGCCAGGTGCAGGACCGCACAGGTGGCTTCACCGCCTTTATTCCATGGAGCTTCCAGCCAGGCAACACCGCCCTGGGCGGTATTGCTGCCTCCTCCCAGGAATACCTGCGCACCATGGCATTATCTCGTCTTTTCCTGGACAACATCCAGAATTTACAGGCCTCCTGGGTGACCCAGGGGACAAAAATAGCCCAGATCGCATTGGCCTTTGGGGCTAACGATCTGGGCAGCACCATGCTGGAAGAAAACGTGGTCCGGGCTGCAGGGGCCACCTATCATACCACCATGGATGAAATGATTGGGGCCATCCGGGACGCCGGTTACACCCCGGTACAAAGGGACAACCTGTACCGCACCATCCGGATTTTTAGCTGAGGATAATTCATTCAGAGTGGGGTTCCTCCATAACTGAACAGATCCAGTCAATTCCCAGCCGTTCCACCATGGCTGCAAACCTTTCCCCGTCCAGGCCATGTTCCATGTAAGCTTTGATGGCCCTTTCCACGGCGGCAAGCATCTCACCTTCGCCGGTCATTTCCATTACCACTCCCGCCAGGCGCGGGTGTCTCCCCAGTTTGCCGCCAGCCATCAGCTTGAAACCCGCCTGTTCCTCCCGGATGGCTTCCACGGGACATACCCGGGTGCAGTCGCCACAGTTCAGGCAGCGGTCATAGTCAAATACCGGGCCGTCATCGGTGATCACGATGGCCTTTTCAGCACAGGTCTCCACACAGAGGTTGCACCCCGTGCACTGCCCCTCTCCCCTGCCCGGACGGGACTGTCCCACAATGCCAAGGTCCACAATCTGGGGCTGGGAACAGGAGTTGGGACAGCCCGCCAGGGCGATGCGGAACCGGTGGTGGAAAAGCACCGGCCCATCAATTTCACCGGCCAGATGACTGTCCAGCCCGGTATGGTCAATTATTTCCGCCAGGGCCTGGCCAATTCTTTTGTCATCCACTAGAGTCAAGGGACAGCCAGCCGCCCCACCGCACAACTTGACCTCATGAAAGCGGGTCCTCAACCCTTCCATAGTGACACCCTTTTCCACTAACCGCTCGATGTGGGCCAACTGCTCACCGGACAGACTGCCAGCAGAGGTTTTCAGCGGCACTACCTCTCCAGCATCCTGTGGGCGGCCGACGGCCCCATGCAGACTGCCAGGTGCAGTTGTTCCAGCCGCACTGACATCGGTCATCCCTCCTGCAAGGGCCTGCCTGGCAGCGGTCACATCCTCACTGGTCACCACCTGCCTGCCGCACCTTTGCACATATTCCTCAATCTGTTGTTTAACCTTTTTCCGGATAAAGAAAGGCACCCTTTCCAGCCTGGCCCGGGCTTCCTGATTCCATTCCATGGCCGGTCCCTCCTTCCTTCCCGCAAAATACCACGGGTATACCCAGGGCGTTAACAGCTTAGATTTCCCAAATTAGCTAGAGCAGCCCCCGCAGGATGACCACCAAAACCATCCCGGCGGCCACAGTTAATACCATATGCCGGAACCAGAGGGCTACCAAAAAGGTAGGTAGGGCAGCAACCAAATAAGCATTGCCGAAGGAAAAATGCCACTCTCCACCCTGCAAAAGCAGCTCGGGGACTAACAGGGCGGCCAGCACCGCCGGTGGTACGTAGCGCAACCAGCGTAATACCAAGTCCGGGATGGGACGCCGGCTAAGGAATACCAGGGGCAGCATCCGCGGCAGGTAGGTTACCAACCCCATCCCCAGAAACAGCGCTAGGATTTTGGGATCCATTTCTCGCTCACCACCCCCAGGGTTGCCGCAACAACTGTGGCAATCATAATGTGCCAGTTACCCGGAACACTGGCACCAATGACCGCAGCCAAACCGCCGCCCACTGCCGCAACCAGCCACGCCCCCTTGTTTTTCAGCTGCATCACCAATAATGCCACAAACATGGCTGGTAGTGCAAAATCCAAGCCGTACCGGGCCGGCTCCTCAATGAGATTTCCCACCGTGGCTCCCACCAGTGAACTGGTTACCCAGGCCACCTGGGCGGTAAAGTTGAGCCCTAACTGAAAATAGGGGCTGGCCTGATGTTCCTGGTAATAGGTGGTAGCTACGGCAAAGGATTCGTCCGTCAGTTCATAGGCAATCAGGGCCAATAAGGGCTGAGACACTCCACGTAGATAGGGAACCAGTGAAGCACTCATCAGTAAATGGCGCAAGTTTACCAGAAAGGTGGTAAAAATGATGGTCAGGGGTGACGCCTGCGCTGCCAGCAGTCCCACGGCGATGAACTGGGAAGAACCGGCGTAAACGATTACCGACATGGCCACCGTTTCCAGCACAGTGAGTCCTATACTACGGGCCAGCACCCCGTAGGCAAATCCCAGGGGAAGATACCCCATAATAATGGGTAGGGCGCTCCGGGCACCTGCCAGTAACTGTACCTTGTCCAAGTCTGCCTTCCTCCATCTCGTCGGGTCTAGTTTCGACCAATAATCAGTTATATTTCGGAGCAGGGTGCCCAAATTCCTGCTTACCCTCCCCTCTAGGCAAAACCCCCACCCGGTGCTAGAATTGTTTCTGTTAGTCCTGCAACCGCATTTGGGGGATGATCATGACAACCCTACTAGCTCCGGGCATCTTTCTGTTTACCCTCCTTTTTGTGATCTGGCGGCCCCGCCAGGTTAACGAGTCAATCCCCGCTCTAGTCGGTGCAGGGATTGCCCTGGCATCTGGGATCGTCACATGGCACGATTTCTGGTTTGTAGGGAAAATGGTGTGGAATGCCACCTTTGCCCTGATTGCCATCATGCTTATTTCGGCAGTGCTGGACCAGGCCGGTTTTTTTAATTGGGCTGCCTTTGCCCTGGCCAGCAGGTGCAGGGGATGCGGTTTAAGGTTGTTTTTTGTTGTGGTGATTCTTGGAAGTCTAATCACCATCTTTTTCAATAATGACGGCACCGTGCTCATTTTGACACCCATTATTCTTGGCATGGTAAACGGACTTGGATGGAATCAGCGTGCTGCCATGCCATACCTGATAGCCTGTGGCTTTATCGCGGACACTGCCAGCACACCACTGGTGGTGAGCAACCTGGTCAACATTCTTACGGCAGATTACCTGGGACTTGGGTTTTCCGATTATGTGGCCAAGATGTGGTTCCCCGGCCTGCTGGCGATATTGGCCAGTGCAATCATCCTCCGGTTGTTTTTCCGCCACGATATCCCCGTCTCCTTTGATCAGGACCGTATCCCGACACCGATGTCTGGTGTGCGGGACCGGTGGCTCTGCCAGTTCGGCCTCGGCGTACTAGGATTAGTGGTTATCGGATACTTTATTGGTTCCTTCTACCATGTGCCAGTCTCCTTGGTAGCGGCCCTAGGCGCCCTGGTCCTGCTGGCAGCGGCCATTTACCGTGGTACCATTGATACCCGCCGTGTTGTAAAAGAAGCCCCTTGGCCCATTGTAGCCTTTGCCCTCGGTATGTACCTGGTTGTTTACGGCATGGGCAGCGCGGGGCTAACAAGTAGTCTAACGATGCTACTAAATGACATCATTGGTGATAGCCATTTAAAGGGATCGCTGTACGCAGGAACCATTTTCGCGGTAATGGCAGCCTTTATGAACAACCTGCCGTCGGCCATGACCAGTTCCCTTTCTGTGGCGGCCATGCAAAGTCCGGTGCAGGAAACGGTGGCCCTGGCCAGTGTGGTGGGCAATGCCATCGGCCCCAAACTTACACCCATCGGCTCTCTGGCCACTCTGATGTGGCTGCACATTCTACGCCAAAAGGGGATTACGATCTCCTGGGTATACTATTTCAAAGTAGGGATTATCATCACTCCCCCTGTACTGGCCGCAGCACTAATGGGCGTTTACCTTGTGAGCATCTAAAAGAAGCAGGCGTGCTACCAATGACACGCCTGCTTCTTTGTTTATGATGGAGGTTCAATTTTAGCGTAGACTATGGCCGGGATGTCCGGTACTGCTGCTGCACATTTAAAGGAGAAATTCGCTTCCGGCGGGACAGTTCACTGCTTAAGGTGCCGGGTTGGCATTTTCGATCTGGATCCGCCGCCAGTGGTACAGGTAGATTGGCGCCGCCACTACCAGCATGGCGAAACTTTCCGCCAGCCGCTTGATGCGCCAGTGTTTCTGCCGCTGCTGTTCCCGCTCCACTTCCAGTTTTACCTGCTCTTCAATCACTTCCGGCTCTACTTTTTGGTTTTCATACCGCATCTTCAATTCCACCGGACCGGGATAATAACCGGGATCGGGATAGAAAAAATCCACCCCAGCCCTGATAAGATTAACGGTACCCACAATCAACATAATCAGGGTAACAAAACTGACGAGGTAGAGATAAACCGTACGGATGTTCCATGCCTTCACCATTGCTCCCCCCTCTCCCGACCGGTTCAACCAGCCTATTGTTAAGAGGTAATTCGCGGCAACCGGCAGGGTTCCTGCTTGGTAAAAAAATACAGGCGGACCGCTTGGTCCGCCACCCGGGTGGTTAGTTTTCATTGGTTTAGTGCGCGTATTTTTTGCCCAAACGCAGGACAAGGTTTGCCATGGTGTATTTTTCATTTTCATCCGCAACGTCCCACATTTCCTTCAGCAGGGCTTCTTCCGGCGTGTCAGGCTTGACGAACCGCCCCAGGAGATTGCCCAGGCTGACGATTCCCTTGACCATTTGGTCATCGGTAACGCCATGGGCCATCCCGTCCCTAATCCGCTCAGCCAGTTCCTTGGGGAACTGTTCCATCCGCATGTTCTTCACCTCCGGTCATATTGTTTGTCCCGGAAGGTTGGAATATGCAGTTAATTACCTGATCGGGTAAATGTTCTCACAACGGGTTTCCCTGCTCAACAACAACACTATTGCCGAAACAAGGGCTACCAGGGCGCAAACGGCAAAGGCCATTTGAAATGCCTCCGGGGGGTAAATCTTTACGCCCCCGACCACCTGCCCGCGCCACCCCAAGTCCAAAGCCACCCCAAGCACCATTTGCATGACAGTGGTACCCAAAAAACCACCCATATTGCCGACACTGACCACCACACCGGTGCCTTCGGGGTTGTTGACCTCCTTCACAATAACCGGGGATAAAAGGGTGGCGGAAGAGAAAAAGCCCAGACAGAAATACAGCAAATAAAGGGACGCCAATGGTGGCCGGCCGCCATTCCAAAACACCAGGACCACCCAGACCAGTACATAGATCAGTGCCGTAGCCAGATAGGGGATTTTGCGGGATCGCATCCGGTCGGAAATGTATCCCACAAGGGGTGAACCGGCAGCCAATCCTAAGGAAATCATCAGCATAAAGCTGGCCGCTGTGGGCCGGCTCAAGTTATAAACCTGCATCAGATAGGGGATGCCCCAGACTCCGGCAACGGCCATCAGGGTGCCATAGATTCCCCCGCCGGCGATGACCGGGGGCCAGGTGGCGGGGTTCCACAGCGCCCTGCCCAAATGGCGGAACATGGCGGAAAGGGACAACCTGGTACCGGAACCATTGCCGGAAAAGCTGATTTCCCACCCCGCTTCCCGTGGCTCATTACGCACCATCACCCAGCAGTACACCACAACCATTAAGGTGGCTATTCCCGCCAGAAGGTAGGCCATCCGCCAGCCCATCAGGCTAACCCCCCATGCCAGGGGGGCAGTGCCCAGGATAGCCCCCAGATTACCGGCAAAAAGAAACAGGCCGATGGTGGTGCTGAACTCATCGGTGCGGTACCATGCGGCAAAAATTTTGGCTGCGGACACAAAAATCACGCCCATGCCGGCACCAATGGCCAACCGGGCCAGGTGCATGGCCGCTATGGAGCCGGTGGCGCTGAACACCATGGTCCCGGTACTGGCCAGGACCATGCCCAGCAATAGGGTACGGCGCGCCCCCCAGGAATCCAGCATAAAACCGGTCGGAATCTGCACTGCAGCATAGGCGTAAAAATATGCTGCGGCCAGACCCCCGACGGCTGCAGCATCCCATAGATTAAAGTCCCGTACAATCTGGTCTACCATTACGTTCAAGGAAACCCGGTGAAACTGACCGAAAAAGTATGCTCCCGCCAGGGCCAGCCAGATGAGCCAGCGGCGGCGGCGGAAGGCCGGTGATATCCCCTGTTGCATCCCAACTCGACCTTTCTCTACAAAATAGCGGAAGATGTTATATAAATGTTATAATGATGATTCTGCACTGAAAGCATAACTCCTCTCCCTGCTACAAAAAAAAACACGGCTGGCCAGATGAAAAATATTAGTTATTCATTGTATTTTCCAGTAACTTTTAGCAAATTGCAACAATAATGCCGGGCTTCCGCCTGGCTGCCCATTCATCACCCGCCTGTAGAGGCGGGAGTCCTCTGGGCGGATTGTAATAGAAATCCCCCGGCGAACCGGGGGATTCAGACCCATCTATTCTGCCAGGTTTACCCTGTCCCAGGCAATGAAATCACGGGCAAACACCAGCAGATCCCGGTAAAGGGAATGGATACCCCTGGCATCCGCCGCCTCTAAAAGGTCCGGCAGCCAGTCCAGGTGCTGGGAGAGGAACAGGGACTGTTGCTCCCTGCTGCCATTCTCCACCAACAGGGCCATCAGGGATAACTCCAAGCCGAGGTGATCGGGAGCATGACTGTATTCCGGCGGAATGGCCAAATCCAGGGCCTTGTAAATATCCGCCAGGTGAGCGCTGGCATCCCCCCCCAGATAACCCTTTTCGCTGGCGATGCTTAACTCACAGGAAGGATCGGTGGTCCATGGTTTGTAGATGGATTCAATGGGCAGGGCGGACTGACCCAGGGGATGGGCCAGGCTGTGATAATAGGCATCGCCTGCCGCAGCAAGATCCAACTGCTCACCGCCCACCATGGCTGGTAAAGGAAGATTACAGCCCAACTCCGCCAGCTCGCTCTGTAGCCACTCCGCCGTACCCGGCGAGGTCAGTTCTTCCCAGTTTTCCGCAGTGGGGGGCATCAACAGCTCCGCCAGCAAATTGTAAATGCTGGCCCTGGCCCGGTCCGTCCTTTCCAAAACCGTCACCCTTTCTAAGCCTTTTGAACCTCCACAATGACCTCCATCATCATGGCGTGGCCGTTTAGAGGTTCCATCATATATGGTGTAAAGTCATTCTGGTTTAAGCCAAAGCCCCTGGCATTGGGCAGATATGGCGAAAAACTGCCGTACCCGGAAGGCAGATAGGCGGCATCGGGGTGCAGCCTTTCCGTCACCTTCACCCGCACCTTGCCACTGGCCAGGGCGGATTTCACCAGTACCAGATCGCCATCCTTGATGCCCAGGGCTGCCGCACGGCTGGCATTTAGCCATAATCTTTCGGCATCGTGATCCTTGGTGATTTGCAGCAAATAGGGTATATTGGCGGTAGCGGTGTGGGAATGGTACCCCTGTTTCCCGTGGATCAGGCGGAAACTCCTGGGGTTGCCCGGATCGGGCGATACCAGGGGAGCCTCCCATACCGGCACGGGTGAATGGCCGTTTTCTGCAAACTTAGCCACATAGAATTCCACCTTGCCGGAAGGGGTTTTAAATTCCGGTACCTCTGGTACGGGAACCTCCTCGCCGATAAAGGTACCCTTTTGCCGTAACTCCTCCAGGGTAATACCCAGTGGGGCCAGGCGAGCGCGGTTCAATTCCTCCAAACTGAACTGGAAATACTGGCCAATACCCAGCTTATGGGCCAGCGCAACGATGATTTCATCAAAGCTCCTGGTTTCCGGGTGGATCTTGGCCACCACCTGTGGCCGCAGGCAGGCGGCAGGTTTCTTGCCAGCCAGGCCTTCCACCACTTCCTCCCGTTCCAGGAAGCTGGGCTCGGGTAAAATATGGGTGGCAGCCATGGCGGTCTCCGTCAGATGGGTTTCAAACACCACCAACAGTTCCAGCCCTTTGTAGCCGGTCATCATGTGCTCCGGATCCGGGAAGTTGCGCACCGGGTTATGATGGCGGATGAATCCCGCCTTCACCTTGCCTTCCTTGGCTTTCTGGGCCAGGTAATGGGGCAGGCCCTGGGAGGTAGCCAAGGGCCATTCACCCTTTACCCCTGCTCCATCGGCTCGCGGAAGGGTAGGCTTGGGCGGCTCGGGATGCTTGGCCGGATCCAGCTTGCCAAATTTGGGACCCTCATAGAAGGTCAAACCGCCCGGAGTACCCATATTGCCCAGCAGGGCATTTAAACAAGCCACTGCCCGGCAAGTCTGGCTACTGTTCTTATAATTGGTGCCAAAGGCCCCTTTCCAGGAAGGGTCAATGAAGCAGTTGGGTTTATGGGAAGCCAACTCCCGGGCCAGCCGGTAGATGGTCGCCGCCGGGATGTCGGTAATGGGCTCCGCCCATTCGGGGGTATAGGACTGGACAGCGGCCCGGAATTCATCAAATCCAATGGTATGCTGTTCCACAAAAGCCATATCGTACAATTCTTCACTAATTATAACATTGGCCATGGCCAAAACCAAGGCCAAATCGGTGCCCGGGCGGATGGGGATCCATTCGCTGGCCAGGTTGGCGGTGGCATTGTGCCTGGGGTCGATGCATACCACCTTGGTGCCCTTTTCCATGGCCCTGGTCAGGGAAGTGACCTGGGATGTACGAATGCCCTCTCCGAAATTTCGGCCGATAAAAATAATGTACTTGGCTCCTCCCACATCGGAGCCGGGGGTGGTACCCACCGTGGCGCCCCACCCGGTGTTCAAGGTGGTGTTGCATGAGGCATTGTGGGTGCAGATGGTCGGTGCACCCAGGGCATGCATGAACCTGGTGCCGTAGAAGACCCCGGTTTCCCTGGGGTTATGACCGTAAAAAATGGCTCCGGGACCATCCTTGGCCAGGATTTCTTTTAATTTGACAGCTATTTCGTCCAGGGCCTGCTCCCAGCTAACCGGCTTGAATTTGTCCCCTTCCCGTTTGAGGGGCCTGGTGATCCGGTTGGGGTCATACAGCCAGGTGGCTGCCCCGTGGGCCCGGGCACATAGTTTACCTCTGCTCCGGGGATGGTCGGTATGGCCGGCCACCTTCCACAGCCGCCCGTTTTTCAGATAGACCCACATGCCACAGTGGCTGGAACACCCGTTACACAAGGATGGTTTCATCTCCACACTGGCTGCCTGCTGGCCCTGGGCCCATACCTTCTGGTCAATCAAACCGGAGGTTGCCGCCAGGGCTCCGGTGGCGGCCGAGGCTTTCAAAAAGGTCCGGCGGGTAAATTTCAATTCCATCTGCCTCCCCATTAGAAGTAATTTCTGGCATCAGGCGCTCTTGGATTGAGGCAGCTTCCCATCGGCAGTCTTTTCCGCCTTAATGGAAGCCAGCCACTTGGCGTGTTCCAAGGCAGCGTATTTTTCATTTACATACCCAGTCACCATACCCTGCAGGGCACCGTACACAAAGGTAAAATACAGATGGCCGATGGTCAGTATCACCATAATGTACATGGCGATGTCATGGAGCATGACCATGCCGAGAAACTCATTCTGGCTTAAATTACCCTTGCCAAACCACAACACCAGGCCAGTCAGGCTGATGGTGATAAAGGTGAGAATAATCAGGGCATGATGGATTTTCTCCCCGGCGTTAAGACGGCCCTGGGGCGGCATCCCTTTTACCCGGCCGAAAAAATACCGCGGCATGCGCAGCAGCCAGAGCAGGTCATCCCTGTCATAGCGGAAGGATTCCGTTATTAAAGCCTGCAGCCCTTTCCGGTCAGCCAAGGCATAATAAACGGGCACCAGCATAAACACCACGGCAAACACCCGGTGGATCATGCGGGCCACACCTCCCTTGGCCAGGGGGGCCAGGGACGGTATCATCAACGTTAGACCGGAAAATAGCAAGACGAAAAAGGAAACCGCCAGGGCCCAGTGGGCCACCCGCTGCCCCCTGGAAAAACGCAGCACCATTCGCTCTCCTTTGTACATCCTAGATGTTCCCCCTTTTACTCTTCACTTAATTCCCGCCGGTGGTTCCGGCTGGCAATGGCATAGGATGCTCCCGTCGCCAGCAGAGCAGCCCCCACTAGCTTGAATCCCGTTGGTTGGAGGCTATCCTTCCAGAAGGCCAGTTCCCCGGCTGCCCTTGGAGCGACCGGCAGACCGTAGACGGCAGGGTCATCTCGCAAAATCAGCAGCATGCCAAGGCCGCCCATTTGTTCCCGGCCGTAAATCTGGGCGTTGGGAAAGGTCTTTTGGAGTGCAGCAACGCGTTTTTCCGCACTCTTTAGCAATTCCGCCCTTTCACCGAATTTCAAAGCATTGGCTATGCAAGTGGAGACACATACCGGTTCCTTACCCTCTTCCACCAGTTCACGGCAGGCCATACACTTATACGAACGGTTATCCAGGGCCTGGGGAACCTTAAAGGGACAAATTTGGGCACAGTAGCCGCAACCGCTGCAGCGTTCTGGGGCCAAATAGGTCAGGGTATTCTCACCTTTAACCAGGGCGCCGGTGGGGCAAATTTTCACACAGGGGGCCAGTTGGCAGTGCATGCAGGTGATGCGGGTAATATGGTTGGTCACAGCGGGGTATGAGCCGGTTTCCTGAAACCTGAATCTGATCAGGGTCCGGTTATGGGGCAGCTGGTTTTGCATTTGGCAGGCTACTCGGCAGGCCTGGCATTCTACACACAGGCTGGTATCCATTAAAAATCCGAACTGTTTGGTCAATTGGATCCCTCCCTCTTAGTCATGTAGATGGTTTTGGCAGCGACGATTCTTGCATGGTGCTGATGGCTAGGCCTCGGTGGCTCCACCTCCTGCTTAGATTCTCGATACTTTTACAATGCAGGGATTTCCGGATCAACAGCTAATATAAACATAGGTGAGGGATTTACAATATGAGATTGTTATATCTATCACTTTATCAAATCATTTCGATTCCTTATCTGGTTTTCCTCTGTTTCTCTACTTAATTGTTCTTTATAGCACATAAACAAATTTTATCTTTGACATTTTTTTCACAATCTTTGCTAGAGGGGGGGCAAAAGGACAGTGAACCGCTATCAACTGGAAATGTTCATCATGGTGGTGGACACCAAAAAAATATCCACCGCCGCCAAGCTGTTGAATATCTCACAACCCGGTCTAAGTTCACAAATTAAGACCATAGAAAGCTATTATAACGCCCAGTTGCTGGCGCGGACCAAAAACGGGGTGGAACCCACCCCTGCAGGCCAGGTCTTTTACCGTTACGCCAAAAAGATTTTATCCATGTACGATGTAATGGAGAAGGAAATAGATGACCTCCTTGGCATACAGGACCAGGTGGTCAATATCGGAGCTACCTATACCGTCGGTAATTATGCCATTCCCTGCAGCATCTGGACTTTTAAAGAAAAATACCCCAAAGTTGCTCTGCAACTTGAGGTATCCAATACCCATGATATAATCAACCGGCTTTTGTCCCACAAGTTCCACCTGGCCATTGTGGAAGGTCCGGTGGACATCCCCGAGGAGGCGGACCTGACCTGTAAGCTGGCCGCCAATGACGAAATAGTCTTTATCGCACCCCCCACAAAGGATTGGGAGAATACCGCCATGTGTTCTCTGGCGGATCTTGTGGACGTTCCCTTGATCCTGCCTAGCCCCGGCTCCGGTGTCCGGGAGGTATTCGACAAATCCCTTCTGGATGCCGGGATGACGGTACAGGATTTCCGGGTGGTCAGCCAGATGAGCAGTATCGAGGCTATCAAATCAGCTGTGGAAGCCGGAATGGGTATTTCCCTCTGTACCCGTATGGCTGTCCAAAAGGAACTACGCCGGAATGCTCTCTGGGAGATACCGGTTCACCTGAGTATTCCCGTCCAGTTCCGGATTTTCTACCATAACAACGGTTACCTGCCGGCCATGGCCCAGCGGTTTATCCGTTTTATTGCCGGACCGGAGGAACTGTCCCTGTGTGAAAAAAAATAGGGGTTAAGAAGCCTTACCCCCACCGGCATGTGACTTGCGAATTTTGATCTGCCAGATACCCCTGTCCATCTCCGTAATCTCGAAGGGGTACTGGCATTTCTGGGACCAGTTCATGATGTTGCGCACCGCCCGGGCAAAGTCGGTTTCCACCACAAGGGTATCGCCATCTTTGAGGGTCGCCATCTTGGCTTGGGTGCGCAGCAGGGGAACCGGGCAAACCTCTCCCAGCAGTTCCAAAAAGTGCTGTTCCATCTCCCCCACCTCCTACTTCTCCAGCCTTCGCAGTCCGATAAAAATTGAACCCAGAACCAGCAATTGCAGGGCCAATCCCCCCAGCCAACCGAAGCGATCCGGCAAAAACACCGCCGGTAGCGGTTTAAACACCGTCATCCACCACCCCAGGTGATAGGCTCCCAACAGGGATCCCGCCAACAGACCGGTTAACACCACCAATCCCAATATAAACCCCTCTCCCAGCCTTAGCAGCATACTGCAAACACAACCACCGGCCATAACCATGCCGCTACCAAATAACATCGCCCCGATGGCGGTATAGGGGCCAAAATCGAACAAGTTGCCCGGCAAAGGGCGGCCAGCCGTGACAGCGTGGAACTGGATTACGGCAAACCCAACGGTGGACACCGCCAGGGATAGCACCACCGCTTTACCGATGGATGTATCGCGGAATAAAATCAGATCACGAAAAGCGGCCGCAAAACAAAAGCGGGAACGGTGCAGGGCAAAGCCCAAGCCGGCACCCAATACCAACTGGGCCGCAACCCGGATGCCTGCCAGTTGATACAAAACCACCCACAGGACCACGAAAAGGGCAATGGCCGCAGGCACAACAATCCTGGCCGCCAAACTCCTTTGACCCGGTTTGCTGCTTAAACCCGGCACGCCACCGTTCAACCACCACGCCTCCCCAACTTTTCTCCCAGTACGTCACATCACTCACCGGCCAGATAGCGGAAAAAGAGCTTAACTCCCACCCAGGCGCCAATAAATGTAAAAATGCCAAAAATCCAGCCGTGGAGGGACAGGGAGGGGATTCCACCCATCAACGCCCCGGCATTACACCCTGCTGCCAGCCTGGCACCGTAACCCATGGCCACACCGCCGGCCAGGGCAAGAACCACCTGCCGCCAGGACCGGATGCGCCGGAGGCGGAGTTCTCCCATAGCCAGGCCGGAAAGCATTACCCCACCTACAATACCCAGGTTCAACCAGATGCCCCCATATAGCCAGGAAAAACCCGCCAGGATGTCCGCCCGGCCCTCTTCCAGAAAATAAGCCCATTGTTGGGGTGTAAAGCCAAAGGTTTTCAACACCGCAGCACCGATATAGGTTACGGTTGAGGTAATCCCCCAAGGCCGATTGTTGACCACCAAGATGGCAATATTGATTAGGGCTATGGCCAATCCGCCTAGCCAGTAGGGCCAATCAGCCCGCCACCAAGGCGGTTTTTGCTGCACCACATCTGACATAGCACTACCCCTAGATCATTGTATCACATTCTTGATCCTTCTTAAATGATTTTTTTTCACAATCCCCGTTACCTCACCCCACCCCGGGCATCCACCCTCCACCACTCCAAAACCTCTTCCCCACGGACCACTGCCACCCGGTCAGCCAGATTCACCACCGGACAGGCGTGATTCGGAATCACCTGAACCCGTTCCCCGATGGCTGGTAAGGGACCTTCACCCCTAACCTCCACCACCCCATGCTCCTCCGAGAGCCTGGCCAGCACCAAATGGGGATATCCCACCAAAAGCCCGTACCCCGCGATCAATGCATTACCATGGGCTCCCCTGTCCAGGGCAAGGGTTTTGCTACCCGCGTCAATAACCAACCGGTCCGGGTGGGGTCTGCTGATCACGGTACTGATCACCAACAGAGCGCATTGCTCCAGGGAAGCAACTCCCAGGCTGATTTGGATGGCATCATTAAAAACGTAGTTCCCCGGGCGAATTTCCGTCACACCAGCCACCCGCCCGGCGGTTCTGGCGGTGGGAGTGGAGCCGACTGAGACAACCGGGCAGGGTAGCCCGGCGGCTCGTACCTGATCTGCGGTATCAACCAGTTGCTTTCCTTCCGCCAGACCGATGAGCCGGACTTTATCGGGTGATCCAGCGGCGTAGGCATGCCCGGCGTGGGTCATCAAACCCACCAGCCGCAAGCCGGGTAAACAATGGATAAATTCTGCCAGATCCACCGTAGGAGAACCGGGCGGGGTGCCGCAACGTTTCAAACCACTGTCCACCTCAACCAGGACCTTTAGCTCCAGCCCTTCTGTGGCCATGGCGGTGGACAGTTGTGCCGCAGCATCGGGTGTATCCACTGCCACGGTTAAATCCGCCCTTTTGGCCAACTGCACCAGACGGGCTACTTTGCGCGGCCCCACCACGGGGTAGGCTACCAGCACATCCGTAAAGCCTGCCCCAATTACCGTCTCCGCTTCATCCAGCTTGGAAACGGTGACACCCTTAATCCCTGCTTTCTCCTGCAAGCGCAGAATGGGAATCATTTTATGGGTTTTAAAATGGGGACGCAGGGCCACGCCAGCACCGGCAGCAAAGGCGGCCATATCCGCAACATTGGTTTGCAGGCGCTGGATATCCACCACAACCGCTGGTGTATCCACCATATGCAGCATTTCCACCGTCATTCACATCCGTTCTGAAATAGGCTTGGTTTGCTTTACCGGCGCCCCTTCTTCCTCCTCGCCCAGGACCTGTCTCGGATTAAGCCACAACAGTGCCGCAGCACCGGCCAGGGCCACCAGGCCGCCAACGGGCAGGGGGTTCCAGCCCAACCAAACAGCACCATGACTGCTGACTACCGGACCCAGTACAACTCCCAGAGAAAAAATGCCATAAAATACACCAAAGGCGGTACCCCGCTCATCACTGCGGGCGTTGTCCAGTACTGCTGCCGTAGCAGCCGGGAAGAGAAAACCAAACCCCAGGCCGTAGAAAAACATCACACCAGCCAGGTAAACCAGGGAGGATCCCACCGGTAACAGCACCAGGGATATCCCCACTGCCAACAAACCCAGGCGTACTGGCCAACCACGGCCCACCCGGTCGGACAGTCTGTTGGAAGGGGTGGCGAACACGATAATCGCCGCCAGCGCAAAGCTGGAAAAGAGTACTCCGGTCACACTGCCGGAGAATCCCAGGTCAGCGGCCAGCAGGGGCAAGGCCAGCGCCAGGGTTCCCTTGGCAAACATCAAGCAAAAGGCGGCCAAGTAGGCAAACTGCAGCCCCTGGCGGGACAACAGGTTGCCAATACTTACCGCCGCCTCCCTCCGTTCCCGCGTCTCCCCACCCTCCCGCAGTGCCAGGATCACCGTGACCGCTGTCAGGACCAGGATGCCCGCCACAATAAGGAAAACCACCGCTACACCCAGACGATCCTTCATAATTCCCCCGAAGGCGGGACCCAACAGGGCCGCAAAGGCAATGGCAATACCGGACTTGGCCATATCCTTCCCCCGCTCATGATGGCTGGCCAGCTGCCCCAGCCAGGCATAGGCTGCCGGTACCACCACCGACATGGCCAAGCCGTGGCCTAGCCGCAGGGACAAAAACTGGGTGGGAGTTGCCGCAAGGGCATATCCAGTCAAAGCAACGGCCGCCATGGCTAACCCCCCGTAGATACAGCGGGTCCGCCCAAAGATGCGGATGGCCCGGCCGGCCAGAAAATTCCCGGCCATGTTGGCAGAGGAATAAGCCGCCACAATCACACCGGTCAGGGTCAATCCTGCCCCCAAAGTTTTGGCGTGGGGTGAGATAATGGGGAGTTGGCTGAACATGTCAAAAAAGCTGACAAAGATCACACCGTACACCAGCCAGAAGAGCATCCGGTTAGACAAGGCCATACCCCCCAATCTTTTTTGTGTTGAATCCGAAACCAGATCCTTTTTCTGCTGAGTTCATTCGCCGGAAAGGGCTGGTTTCCTTCCAGGGGGAACACACCTGTTCCACCAATGGCATAGAATATGGTATGATTACGGGCAGTTTTACTGCCATGGGACAGGAGGTGAAAAAATGCCCCTTTTTGATATTTCACCTGAGCACCAGCACCTTAGGGAATGCCTGGAACAGAAACGGCGGTTAGAGCACATGACCCGTGAGTATAATGCCCTGATTGCCCATGCCACTTCCCTACTCAATTCATACGAAGCAGGATTGAGCCGGTTGTTGGATCACATTGAAGGATACCACCAGGCCATTCCACGGCAGGATCAAGAATTACAGGAAGCTTACCAGAGGTATAACCAGGTCAAGGCCAAACTCCAACAACACCTGGCGACCTACCAGGTCCAGGGTAAAGGGAAGGTCCCGGCTAATGAAGGGACTGGCTCCAGTACTATCCAGACTAGTGATAAGGGCCGAGAAACCCCCATTTCCATCAAAGTTAACCCGGCAGCAACTACAGCAGGACAGGCAGAACCACAGCCCAGGGTTACCCTGTATCAGAACTGCGGCGGGGTGATGACACCTGTTTTTCAGGCTCCCGATACCAGCAAGCCAGCGAACTTGAACCCAGGAGCAGGGTTCCTGGTATCTGCACCATCACCGGCACCTCCATCGGAGGCAAGACCAAAATCCGCCACCCAGCCGGAGGAACCCCTCAAGCCAATTCGACATTGGTGTTTACCAGTACAAAACGGCATGTCCCTGGATGAATTATTGAAACTGGATCCAACGGACATGGTCACCCCGGAATCGCCCCAGCCGGCGGATGCAGGCAATCTCCCAACCAGGATGGAAAAGGAGGCCGAGCAAGGAGCTGTGGCAGGTAACCATGGCCTGCCGACAGAATTGGTCGAGAAACCGGACCTGCCGGCAGCGACAGGAGCAGGGGGAGGATGCCCCCATGGTCCGGAGGAAGGGATAGACGCTAGCCCCGATCACCTGCCAGAAAATTAAGTGGCACCCACAGGGGTGCCACTTATTTCTGTACGTTATTTTTCCATTGGGAGCTTTAGTTACTGCCGTAACAGACTTCCTTGACCCTGGTCACCCTTACCACCACGCGGATGACAACCCGCTCAAGTACAACGCGGAAGGTTTTGCCATCGGGTGTGAAATCCTTTGGCTCATCAACTTCCCCTTCCACTTCCACCTTAATCACTTCACAGGCGTCCCCCTCCATGGCCCCCGGTACTTCCACAAAAAGGGAGAATGGCAGTTCCACCTCACAGTGCCGGACGTCCCCGCAAACCCTGGGGATGTTATTTACACAGTCCGCCTTCTCAAAGGTTTTGTAGTTGATGTCCTTGACCAAGGTGCCGGTCACGATCACCTTATTGGTAATGGCATTACAGGTGACGTTCCGGAAGGTTTTCACAACTTCCTTGATGCCAAAGGCCGGCGGGGTCAGCGGAATTTCAGCAGCAACAAGGACCTGGGCTTCCCCTACCCCTACAACGACATCCCAACATGCTGTATTACTCATATTTTGACGACTCCCCTCTCCGAGTATTGTTGATACATCATATGGAGTAGCGCGCCGGTTTGACAATTCATTATGTCTTGAACCATAAAGTCACCTGATAAATAAAAATGGGCTTGCCCCAGAGCAAGCCTCATTTCCGTTTACTTATTAGATCCTTGCCGATTAAGACGGTCAAGCCCTTCGCACCCCCAGGTACTGTATAGCCTGTTCCACCACCCGGCTGCCGGCATCAATACAGTTGCCGATACCCACCCCACGGTAGCTGCCACCGGCCAGGTAGAGACCCGGCAAATTCTGCAACAGCCGGTCGATGGCCTCCATGCGGTCCAGGTGCCCCATGGTGTATTGGGGCATTCCCCTCACCCAGCGGTAAATCCTGGTCAGCACGGGTGCAGCCTTAATACCCAGAAGATCAGCCAATTCTCCTTTCACCATGGAGAGCATGGCCCGGTCCTCCAGGTGCACCAGTTCCTGGTTTTGCGGTCCTCCCACAAAGACCCGGAGCATTGTCCACTCTGGTCCAGGCACCCGGTGTTTCCACTTCCGGGAGGTATAGGTGACCGCCATAATCCGCCGGTTCTCCTTGGCAGGCACTACAAAACCGAAACCGTCCAGTCGGCTGGGCACATCCTCTGTCCGGTATACCAGGGTTACGGTGGCTGATGAAACCATCGGAATGGATGCCAGCTGGTTTGCCAGATCCCCATCACAGTTTCTGACAATAGCCGCTGCCCCATCGGCAGGAGTGGCAATAATCACCGCGTCCGCTCCCATGGGTTCATTCCCCTCCACATGCAGCAGGTACCCACCCGCAGTACCTTTCTTCACAGCCTCAACCCTGGTCCCCAGGCGAATGCGCATGGGGTCAAGGTTGGCGATTACCTGCCCGGTAAGTTCCGCCAGGCCGTCCACAAAGGACATGAAATAGGTCCGCCTGGGCCACTGTGTTACCGCAGGATTTTGCACCACCCCGGGTTTTACGCTGGAACCGGCGGGAGTGACCGCTCCAGCCCCCCTTTTACGGGCTGCCAGCATGGCCCTGATGAGGCTGCCGTGCTTGGCCTCCATTTCCAAGAAGCGGGGAAAGGAAGCCTTTAAACTCATGGACTCGGCATCCCCAGCATGGATGCCACCGATCAAAGGTTCCGCTATCTTATCCAGCGCCTCTTTCCCCAGGCGGCGGGTAACGAAACTGGCCAGGCTTTCATCGGCATCTCCCTTGCGCCTGGGTATCACAAGGTCCATGGCCATCCGCAGTTTACCCGGCCATGAAATCAATCCGCTTAGAGCAAAGGGGAGAATGCGGGTGGGAACCATCAGCATTAACCCCTCCGGCAGCTTGTGCAGGCGTCCGCCGGATAAAACATAGGTACCTTTGTTTTCTTCACTGGTGGGCAGCAGGCGATCCTCCATCCCCAAATGCCTTGCCAACTGGAAAACCCAGGGTTTTTCGGCAAGAAAACAATCCGGCCCTCCCTCGATGGTGAAACCCTCCACCAGGTCAGTTCGGATCTTACCGCCCAACCGGTCCTCCGCTTCCAACAGCAGATAATCCACTCCCGCCTCCTGCAGGGCCAATGCTGCCGTAAGTCCGGTGATGCCACCGCCGATCACCACTACCCTTTTCATACCATCACCCTAACCTCGGTCCGCCCTTGTCCGGCCAGTTTTTTCACTACCTTGGTGCAAACCCGCAATCAGGAGTGTAACAGTTATTATCGGCAAACTGGCACGTCTTACCGCAAGCCGGACACACTTCAGGGGGTACTTGGGCTTCCAGGGTATAACCGCAATTAAGGCACTTCCAACGGTTAGTTTCGCTCAAAACCAATTCCTCCTTCTAACGGTCGGCAGCCCTTTGCCGACGCAGGTTGGCTAATCGGGACAAGTGACTGTGTTCCTGGGCGATAAGTTGATTGAGAATACCTTGTTTTTCCCTTTTGACCAACTGCCGGAACCCATCAAAAAATAAAACGGAGTCCTTTTCCAACCGCATAGCCAATTCCAGCGCTTCCCAAGGGGTTATGGCAGTGCTCAGTACCAGGTCAAGGGCTGCCAGATCGCTAAAAATATGGGATTCTACCAGGGATCGCACATAATCTTCATACTCGCCCGGATAAGTATCTCTGGGATTAGTTATCTCCAAGTCCTGGCCCAGTCGGTTAAAATCCGCCTGGTGTTGTTCCTCCTCTTCAGCCAGGGCCAGAAATAATTGCTGCACTTCTCCCGGCCCCACCCTGGCAGCCAGCTGCCGGTAAAAATCCACCCCTTGCCGTTCGATTTGCACCGCAACCCTGATCAGTTCCTGGGGCTCAAATTGGGATAAATGCCATGCCACTTGCATCACCCTCCTACTGCATCCTTCTCCAAAGCGTGCCTGCCATGGCGGCAAAGATCGGCCAGGGCGGCAATAAAGGTTGGCGATGTATTTAAAGCCTCAGCCCGCTCAAGGTGTAATCCCAGGCTGTCGGCGTGTTTTTGGATGCCAATGTCCAGGTCGTAAAGGGTTTCCACGTGGTCGGTGGCAAAGCCTACTGGAACCAGCAAGACCTCTTTGTGTCCCGATGCCGCCAAATTTTCCAGTACGTCCTCCACCTGGGGTTCCAGCCACGCCCCCTGACCGCCGCCCTTGCTCTGGTAGGCCAACCGCCAATCGGTTAGGCCCGTCCGAGCTGCTAAAGCCCTCACCGTCTGGTTCAGTTCTTCCACATAGGGGTCCCCTGTCTCGATATAATTAACCGGCAAGCTATGGGCGGTAAATACCACCTTTACCTCACGGTGGCCAGGAAAACGGGCTAATCCCGCAGCCACCTTTTCGGCCAGTGCTTCAATAAACAGGGGATGATGGTGAAGGCTGCCGGCCAGGATTATTTCCAGGGGGCTTTCGATTTCCGCCACTGCCCGTTCAAGGGCCCGGATATAGGCGCCTGTACTTACCCGGGTATAATGGGGGGACAAGCTCACCGCCACCACTTGGCTGATGCCGTCGGCAGCCATATGGGTAATTGTTTCACCAATGTAGGGATGCCAGTAGCCCATACCTACGTATACCCGATAATTACCTTCACAGGCGTCGTTTAATAACCGCTCCAGGGCTGATGCCTGCTGCCGGGTAATCTCCAGCAGAGGGGACTTGCCGCCGATCAATCGATACCGTTCTTTTACCCGCTCCACCAGCTCCGCGGACGGTTGGCGTCCCCCCAGCAGGTTGGCCATAAAGGGACCGATAGCTTGGTCGGAATCAGGCGCGCCGAAAGCCATAAGTAATATTCCACAGGTACCGCTGGACAATCCACCCTACCCCCTTTGCCGAAACGTTCTAGCGCCGACTGTATTTATGTACCACCTCCACCAAAGCAATGGCGTGTTCCACCGGCGTTTCCTTGTGAATCCCGTGACCAAGGTTAAAGATGTGCCCCGGTCGGTTGGCCGCCCTGGCCAGGATATCCTGCACCTTTTGCTCAATTACCGCAGGCGGAGCCATTAGGGCCATGGGATCCAGGTTGCCCTGGACAGCCACGTCATATCCCAAACGCTGCCAGGCATCATCCAGGTTGATCCGCCAATCTAGACCAATCACATCTCCGCCCGCTTCCTTGACCAGTTCCAACAGCGTTGAGGCATTGTTGGCAAAATGGATGACCGGTACTCCCAGATGCTTCAACCCGTCCATCACCTTTTTGGAGTGGGGCAGCACATACTCTTTATAGTCCGCCGGAGACAGCGTCCCCACCCAGGAGTCAAAGACCTGCACTGCCTGGGCACCGGCCTGCACCTGGGCGGTAAGGTAGGATACAACCACACCGGCGATTTTATCCATCAGGGCGTGCCACACCTGAGGCGCCTGCCACATCATACGCTTACAGTTGATGTATTCCCGGGAACCACCCCCTTCGATCATGTAGCTGGCAAGGGTGAAGGGCGCTCCGGAAAACCCGATGAGGGGGATTCTGCCCTCCAGTTCCCGCTGCACCAGCTGTACCGCCTCCAGGACATAGGGTACATCCTCCGCTGGTTCAATGGGCCGCAGAGCCCGCACATCCGCCTCGGAACGAATCGGATTGTGGATCACCGGACCTTCATTTTTGGCAAATTCTAAGCTGATCCCCATTCCTTCCAGGGGAAGGAGAATATCGGCAAAAAGAATGGCTGCATCCACACCCAGCTTATGTACCGGCTGCAGAGTAACCTCTGCGGCTACCTCCGGGTTCTTGCACATTTCCAGGAAAGAGTACTTGCTGCGGATGGCCATGTATTCCGCCATGTATCGACCCGCCTGCCGCATCAGCCATACAGGTGTATAGTCCACCGGTTCCCGCCGGCAGGCCCGCAGGAACCTGTCATTGGCCAACTTAACATCCTTTGTCATCTGCCACGCCCCCTTTCATCTTCCATTTAAAAAAAAAGCCTAGGTACCGGTGATAATGTTCCACCGGAAACACCATTTATTGTACGTGTTCGACAGTCAGCTCATTTTTCCTCTTAGGGATTAAGAAAGGCTACGCACCAAACCCCCTGCCCGTGCATTTAATAAAGTAAAAGAATTACAGAAAGGGGATTCCCATGACTGGATCATATTATGAAAAGAATTTTGGGTACCCGGGCTACCAGCCCAGCTACGGCCATCAACCGGGTTCTCCGGGAATGCATCCCAACAATCCCGGCATGCCACTAGGACCAGGAATGGGACCAGACCATCCTGGTATGCAACCCGGACCGGGGAAGGGACCAGGCCACCCCGGTATGCATCCCCCCGGTATGAGGCTGGCGGAAGCCTATGTACCATGGCAGCACTATAGTCAGATTTTCACCCCCCAAGAGGCCCTGCAAAAAGGGACCCTGTTTCCCGAACTGTACCGCCCGTACCATTACTAAGACCGGAGGTATCCATATGGAAGATGTCATGAGCCATGTGCATATGGAGCGGATGCGCATGTTGAAGGAAATTCAGGAACTGGAGTTTGTGGCGGTGGAACTCAACCTGTACCTGGACACCCACCCGGAAGAACGGGAGCCGCTGATGGAGTATAACAAGGTGGTGGACCGGCTGATGCATCTCAAAAAGATGTATGAACAGAGGTACGGTCCCCTGTATCACTTTGGCCTTTCTCCCAGCGCTTACCCCTGGCAGTGGATCCAGAGTCCTTGGCCCTGGGAGATGTGACTTGTGAAGGGAGAGTTAGACGGTGTGGGTTTATGAAAAAAAACTGCAGTATCCCGTTAAAATTTCCAAACCGGATGTCCGGATGGCCAAATATATCATTACACAGTACGGCGGCCCGGACGGTGAATTGTCCGCCGCCCTGCGTTACCTGAACCAGCGGTACACCATGCCCACCGAGCGGGCCAAGGCCTTGTTGACCGACATCGGTACTGAAGAACTGGCCCATATGGAGGTTGTTGCCACAATAGTTTATAAGCTGCTGAAAGACGCTCCCATTGAAGAACTAAAGCGGGTGGACCTAGGCGGCCATTATGCCCAGCATGACCGGGCCCTGTTCTGGAATGACGCCAACGGAGTGCCGTGGATCGCTGCTTATGTCCAGGCTACCGGCGACCCTGTCACCGACCTCCATGATGATATGGCCGCCGAACAAAAGGCCCGTACCACCTATGAGCACCTCATCAACCTGACCGATGACCCGGATGTCAAAGACGTGCTGCGGTTCCTGCGGGAGCGGGAGGTTGTGCACTTCCAGCGTTTCGGGGAGGCCTTAAACCATGTGCAGTCCTTCATGGAAAAGCACCCCGGCTGGAAGCCCCACCCGGACCACCAACCCAAGCCACCAAGTGAGTGGGCTCCTCCCGGCGGATGGTTGCCACCAAAGGGGTAGGTATTACCTGATAGAGGCAAAAGTCAGGGGATCATCTGGCGGATGATCCCCTGAAAGTATTGCCGAGATTGATCCGGTAAAAGGAGGTGACAAGATGAGCTGGAAAATTAATGAAAAGCTGAAATCCCTGGGTACCCTGTTAGGGGCGGTGGTGGTGCTGGCCGGGTTTTTTGACTACAAAAAAACCAAATCCAATAAAACCTCACTGTATATTTCCCTGGCCATTACCGTGGTTGGGCCGGTGGAAGATCTTTTAAAAAAAATAATAAACGACAAATATATGCCTGATGATCAGCGCGAGATATACATTGAGCTGGTTGACCAGCTGACAAGCATAACCTTTCTGGCGCTATTGGGACTGGTCTTGAAGGAATTGTCCGGCAAAGATGGGCAATAATGGCGGGAAATGGAAGCAACATCCCTATGCACTGTTCTTTTTCCACAACTCGACAGATATTCCCGGCCAGTATTTAACCTGGCCTGAGGCAATGTTTCGAAAGGGTTGAAGGTTGACCCTTTGACCCCCATTTTTTCCTGCATTTTTCTTGCTTGTGTTGCCCCTAGAGGGAAACACTACATCCGAGGTGATGGCAGTGATTAAGGACCGTATTATGCTGGGAATGATTGCCGGCATGGTGGGCAATGCAGCGAAAACCGTCCTGGATGAAATCTTTTTGGCTACCGGCAAAGCGAAAACACCATACCGGGACATGGCTTCCGGCATCTTCGTCAACAAAAACAAAACCAAAACCGAAGAAGGAAAATTGCTGGGTTGGCTGGCTGATTTGGGACTGGGTATGGTGTACGGTATCCCCCTGGTTTATTTACTGTCCCATACCGGGGCGGACAAGTACCCGGTAAAGGGAGCATTAATGGGGACAGTCACTTGGGGCTTGGGTATCGGTGTGGCCAAAAACCTAGGGGTCAGTAAGGTCTACCCAAAGGACCCAGCTACCATTTTACTGATGGCACTGTCCCATATGGCAGGTGGGATAGTGGCCGCCCATACTGCAGTAAAACTGGGGGATAGACAGTTGTTCGAACCTGCAACAGACCAAACACCGGAAATACCATCCTGAGAGATGGTATTTTCTTTGGTAAATCTACATAATCCCCATGTTTCTCCTTATTTGGGATCCCGCTAAAGCAGCCAAGGAAATCGCCAACCTGGTGGGTGAGATTAAAGGTGAAATTGCAGCGGTTGGTACCACCATGAGGGAAGGTAGCAAAGAGGTCGGTGAGGGACTGGCCACGGCGGAGACTACCCGCCGGGCGTTCCAGCAAATCATTGAAGCCATCGGGGTGACCTTTTCCAAGGTAAAGGAGGTATCCAGCGCAACCCGGGTGATCGCCGCCAGGACGGAGGAAGTCTCCAGCTCCTTAAGCAGTCTGGTGGCAGGGGCTACGGAAGCTGCCGCCTCCGCTGAGGAGCTGGCGGCAGTGGCGGAGGAACAAAACGCCACCGTGGAGGAATTCACCGCTTTGGCTCAGGAGCTGGTGAAGGTCTCCGACCGTTTGCAACAAACAGTACGCGTTTTTACACTAACCCACGGCTAAAGCCAGACTAAAGCCGTGGGCTTTCCCGCGCGGGTTTTGTAATCTCTGTCGTTGCTTGCGGCAAGGGTCAGGAGGCAGATCCCAGGGATGGTGAGGGCCGGCCGCTGTAGTAACCCTGGGCGTAGTCGATTCCCAGCCGCGCGGCTGCCCGGTAGATGGCCTCGCTTTCCACGTGCTCGGCAACGGTCCTGATGCCGAGGTTATTGGCCAAGGTAACAATGCAGCTCACGATGGCGAGGTCTGCCTGTTCCCCGTCCGCCATGTGCCTGATGAACTCCCCTTCGATCTTAAGAAAGTCAATGGGAAGCCTACGGATGTACCAGAATGACGAGAACCCGGAACCGAAATCATCGACGGCAAACTTGAACCCCTGTTCCTTTAGGGCAAACACCAGGCCTTCCAGAAGATCGAAATTGGCCACAGTTTCCCTCTCGGTCAGCTCCAACACCAGGCGGGCCGGGTCGAAACCATACTTCCCGACGAGCTGTCCCACGGCGGCAATAAATTCGTCGGCCACTAGTGCCCGCGGTGAGACATTCAGGAAAAGGAGGCCAGCGTAACCGTACTCTTTGGCCGCGGCCAGCGCCTTCTCTGCAATTAAGAGGTCCAGCCGGTTAATCATGCCCATTTCCGCGGCCGTCTCGATGAACTCCGAGGCGGCCATGATTCTCTCCGGCAGCTTGATGCGCATGAGCACCTCGTAGGCCTCGATTTTACCTGTCCCAAGATTAACTATGGGCTGGAAGTAGGGAATTACACGCCCCTCGGCCAGTGCGTCCGAAACAAGGGCCCGCTTATCCGCCAGCGTTCTGAGGACCCCGGCCACGTCTTCGTTTGTGGGTACCCACACCTTGTCCTTGCCGGAGGACTTCGCCTTGTACAGCATGTTGTCCGCAACAGTAAAAAGCGTCTTCGCGTCGCCCCCGTGCTCCGGGAAGACGGCGATGCCTATGGAGGTCGAAACCCTGACAGGCTCGCCTGCCTGGGTAAGATACGAGAATTGCCTTATCCGCTCCTGGGCGCGCTTAGCCGCCAGGTAAGCCTGCTCTTGGTCGGCCAGGGGAAGAATGGCCGCATATTCGTCGCCGCCGTAGCGGGCCACAACGTCCTCTCGCCTGAGGCTTGACTTGAAAACCTGGGCTACCGCCCGCAGCACGTTGTCGCCTACCAAATGCCCATACAGATCGTTTATAGTCTTGAAGTTGTCCAGGTCGAGCACCAAAACGGCGAACCGGCAGTCATGTCTTTTGGCCCTTTCCACCTCGTATTCCAGTAGCTCCCAAAAAACCCTCTGGGTGTACAGGCCCGTGAGGGGATCGCGGGTGGCGTAGTACTCCAGGTCCCTGGTATACTTGTATATGGCCTTAACCGAGCCGATGACGTTGAGCAGGGTGGTGAGAATGCTTTCGAGGACCAGGCTGCCGGTTGGGCTGGTTACCAGCGCCGAATTCACGCCTATACCAACAATGCCGCCGATGCTCGGCTTATCGAGGATAAGGGCCTTGGTGTGGAACTTCACGGCGGCCTCAAGTTCCTCCGGGGGAAAACTTTGGCCGGCAACATGGTGAACGAGACTGGGCACTTCCTCCGCTAAAACCCCGCCGAATAGCGGTGACGAGCGGAGTTTCTTGATTATAACCTCCTCGAAGGCCTTCTTTGTCTTTTCGCCGGGAGAGTACAGCCAGAACACCTGGACGTCGTAATCTTCGTCACTTACTCTAAAAACCGCAAAAAGGACCGGTGCAGGAACGATGGCGTTTATCTGGACAAGCAAGCCCTTGACGTACTCCTGCCATTCTTTGACCACGTCTGAAGTGATGACGAGCTTCTCCAGGAGCCTGACCTGAAATTCCAGGATATCCCTGTCCACGGCAATCTGCCGGATCCTCTGGGTCAACTTGCGCAGTTCGGCGTACAGGTGGTTGAATTCATCGAAGACGAAATCCGCGTCTTCAACCTCGAGGGTCTTGAGATCTTCAAGGCGATTTACCGCTGCCACGCGATCTTGCAGCCGGTTTGTGCACCGGCGCAGCCGCCGGCCGAGCAACGCGGCCACCAGGTAGGCGCCACAGACTGGCAAAGGCGCAAGCAGGGCCAGGTAGGTAACCGTTCGCCGGCGAGCTTCCGCCAGTACCGGTCCGAGATCCTCGCGGACTTCCACGACTCCCAAGACCTCTCCGGGAGCGGCACTTTCATGGCAGGTCAGGCAGGCTTTCTCCGCCTTCTGCGGGTAAAGGTACCGCACTACAGCGCCTTGGCGAACGGTATCCGCCCTACCGGACCGGAATACCTCCAGTAGCGCTGCGTCGGGCGCCCCGCCCGATCCGCCAGAACCGGCTCCATCAGGCCTGTAGTAAACGCGGACATCCACGCGAACCCTGTCCCAGACCTCCTTATTGACCTCCAAATAGGCCTCCAGATCTTCCTTTGTCCAACCTTTTGCCATTTGCTGGTAACTCATATTAGAGATGGTTTCAGCCAAACTTCTTGCCCTTTGCTCGACGTCGCGGCGCACGAAGCCAACGTAGGCCTGGGACATGGCGAGGTAAAGGAAGGCTGTCATGACTATCGCGCCGGCAACGGCCCCCGCGATCAAAAAACCCCTCAAGTTCCTCAACTGTCTCCCACCTTTCCGCGGTACGAGGTCTTCTGGTTGCGGGCATGGCTGCAAGGCAACGTCAACCCTCCGGTGACGCGAGAAGCAAGTCCCATGTCCGCCACCACAGTGGCGGCAAGTTCCTTGCCCTGGTCCAGCTTGCCGCTGGCCCTGGCAATGTACGCCACCGCCTTGTGCACCGCCCCCTGCAGCAAGGCCATGGTGCTGGCAAGGCGCTCGGGCGAGGCTTTGGGGTGTTCGGCCCGCTTGTGCAGCTCCTCGGCCACCACGGTGAAGCAGCGGCCCCTTTCGCCGGCACGGGCTGCCTCAATGGCGACATTAAGGGCAAGAAGATTGGTCTGCTCGGCCACCTTCCGGATTACCTTCACCACTTCCGTCAATGTGTTTCATCCCCTCGTCTACTGTAGCCACCATGGCGTTGATCTGCCGGAATTCCTTGAGAATCTCCTCGACAAAGGCGGACAGGGCCTGCACCGCATAAAAAACGCAGCTCAGGGGGAATGGACTGCATTCCCCCTGAGCTACGTTAACATGTAACCTTATGATAAGACAAAATATAAATAATACTACTAGTAACTA
>DDKM01000098.1 GCA_002339345.1 Firmicutes bacterium UBA2598 | reverse complement strand
CTTTCACCGGGCTTTTTCTCCCCGGCCTCTCCGGTGCTGGGGGCGGCCGGCTGGAACTTAGTGGTGGCGGCTAGGGCTGTCTTGGGTCTACTGGTCGGCGGGACCTGCACTGTCCGCTGACCAGGGGCGTTCAGCGGTTCCACCGTCACCACCGGGATGGGCAGGTTCAGATCCTTCCGGGTAGCCTTTTGGAAGATGTCTTTGAATTTGACCATATCGCTACCGGGCAGGGTGGCATAGCGAGCCAGCCACTCGTTAAAGACAATGTTGGCACAGGTGTGGTGGCAGCACACCACCCCGTACTCCAGCACGCTCTGCACGTAGGTATCGGCCAACCGGCTGATGATCTGTTCCTCCGCCTGCCACATCTGGCGGCGGGCGGCCTCCAGCCCCCAGCCGGCGATGGCCTGTACAGCATAGGGTGTCAGGCGGTCCCGCACTTCCGGGTCCAGCACGATGGTTTCCATTACCTGCTGCCAGGACCAGTCATCCACCGCCTCCAGGGTGGCGTCCACCCCGAAGAGGTGACCCATGTGCTTACCGATGGTGGTGGCTCCCGAGTAGCCCTCCTGCAGCATGCCTTCAATCCAGGCGGGGTTCAACACCCTGGTGCGCAGCTCGATGCCCAGAAAACGGGCGAAGGATTGGACCTGCGGGTTTTGCGCCTGCCGGGTGTTGGCGATGTAGACGGCTACCTCTCTGCCGGAAACCTGCCGGGCGGTCAGGGCTAGGCCCCCCAGGTACTGGTAGACATCGTCGTTATCCAACACCCCATAGAGGGAATCCCGCACCTGGGTGGCCACTTCAAGGTTACTTAAGGCGCGGCGGAAGGCGCCGTCCGCCTCCTGCCCGTAAACCCCTTTCCCGTAAATATGCCCCATGCGGGTGAGGTAGGTGCGGACCAGGTCCTCCTGCTTCTCCCAGGCGCTGGTGGCCTCCACCATCTCCGCTACCCCTGTGCCGTAGGCCCCGGGCGGGTCGCCGAAAATCCTGGCTGCCGCGAGGAGTTCAGCTTCTTTTTCCGGGCGGCCTTCAGCCTGGTATGCCTGTAGGTCTTCCTGATAATGCTTTTTCACCTTATTATCCTCCGGCTTTTCCTCCAGGCGGGCCACCTGTCCCAGCGCCCCGTCCAGCAGTTCCACCATATAGGCAAAGGTATCACGGAACAGGCCGGAGATGGTTACCAGCACGTCCACCCGCGGGCGGCCCAGTTGGGATACCGGCGTGACATTAATGCCGGTCACCCGCCCGCTCTTGTCCCATTTGGGTTCAGCCCCCACCAAGCGTAAAATCATGGCTACCGTTTCCCCCTGGGTGCGCATGGTCTCGATGGCCCACAGCACCACCCCCACCCTTTCCGGGTAGCGGCCGTGCTCCGCCAGGTACTGGGCCAGCAGCCGGTCGGCGGCCTTCTTCCCGGTCTCCCAGGCGGCCTTGTCGGGCACCATGCGGGGGTCGAAGGAGTAGAAGTTGGCCCCGGTGGGGAGGGTGTCCGGGATGCGCACCGGGTCCCGCGCCAGGCCGGGAGCAATGTATTCGCCCCGCAAGGCCCGCAGCAGGTTATCCATTTCCCGGGTGGTGAGGGACAGTCTTTCGCGGTAGTTCGCCTCACTCCCGCTCCGGGCAGCCGGGTCGTAGGCCACCATGGCGGCGGCCATTCTTTCCAGCATTTCACCTTCAGGTGGCCGGCCAAAGGTATGCAAACCGTAAGGCATCAGATGGGTGACCATTTCCGCCAGGTAGCCGTCTACCTGGGCCAAAACCCAGTCAAAACTGTCCTGGTCCAGGTTGAGTTTTAGTGTCCCGTCCAGGTTGTTGACCTTGATTTTTTCCAGGATCTCTTTCTGCAGGGCGGCCAACCGCTCGCTGTTTCCTCTGGCTTCCTCCACTTCATAGTTGCTCAACAACTCCTGCAGCGCCGCCAGATCGCCGTAGAGTTCGGGCTTCACCATGGGGGGCGTCAGGTGACTGAGGATGACGGCATACCCGCGGCGCTTGGCCTGGGTACCCTCCCCGGGGTTGTTGACAATGTAGGGGTAGATGTTGGGGAGGTCGCCCAGCACCGCATCCGGCCAGTCGTCCGCCCCCAGGCCCACGCTCCTCCCCGGCAGCCACTCCAGGGTACCGTGGGTACCCAAGTGGATAGCCGCATCAGCCCCGAACTGGTGCCGCAGCCAGAAGTAAAAGGCCAGGTACTGGTGGGTGGGCGGCAGGGTGGGCGAGTGGTTGATCTTCTGGGGGTCGTCCGCCCACCCCCGCATGGGCTGCGGCCCCACGAACACGTTCCCCAGCATGATCCCCGGGATGACCAGTTGCCCCTGATGCACCATCACCCGGCCCGGGGCGGGCCCCCACTCCCGTTCCACCGCTTCCTGCAGGCCCTGGGGCAGTTCCCGGAACCACCGCAGGTACTCTGCCACGGGTAACGTCATCGCCCCGGCCTGCACCATGGCCTCCAGTTCTCCCGGCGCCCAGCTCCCTACGTTACGCCCGTGGGCCAGCATCAACTCCAGGAGTTCCTTGCCGGGGAGGGTTCCTTCCACCAGGTAGCCGTCTTGTTTTAGTGCCTCCAGGAGGGCGGCCATACTCTCGGGTACATTCAGGTAGGATGCGCTGATGCCGTCCTTACCCCCGCTGTAGTTGTAGTAGATGAGGGCCACCTTTTTGTCCCCGTTGGGTTTGTGCCGTAACTTCGCCCAGTTCAGGGCCCTTTGGGCGACCCTTTCCATGCGGTCGGGAACCGGGAGCTTTTTAACGATCTCCACCCCGGTGGCGGCGTCCACCCCCACCGTCCGGGTGCCGCCCAGTATCACCGGCTCCACGCGCCCGTCCAGCTCGGGGTAGGCGATCTGCCAATACACCTCACCGGCCAGGCCCGCCGGGTCCTGTCCCCACTTATCCAGGTCTTGCGCGTAAACCGGGGCTAACACCGGTACATTTAGCTCCTGGAAAAGCTTAACCCCCTCCTCCGGCTTGCCGAAGACGAAGTTAAAACCGGTAGCGGCCACCAGCACGTCGATGCGGCCCTGGCCTCCTTCCATGAAAAAGTCCCGTACCGCCCCTACCCGGTCCCTGGCAAAGGAGAGGATCACATTGGCTCCCAGGTTTTCCAGCTGAACCAACAGGGCGGTGTACATGTCGATGTCATCGTTTTTGAAGAAACTGTCATAGGTGATGATGCCCACCCAGGGGGCCCCTGGTTTCAGCTTCCCCGCAGCCCGGTACCAGTCCAGGTAGTCCTGCCGGGTGTTGAAGGTTTGACCCGCCTCCGGGTGATGGATGAAACGGCTGGGGACGGGCACCGGCGCCAGTTCCTCCCGGGTGGCCACCCCGCCATGCCGGGAAGCCAGGTAGAGGAGCAGCCGCCGCATGTTTTCCACTCCCCCCTGGTCGAAATAGGCCTTTAGGGCGGCGTCCTCTCCCGCGTCGATCCGGGGGAGATCGGGGAACTCGGAACTTCTGGTACTGAGGATTTTCGCGGTAGACGGCGCTTCCGCCAGGACCGGCTGTAGCGCCTTGATGGTGCTCACGCCGATCATCTCCAGCAACACCACCCGGGCATCCCGCAGTTCTACCCGCAAGCGCTCCACTTCGGCGCTTTTGGCTAGACTTGCACCGCTAAAAATTTTCAGTTGCAGGGGGTACCCATGGTCTGCCAGCTTCCGGTAGGCCGAACCCAGGGAGGGGAAGTAGCTCTCGCTATTGGCTATCATCACTATCTTTACCGGGGCGGGCTCAGCTCCGGCCGCTGCCATCACGGGCAGGAAACTGCTGCCCAGCAGGGCGCAGATCAGCAGGATGCCGGTAAGCCGCCAAAGCTTTTTATGCCGACGCAAAAACTGTAATAACATGTAAATCACTCCTATCGGTTCTCGATCATGATCAGTTTGCCGGTCCCGGGGTCCCGGTAGACGGTGCCTAGTTCCTGGTAACCAGAGCCGGCCCCGCTGCCCACGTCGGGCACTTGGTCCAGTTCCTTTCCCTGTTCCAGGGAGACCACCTGCTGGATGGCCTGGAGGAGGCGCTGCCGCTCTTTTTGGCTTTTGTCCTGCAAGAATACCGACTGCAGGTTCCACGAGAGCACCAGTGCCGCCATCAGGCCGCAGGCGAAGACCAGCATTACGTCTACCATATTGGCTAGCCCTGTCAGCGGGTTAAGGTCTTCTTCCGCCAAAAACCACCTTCTTCGGTTCCGCCGCAGCATTGGTCTCACCTCCCAGGCAGAGATCCAGCAGCGCTTCTACGCTGTTCAGGTACTCTTCATACCACCTTCGCCGCACCTTGGAGACCAGGTAGGCGATGCCGCCGGCGGCTACCCCGGCCACGGTGGTGTCGAAAGCCACCACCACCGCCTGGGCCAGGGCATTGATGTCCCCCTGCCCCAGGGCGGCTAACCCAGGTCCCAGGGGGATGAGGGTACCCATCAGTCCCAGGATGGGCCCCAATTTGACAATGAGGTCCGTCTTTTCCAGGACCTTGGCGGCCCACAGTTCTTCCTGGGCCAGCAGGTTTTCTGCCAACACCCGCCGGGCGGGATAAGGCAGATGGCCTTGCCCGGTGAAATTCGACAAAACTTCCCGCAAGCGAGGCGGGAGGTTAAGTGCCATCACGGCTTCCGGCAGGCGCGGGCCTTCCGGCAAGGCGTTGAGGAGTTCTCCTAGAGGGATACTGCGTTCCCGCCGGCGCTGCTGGTGTTCTGCCGCCAGGCCCCCCAGGTGCAGAAAGGCCTGGACCAGCATGATGATGAGCCCGATAATACACGGGATCAAGAGGCTCTGGGCGATGACGTGCAGGGTTTTACTCAGGTACTCTGAGCCGGGAATGAGCATGCTTACCTCACCTCATTTTGGTTTTTTGACCGGAGTTGATTGGTGCGGCAAAAGTAGCCCCATAGGGTAACCCCTAATAAACCCGCTGCGGTGAAACCAAACCAGTGGGGCGATTCGATGGTCACTGGCCGGAAGGGGGTCTGCATGGCCTGGACGATGTTAGGGATGGTAAAGGCCAGCACCAGCGTCCCCACGCCGGTCAATAAGAGCACCTGGTTGAAAAGCCGGTGGGGGTCGTAAGCGGTCAGGCGGGCCAGGCGCCTGACCCCCAGGCTGACCCCCAGCACCATCAGCCCGAACAGGGCCGCTACATTTCTACCCAACAGCAAGGTGCTCACCCCTGCCAGGGGGGCCAGCAGGGTCACCGATAGGCCAAGGGCCAGCAGGCAGAAGGGGCAGGGGAGCAGGCCAAAGAAGTAGGCCCGCCAGGAGGGTTTTTTCTGCCGGCCGGCCGATGATTCCCAGCCGGGCTGCTGGAGCCCCAGGTAGATAAGAGCCAGGGCCATCAGGACCGTTCCGGCGAAGGTGTAATCATCCAGCCACTGCACCAGTACCTGCTGGTAGCTGCCGAGGGCTGCCGCCAGGACCAATACGGCAGAAGCCAGCACGGCGGAAAACAGCATCAGGAAGCGGGTGCTGAACCAGGAAGTCCCCAGGAGCAAACCTGTCTTTAAGCTCAGCACCAGGGTAGCCGTTACCAAACCGGCGTGCCACAGCAACAATGATTATCCACCTCTTTTCGTAAAAAAAATAAAACCCTTAACCTACGCTAAGGGTTCAGCTTTGCCCCGGGCAACTATGCCGGCGGCAGCAATTCGGCTTACCTCCCATCGCTCGTAGGGGTATGCGGCGGTACGGGCATGGGCAGGTTTCCTGGCTCGGGGTCATGGCCGGCTTTACGCCTTCCCAGGCCTTTGAGGCCCAGTGGCATCATGTAAAGCGGCTCTCCCTTACAGTGGCGGGACCGCGCCGGACTTACACCGGCTTCCCTTTTAACTTGCGTCGGCAAGCACCCATTCCTGATAAGTTTCTTAGATAACAAAAAACCCAGCCCCGGCTAAGGAGGGCTGAGGTACCTGAACACAGCCATGAAGCACTCCCCTTTCCACCGAAGGTTAAGTAGTGCGCTGTCCGGGCAGGTTTCCTGACTTGCGGGTCATTACCCCTTTTTGCCTTCCCAAGCGAAAAAGCTCAGTGGCCTACTAGAAAGGGGCTACCCGTTTACAGTGGCGGGACCGCTCAGGATTTACACCTGATTCCCTATTATCCCTTGCCCTGAGGCAAAGGCACCCGGACAGGGTAATCTTGGATTAATCTTATTCACCACAAGGAAGCTAATTCCTGCTCATGGGGTTAGTTTTTTGTCCGGGGCAGACCCGGTCCTCGAGTGCCTGCTACGGATAACGGGCCGAACTGATCATACATCCTCAGGTTCAACCCTTTTCACCCAATCCAAATGGTCATAATCGCGGTCAAAAGACACTATTGTCCGCCGTCCTGCTTGACGCATGACAACGCCCAACCAGCAATCCCCGAAGGATATGTTCTTTTCCCCGTAAAAACAATTTCCGCCAATGTCCACGCGTCAAGATGCAGCTTGATTTCATTCTTTGCTGCCCTGGAGAAGAGGTTGTAAGCATTCTCTGCCTCGGTTAAGGTGCGGGACAGTAGGGCTATTGGAGATTCTCCAGTAGCCCTTTCTAGTGTTGGCAAACTCCCACGCCTTCGCGCTGTCCGGGCCTAATCGGACCAGGTGATCATACCTGGTTCTGATTTTCCGCCATTGTTTCCAGATGCACATGGGCAGTCTGCGCCTAATCCATTCGTCAAGGGAGTTGGCAAGTGTCTTCATATCGGATTTTGGGGCCGTCAAAGGTGATCATGGGCACATCACTCACCTTTCTTCCGGCCGGTAGGAGGTCCGGGACTTATTTTTGTCCCGGTGACGCTCCAATGCCAGCTGGATCAGCCGGTCCAGGAGTTCACCGTAACCGATGCCGGTGGCTTCCCACAGCTTCGGGTACATGCTGATTTTGGTAAAACCGGGAATGGTGTTGATCTCGTTGACCAGCACCTCCCCGCCGGAACGAGTGAGGAAAAAGTCCACCCTGGCCAGCCCGGCACAGTCGATGGCCTTAAAGGCTTTAACCGCCAATTCCCGCACCCTATGGGTGGTCTCTGGGGGCAAATCGGCGGGGATGATTAACTGGGAAAGGCCGTCCAAGTATTTGGCCTCGTAATCATAAAACTCCTTGGAAGGAATGATTTCACCAGGTATGGAAGCGATGGGGTTGTCATTGCCCAAAACGCTCACTTCGATTTCGCGCCCGTCAATGCTCTCTTCAACGATGATTTTACGGTCATAACTGGCAGCCAAGTCCAGCGCCTCGACCAGTTCCTCCCGGTGGTGGGCCTTGCTGATCCCTACACTGGAACCAAGGTTTGCGGGTTTTACAAAACAGGGGTAACCGAACCGCTTCTCAATCTCGGCGATCACCCCATCCCCATTATGTTCCCAATCTTGCCGCAGGCAGTGCCAGAACCGGGCCTGGGGCAACCCGTGTTGGGCAAATACCGTTTTCATCATCACCTTATCCATGCCCAGGGCAGAGGCCAGCACCCCGCCGCCCACATAGGGGATGTTGGCCAGTTCCAAAAGCCCCTGGACGGTGCCGTCTTCGCCATAGGTACCGTGCAGGACTGGGAAAACCACGTCGACGGGTTGACCACCTGTTTCAGCTAGCGCTACCTGTTCTTGCCCGACCGGGATTAATCCCTGGCGGGTCGGATCGCCCAGCAGGGCAGCGGGAGAGCCTTCTTTCCCCACTTCCCCGGCTTCTACCGCCCGGCGCGGGTCGGCACCTACCAGCCATGCCCCTTCCTTGGTTATTCCCACCGGGATAACCTCATACTTTTCCCGGTCCAGGGCGGACATCACCGATACAGCGGAGTTAATGGACACTTCATGTTCACCGGACCGCCCGCCAAAGATCACCGCCACCCGTTTTTTCCCGCCCAAAGCCACCAACTCCCGTAACTTTTTATCCCTAGTATATTTCCTTTTCCAGTTTCCAGTCCATCGAAATCTCCCCATCATAATCTCCATTCTTACCAGTGGCAAGTTTCCCACCTGGTGGGCGGCATGGTCACACCCCGGGCTCTGGTTCCTGCCCAATTATCCCTTTACGGGTATTGTAATACTGATGACCTGGATCTGACCAGTTTTGGGCCATGATCCTGCCATAATCACATGAAAATATGTCCTACATCACAGAATTGGCTGTCGCTCTCGGGTAAAATGAGGTCACAAGGGAATGAGGAAAGGAGCGATTTAACCGTGAAACGTTTAATCATCAAAATTGACGAGGAAAAATGCACCGGCTGCGGGCTGTGTGTGCCGGGCTGTGCGGAAGGGGCCCTGCAAATTATTGATGGGAAAGCCCGCCTGGTTAACGAGATCTTCTGTGACGGCCTGGGCGCCTGCCTGGGCGAGTGCCCCGAAGGTGCGCTGACTCTGGAAGAAAGGGAAGCTCTGCCCTTTGACGAAGCAGCTACCGAAGCCCACGTAGCCAAAATGAAAGCCGGGCAGACACCGTCCTTTGGCTGTCCGTCCACCCGGGAGCGGGTGCTGCAACCACGGCACAGCCATCCCCATCACGGTGGACACCAACACGGTGGGCCTCACCACCACCATGGGGGGCATGACCATAAGGAAGCAGAAGGTACTCTACCCTGTGGTTGTCCTTCCAGCAGTGAGCGGGTACTGCAGCGTCCGGTTGCACCGGTGGCCGCCTCTACGGCTACACCTTCCCAACTGGGCCAGTGGCCGGTGCAATTAACCCTGGTATCGCCCCAGGCTCCCTTTTTCCGGGAAAGCGACCTGCTGGTAGCGGCTGATTGTGTACCCTTTGCCTATGCTGATTTCCACCAAGACCTGCTGATTGGGCGATCCCTGGTAGTTGGCTGCCCGAAACTGGACAATGCCCAGGCTTATGTTAATAAGCTGGCGGAAATCATCGCCCGGAATAACCTGAAAAGCATTACAGTAGCCCACATGGAAGTTCCTTGCTGCTTCGGGATGATGCAAATCGTGCGGGCGGCCATGCAGCAAGCGGGTATGACAGTACCGGTTAAAGATGTCACCATCGGTGTAGACGGTACCATCAAAACTCGCTAACGTACCAGGGCACTCAATCACCACAGCACAGTTGACCAAGAAAAAAGCTATCTCCGCGTGCCGGGGATAGCTTTTTTTGCGTACTCATTTTCGCCGACATTTGCTTGCCGTCGGATAGTCTTTTTAGCAGCCGGACCGGCTACCGCCCCAGGGGGATCATCCACCACCCACCGGCGGGGCTGACTCTCCGCTACCGCCTTTACTGAACATAAAGCCTGTAAACAGTTGGGCAACCTGGTTGCTCCCACACACAGGGCATGCAGCCTGGTCCTTGTCCTTTATGGCCAGGAAAGCAGAAAAACGGTGGTTGCATGCCTTGCATTCAAAATCATATGTTGGCATTGCCATACACCTCCGTAAATACTATATCACATTTTCGCAGCCCTGTAAACACAGCTGTTTGTCTGCCACCAACCAGTAAGAAAGGGTTGACTCCTTGGCAAAGCCGCAGGAAGTTCCCATGCCAGGCATTCTGCCAGTTAAAAAAATAACGGCTGAACGCCGTGGTCTACCCGGTGCAAAAAGCGTTAACCGCACATATGTCCGCCGTTATGGGTATAAACAGGGACACCAGATCAACATCAAACTGGGCACCCCGGTTGCGCTCCAGTTCTTCCCAGCATTGCCCAAGGGGCCGGGCAGCCTGGTATGGCCTGGTAAAGGCCATGGCATCAAAGGCATCGGCAATGCAGATGATCCGGGCTGACAGAGGGATCTCCCCCTCCGTCAGGCCGTGATACCCTCGCCCATCCACCCTTTCATGATGGTATAGCACCATTGGGAGCACATCCGCCGCCCACCCAAAGGGTTCCAGCATCTGCATGCCCCTTATGGGGTGCTGCCTGATCTGCTGCCATTCCCCTTCCGTGAGTTTGGCCGGCTTGCATAAGATCGAGGATGGTACCGCTGTCTTACCCAGATCGTGTAGCAACCCACCGATGGCCACATCCCTGACCTCCTCCCCGGACAGGCCCATCCCTTTGGCCATAGCAACGGAAAGGCTGGCCACATTGAGGGAATGCTGAAAGGTCTCCGGGTGGTGTTGTCTGATGATGTCCATCAACCTGGTTACATCGTCAAAGATCAAGCTATTCCTTTCCCTATTACCGCAAACCGGTTCTACTTCTTCTGCCCAAAGGGCCTGCAGGCAGGTGACGGGAAACAGCAGGGTTTGGTTTGCCAAATAAAAACCCCCCATTCGGAAACTGGCTGCCATAACCAAAAACCGGTCGTAGGCCCTTTAGTTTTGCGCCGCTGCCTTTCGACAGCTTAGCCTTTATCGTGGGTAGTAGCCACAGGAACATTATGCCAAAAAATATCAACTGCTGTCAATAATTTGTGTTTGGGGTCTTGGGAATCCATGATTATTTGACATCATGGCGATTGAGGCTTCCGGAACCGATTATCTCAAACCGGTTTTCTGGGCCATCAGGGCACGCACCTTGAGGGGCAGGCCGAACAGGTTGATGAAGCCCTCGGCATCCTTCTGGTTATATACCTCCTCCGCCCCAAAGGTAGCGAATTCCTGGTTGTACAGGGAATATGGGGAGTTAGCGCCGGCGGGAGTGCAGTTGCCCTTGTAAAGTTTCATCCGGACACTGCCGGTGACGGTGCGCTGGGTACTATTGACAAAGGCATCCAGGGCCTCCCGCAGGGGTGAGTACCACACACCGTCATAGACCATTTCCGCATACTTGCTGGCGATGATTTCCTTGAAATGCATGGTCTGACGGTCCAGGGTGAGGTATTCCAGCTCCCGGTGGGCAGCCACCAGCACCGTCCCCCCGGGTGTTTCGTATACACCCCGGGACTTCATGCCCACCAGGCGGTTTTCCACCATGTCCACGATGCCCACCCCGTTGGCGGCGGCGATTTCGTTCAGCCTTTCAATCAACTGGACCGGGCCCAGGGCAGCCCCATCCACCCGCACCGGGATACCCTGCTCAAAATCGATGGTGACATAGGTGGGTTGATCCGGCGCCTTTTCCGGCGGCGTGATGATCATGTACACATCCTCCGGCGCCTCGTTGGCCGGGTCTTCCAGGTCCGCACCCTCATGGCTTAAATGCCACAGGTTGCGGTCCATACTATAGGGCCTGGATTTGGCCACCGGCACCGGGATGCCCCGCTCAGTAGCATAATCGATAGCTTCCTCCCGGGACCGGATGTGCCACTCCCGCCAGGGGGCAATGATTTTCAGGTGGGGGGCCAGGGCCTTGACAGTCAGCTCAAACCGCACCTGGTCATTGCCCTTGCCGGTGGCGCCGTGGGCCACGGCATCCGCTCCCTCCGCCAGGGCCACCTCCACCAGCTTTTTGGCGATGAGGGGCCGGGCAAAGGAGGTGCCCAGAAGATACTTGCCCTCGTAAACAGCACCAGCCTTCAGCACCGGATAGATAAAATCGGTGACGAACTCCTCCTTCAGGTCGGCGATATAAATTTTGCTGGCCCCGGTTTTGATGGCCTTTTCCTCCAGGGGAGCCAGTTCATCTCCCTGACCGATATCGGCGGTGACGGCAATCACCTCATACCCGTAGTTTTCCTTCAACCACGGAATAATGATGGAGGTATCCAGACCACCGGAATAGGCGAGCACTACTTTCTTCATACTATCTATACTCCTTTCCCCTTATCTGCAGGCTTGTCCTAATTATGTTAACCGCAAAGGGATCTCCCATAACCAATCGGTAGAACCGGGGTCAGGCGATTAGCTGCCTCCGGCTTTTGCCCGGGCTCATGTGGCCCGGTCCGCCTCGTCGGCCTTACGCATCAGTGCCCGTATGGTCTCCAGGGCCTTGGGCAGGTGCTCCTGGCGCACCAGCAGGTGGTCGCGGGAATAGGCGGAAACCACCCCCACCGGGATGCGCCGCTGGGCAAGGGCCCCACAAACCGCCGCCAGGAAACCCACTACCGACCATTCCAACACCACATCCAGGGTGACCACCCGGTAACCGTGCTGCACGCGGGCCTGCTGGAATGAGCTGGCCATAGCCTCCCAGGCCTTTTCATTGATCACCAGGGTAATCTCCCACTGGTCCACCGTTAGGGCAAAGACACCTGTAAGGGATCGGGTATTGTGGACCAAGGACGACATCTCCTCTAACGGCAATCCCACAATGGCAAAGGACCCATCCAGCAGGTTCAGCCCAGCCTGGGCCAGCAATGCCCGGACATCATCCATCTCCGGCACCTCCCGGCAAGTGTTATGTTAACTTCTTAAACCCATCATCGCCAGTAGCAGCCAAAACACCCCTCCACCAATCCACAGGGGAACCCATTTGCGCCATCGCTCACCCCGCCGCCTCCACATCAGCCCCACCACAATCCATAACAGACCGGCACCCAGCCGGGACCAGAACATCGGGGGCCAACCATCCATCCACGCCCTCCCCTTTCCCGCATGCTCACCCGGTACCAGCTGCCAGTACAGCCGCTGCGATGCCCGGCCAATCCCACTTTACCAGACCGGCCCGGGTGAATCAACGGGATCCTGGCGGGCCCAACAATTCCGTTAAAGTCCTTTTTCCTGGCCATACTCAGAAATTTGACTGGCGTCGGACGGTCGGCTGGTCAAACTAGCCACCTTCCTTACAGCAACAGGGCCAGCACCGCCTTCTGGGCATGTAGCCGGTTTTCCGCTTCATCCCAGATTACCGAACGAGGGCCATCCATCACCTCGGCCGCTACTTCATACCCCCGGTAGGCCGGCAGGCAGTGCAAAAAGATGTAATCCGGCTTGGCCAGGGCAGCCATGGCCAGATCTACCTGGAAACCAGCAAAGTCCTGAATCCGCTTGGCCTTTTCCGCCTCCTGACCCATACTAACCCAGGTATCCGTCACCACCACATCCGCCCCCGCCACTGCTTCCCGGGGATCCAGGGTCAACTTCACCGACCCGCCGGTTTGGGCAGCCGCTTCCTGGGCCCTGGCCACAACCTCAGGGTTGGGCCGGTAGCCCGCTGGTGTGGCAACCATCACGTCCATCCCGGTCTTGGCACCGCCGGCCATCAGGGAGTGGGCCATGTTGTTGCCATCCCCCACGTAGGCCAGTTTCAACCCCGCTAACCTTCCCTTATGTTCCTGGATAGTAAGGAGATCCGCCAGCACCTGGCAGGGATGCAGAAGATCCGTCAGCCCATTAATTACCGGAATGGAAGCATGATGGGCCAGTTCCTCCACATCCGCCTGGGCAAAGGTGCGGATCATGATCCCGTCCAGATACCGTGACAGCACCCGGGCGGTGTCGGCAATGGACTCCCCCCGGCCCAGTTGAATGTCCTGGTTGCTCAAAAACAGCGGATAACCGCCCAGCTGATACATGCCCACCTCAAAGGACACCCTGGTGCGGGTGGAGGATTTTTGAAAAATCATACCCAGGGTTTTGCCCTGCAAATAGGGGTGAGGCTCACCCTTTTTTTGCATAGCCTTCAGGGCCCTCGCCACATCCAGAAGATAGGTAATTTCATCCGGCGTGTAGTCCAACAGGGTGAGGAAATCCCGCCCCTGAAACTCCGGTTTCCGCTCCAACACATTCATACGTGGTCACCTCTTCCCATATGATCGCAAATACATACTTCCGGGCGTTTCAAACACAAAAGCCGGTGACCTTTCCTGCATCATCAGCCGCCCAATCCGTAGCCGCCATGTAAAGACAGGGTCGCTTCCCGGGCCGCCAAGTATTGCTGCAAAGACAGGCACTCCAGCTGCTGCCCATGGGCGGTTTCCCTTAAGGCCACCGCCAGGGCGGCAGCTGTATCCAGGGAGGTGAGACAGGGAATGCGGGCCTCGGTGGCTGCCCGGCGCAGCCGGAACCCCTGTCTTTCCGGGACTTTGCCCCTGGTGGGAGTGTTGATGACCAGGACAACTCCTTGCAAGCTGGCTAGGGTGGGCTCCGGCAGGTTAACGGGATCCACCGCCAATCCTGCCGCAGCCAGGTAACGGGCGGTGTCGCCTGTAGCTAGCAGAGTATATCCCAGCTGGACATACATTTTGGCCACTGCCAGGCCTTCCTCCCGGTCCTTTTCCGCCAGGGATAACAACACTTTACCCCTAGCGGCCACCCCTTGCCCGGCAGCCGCCAGGGCCTTGTACAGGGCACTGCCGTAGACGGTATCGGTGCCCATCACTTCACCGGTGGACTTCATTTCCGGCCCCAGGGACACCTCCACACCCGCCAGCTTTTCAAAGGAGAACACGGGAGCTTTGACCACCACGTAGGGTGGCGACGGCCACAGGCCATCCTGGTAACCCTGCTTCTCCAGGGAAAGGCCCAGCATGGCCCGGGTAGCCACCCCCACCATGGGTACCCCGGTAACCTTGCTTAAAATCGGCACCGTCCGGGAGGCCCGGGGGTTGACCTCAAGTACGTAGACCTTGCCCCTTTGTACCACGAACTGGATATTTACAAGCCCGCATATCTGCAGCGCTTTTGCAATCCGCCGGGTGAATTCCACCACCTGCTGCACTTCCGCCACGGTGAGGGTCTGGGGCGGGTAAACCGCCATGCTGTCACCGGAATGGACTCCGGCCCGTTCAATGTGTTCCATAATGCCGGGGATCAGCACATGTTCCCCGTCACCGATGGCATCCACCTCCACCTCCTTGCCCTGGATGTACTTATCCACCAGGATGGGGTGTTTGGGGGTGACCCGCACCGCGTTTTCAACATACAATTCCAGATCCCGGCGGCTGTACACCACCTCCATGGCCCGCCCCCCGATGACATAGGAGGGCCGCACCACCACCGGGTAACCCAGGCCGTCCGCCGCGGCGATGGCTTCGGCGGCGGAATAGGCCGCCCGGCCCTCTGACTGGGGTACACCCAAGCCGCGCAGCAGGGCCTCGAATTTCTCCCGGTCCTCTGCCGCATCGATGGAGGCTACCGGCGTGCCCAACACCCGCACCCCATTTTCCGCCAGGCCGTTGGCCAGGTTAATGGCTGTTTGCCCGCCGAACTGCACCACCACACCCTCCGGCCCTTCCAGATCGATGATGTTCAGCACGTCCTCCAGGGTCAGGGGTTCGAAATACAACCGGTCGGATGTGTCAAAATCAGTACTCACCGTTTCCGGGTTATTGTTGATGATAATGGATTCCACCCCGGCCTCCCGCAGGGCCCAGGCTGAATGCACCGAACAGTAGTCGAACTCGATGCCCTGGCCGATGCGGATGGGACCGGAACCAACCACCACTACCTTGCGCCGGCTGGTGGGAACGGCCTCGTTCTCCGCTTCGTAGGTGGAATAGTAGTAGGGGGTGACCGCTTCGAATTCCGCGGCACAGGTATCCACCACCTTGTAGGAGGGGAGAATGCCGTACCCTTTGCGCAAGGCACGCACCTCACCCGCCGAGCGGCCGGTGAGTTTGGCGATGAGATAATCGGAAAAGCCCATCACCTTGGCCCTGCGCAGGAGGTCAGGGGAGAGGGAGCCACCGGCGGCCAGTTCCCGCTCCAGGCCAATAATCCGCTGGATCTTGGTTAAAAACCAGGGGTCCACCTTGGTGGCCAGGGCGATTTCCCGCAAAGTCCAGTCCCGCCGGAAGGCTTCGGCAATGACGAACAGCCGCTCGTCATCGGGATGGGTCAGCCGGTGTTCCAGTTCCATTTCCGTCCACCGGGCGGCACCCTCCACCCGCAGGCTGTATACACCGGTTTCCAGGGATCGCACCGCCTTTAACAGGGCCGCCTCAAAGGTGCGGTCGATGGCCATCACCTCACCGGTGGCCTTCATCTGGGTACCCAGGGTACGGTCGGCGGCGGCAAATTTATCAAAGGGCCACCGGGGTATCTTCACCACAACGTAATCCAAGGTGGGCTCAAAACAGGCGGTGGTTTTCCCCGTCACCGGGTTCTGGATCTCGTCCAGGGTAAGCCCGATGGCGATCTTGGCCGCCACCTTGGCAATGGGGTAACCGGTGGCCTTGGAGGCCAGGGCGCTGGACCGGCTGACCCGGGGGTTTACCTCGATAACCACGTACCGGTCACTGTGGGGATCCAGGGCAAACTGGACATTACATCCCCCTTCCACCTGCAGGGCTCTAATAATCTTTAACGCCGCCGATCGGAGCATCTGGTATTCCCGGTCCGTCAGGGTCTGGGAAGGGGCCACCACGATGCTGTCACCGGTATGTACCCCCACCGGGTCGAAGTTCTCCATATTACAGATGGTGATGCAGTTATCGTGGGCGTCCCGCATCACCTCGTATTCAATTTCCTTCCACCCTGCCACACTGCGCTCCAGCAACACCTGGCCAATCATGCTGGCCTGCAGGCCCCGGGCCACAATCCCTTCCAGTTGTTTGGGAGTATGGGCGATACCCCCACCGGTCCCACCCAGGGTATAGGCCGGACGGACGATGACCGGGTAGCCGATCTTGGCCGCAAAATCCAATGCCGTGGGCAGGTCACCCACGATGGCGCTCTCAGGAATGGGCTCCCCGATGGCCAGCATCAATTCCTTGAACAGTTCCCGGTCCTCCGCCCGGCGAATGGACTCCACCGCCGTTCCCAGCAGGGCCACCCCGTACCGCTCCAGCACCCCGCTCTCGTGCAGCTTTACCGCCAGGTTCAAACCGGTCTGACCACCCAGGGTGGGCACCAAGCCGTCCGGCCGTTCCTTTTCGATGATGCGGGTGACCGTCTCCACGGTGAGGGGTTCAATGTAAACATGGTCCGCCATGTTGCTGTCCGTCATAATGGTCGCCGGGTTGGAGTTGACCAGCACCACTTCCAGACCCTCTTCCTTGAGGGCCTTGCAGGCCTGGGTACCGGCATAATCGAATTCCGCCGCCTGGCCGATGATGATGGGTCCACTGCCGATCACCAGCACTTTGCGTAAATCAGGTCGCTTGGGCACAAAGCCACCTCCGCTCGCAGAGAGTTAACAAGCTGTCTTAATCATTTCCTCAAACCGGTCGAAGAGGTAGCGGGAATCCTGCGGCCCCGGCATCGCCTCGGGATGGTACTGCACACTCATTAGCGACAGGGTGCGGTGGGCCAATCCCTCCACCGTCCGGTCATTGAGGTTGATGTGGGTTACCGCTACGCCGGCGGGCAGGGTGGCGCCATCCACCGCATACCCGTGGTTCTGGGATGTTATGTAAACCTTTTTGGTGGCCAGATCCATTACCGGGTGGTTGGCCCCCCGGTGCCCGAACTTCAATTTATAGGTATCCGCCCCCAGGCCCAAGGCGATGAGCTGGTGGCCGAGGCAAATACCAAACACCGGCACCCGCCCGGTCAACTGCCGCACCACTGCCACCGCCTCCGGCACATCCTTGGGGTCCCCGGGGCCGTTGGACAGGAACAGTCCGCAGGGGGACAGGGCCATGATTTCCGCCGCCGTGGCGGTACAGGGCACCACCACCAGGTCAAAACCCTTGGCGCTCAACATATTTAAAATATTCCGCTTGATCCCGAAATCCATCACCACCACCCGGGGGCCGTCCCCAGGGAGGCGGTAGGGGGTGCTGGTGGTCACGGAACGCACCAGATCCGGTCCGGTGGGCTGAAAGGACCGGGCCAGGGCCAGTAAGTCTTCCACCCGTTCCCCATCCCCCGGCAGGGTGGACAGTACACCCCGCATGGTGCCGGCTGTCCGCAGGCGCCGGACCAGGGAACGGGTGTCTATACCGGCCAGGCCGGGAATACCGTGTTGTGCCAGGTACTCATGGAGGGAGCCCAGGGACCGCCAGTTGCTGGGATGGTCACAGCACTCCCGCACCACGAAACCCCGCACCTGGGGCCGGCCGGATTCTGCGTCCTCCCGGTTGATGCCATAGTTACCCACCAGGGGATAGGTCATGGTCACCACCTGGCCGGTATAGGAAGGATCGGTGAGTACCTCCTGGTACCCGGTCATCCCGGTGTTGAACACCACCTCGCCAACCTGGCGCACCCTGGCACCAAAGCTCTCTCCCTTATATACCATGCCGTCTTCCAGGACCAGTACCGCCGTCACGCCTTGCCCTCCATTTCCGCCAAAACACCGCTGACAATGGCCATGGCTGCATCCACCTCCGCCTTCCCGATGGTGAGGGGAGGCAGGAAGCGTAAGACGCAGCCAGCCGCACAGTTGATCAAAAGACCATGCTGTTGGCAGGCGGCCACCACCGGACCGCCCTCCATGTTCAGTTCCACCCCCAGGATGAGCCCCATACCCCGCACCTCCTTGATGCAGGTAAACCGGCTCTGCAATTCCTGCAGCCGCTCCTTGAAATAGGCGCCCACCCGGGCAGCGTTTTCCGCCAAGCCTTCTTCAAGGATTACACCCATGGCCGCCAGACCGGCGGCACAGGCCAGGGGATTGCCCCCGAAGGTGGAAGCATGGTCACCAGGCTGGAAGGCCGCAGCTACACTTTCCTTGGCCAGCAGGGCCCCGATGGGCACCCCGCCGCCCAGGGCCTTGGCCAGGGTCATGACATCCGGGGTGATGCCGAAATGCTGGTAGCCGAATAGTTTACCGGTCCGGCCCAGGCCTGTCTGCACCTCATCCATGATCAATAAAAGACCCCGTTCATCGCAGAGCTTGCGAACACTCTTCATGTATGCCGGGTCCGCCGGGTATACGCCCCCCTCGCCCTGTACCGGTTCCAGCATCACCGCACAGGTGTGGGGGCCGATGGCCTGTTCCAGGGCAGCCAGGTCATTGTACGGCACATACCTGAAACCCTGGGGCAGCGGGTCAAAACCCTGGTGGAACTTGGCCTGACCCGTGGCAGTGAGGGTAGCAAGGGTGCGCCCGTGGAAGGATTTGTGCATGGTGATAATTTCAAAGGCATCCTGTCCCAGGTGTTTTTTGGCATATTTCCGGGCCAGCTTGATGGCCCCTTCGTTGGCCTCGGCGCCGCTGTTGCAGAAAAACACCTTGGCCAGATCGGAGTTTTCCACCAGCACCTTGGCCAGCCTGGCCTGGGGTTCAATCCAGTACAGGTTGGAACAATGGATAAGGGTGCGGGCTTGGGTCGCCACCGCCTCCGCCACCGCCGGGTGGCAGTGGCCCAGGGAATTTACCGCCAGGCCGCCCACAAAATCCAGGTATTCCTTGCCATCGGCATCCCACACCCGTGCCCCTTCGCCCCGCACCAGGGCAAAGGATAGCCGCCCGTAGGTATGCATGATATACTGTTGACCCATTTCCATCACCGATTGGTTGGACATGCCGCCCACCTCCGTATCAAAACCTGCTTTGCATATCAATTGAACTTGCCGGTTTCCTGCCCGGTGCAGGATCGCCCATACTTGTCGGCCATGGTTTTCCTTCCCGGTACCGGTTAGGCAACCACCATGGTACCGATGCCCTTGTCGGTGAATACCTCCAGCAGGATGGAGTGGGGAATCCGCCCATCGATGATGTGGGTGGTCTGCACCCCGCCCTGCAGGGCCTTCACACAGCACTCCACCTTGGGGATCATCCCCCCGGTGATGATGCCCTCCTGGATAAGGCCGGGGACTTCCGCCACCGAAAGGGAGGAGATGAGGGAGTTTTTATCCTTGAAGTCCCGCAAAATGCCCTCCACATCCGTTAACAGCACCAGTTTATCAGCCTTCAGGGCCACCGCCAGGGCCCCCGCCATGGTGTCAGCATTAATGTTGTAGCTCTGGCCGTCTTCACCCATGCCCACCGGTGCCACCACCGGGATATAGCCCTGCTGGGCCAGCAGTTCCACCAAATGGGGGTTCACTTCCGCCACATCCCCCACCAGGCCCAGATCCACCTGCTGTACCTGCCCGTCCGGCCCCTTGACGGCGGAGAACTCCTTCACCGCCCGGATGAGCCCACCATCCTTGCCGCTCAAGCCCACCGCCTTGCCGCCCAGTTGCTGGATATGGCCCACAATATCCTTGTTCACCTTACCCACCAGCACCATTTCCACCACTTCCATAGTAGCGGCGTCGGTAACCCGCAGGCCGCTCACGAAGGAGGACTTGATGGCCAGCTTATCCAGCATGGCGGTGATTTCCGGGCCGCCGCCGTGAACAATGATGGGGTTGATGCCCACCAGTTTCATTAAGATGATGTCCTGCATCACCGCCTGTTTAAGTTCCGTATTGACCATGGCATGGCCGCCATATTTAATGACCACGGTACGACCGCTGAATTTCTTGATGTAGGGGAGGGCCTCCACCAGAATGCCCGCCTTGGCCAGGGGACTGATTAACACACCCATCACTCCTTTGGTTATGTCAACTTCATGACTGGTTATGTCAACTTCACGACACCTTATCAAGCACGGCCCCTATTATTTGAGCCGTCCTAGGTGCGATAGTCGGCGTTGATGCGGACATAGTCGTAGGAGAAGTCGCAGGTCCAGGCAGTGGCGGAAGCAGGACCTATGCGCAGGTCCACCACGATGCCCATTTCCTCCTGTTGCATGATGGCCCTGGCCTTTTCCTCATCAAAGGCCAGACCTGCCCCATCCCGGGCCATTTGCTCGGTGCCGGCTGCACTGGTAAGGAAAATGTTTACCCTGGCAGGATCGAAATCCGCCCCCGAATAGCCCACCGCCGCCAGGATACGGCCCCAGTTGGCGTCATTACCGAACAGGGCGGTTTTCACCAGGTTGGAGTTGGCCACCGCCAGCGCAGCCTTGCGGGCATCCGCCACGGTAGGCGCTCCTTTGACTTCTACCGTCACCAGTTTGGTGGCCCCTTCGCCGTCCCGGGCGATGAGCCGCACCAGTTTGGTGCAAACCGCCGTCAGACCGGCTACAAAGGCGCGGTAGGCGGGTCCTGCTCCCTCAATGGGCGGGTTGCCGGCCAGGCCGTTGGCCAAGAGGATGACAAAGTCGTTGGTGCTGGTATCCCCATCCACCGTCAGCATATTAAAGGTGGCCTCCGTTACCTCCGAAAGGGCCCTTTGAAGCATGGAGCCGGTAATTGCGGCATCGGTGGTAATGAAACCCAGCATGGTGGCCATGTTAGGCCGGATCATACCGGAGCCCTTGACCATGGCTCCGATGGTTGCCGTTACTCCATCCAGCTCAACCTGTACCGCCGCCTCCTTGGCAAAGGTATCGGTGGTCATGATGGCCCGGGCGGCATCCGACCCGCCCTCCCGGCACAAATTGGCGCAGGCCTGCCGGATCCCCTCACGTACCCGCTCCATGGGCATATATACCCCGATCACACCCGTTGAGGCCACCGCCACCTGGGTGGGGGGGAGATCCAGCAGTTGACCGGTGAGGACGGCCATCTCCCTGGCATCCCGTAAACCCTTTTCACCGGTACAGGCGTTGGCATTACCGCTGTTGGCCACCACCGCCCGGATACTTTGGTCGGCCAGGTGTTCTCTGGTTAACATAATTGGGGCGGCCTGCACCTTGTTGGTGGTGTAAACGGCGGCAGCCACCGCCGGACCCTGGCTGTACACTACCGCCACATCCAGCCGACCGGGTTTCTTAATACCACCGGCCCCGGCTCCGGCCAAAAAACCAAGGGGGGCAGTTACCCCACCAGCAATTTCCTGTATGTTATCGGGTATCAACAATCTCCACTCCTTTATTGCTCCCGGCCGTCCGGGTGTTTCATCCATTCCCCGTTACCTGTACCCTGGGTGTGCCTAAATTCCTACTTTTTTGTGGCCTTACGGTTCATTTTATTTTATCTTTGGTCCATGACCCGTCTTCTGGGTGGGCAAAATTCTACGGGTACTGTCCCGGCTGGGCCAGGGCGGTATCTTCGGCAAAACCGCACATCAGGTTCATGTTCTGTACCGCCTGGCCGCTGGCACCCTTGATCAGGTTATCGATGGCCGCCGCCACTACCAGCCTGTTGGTGCGCCGGTCCACGGTGAAGTTTAGGAAACAGTTGTTGGAGCCGGAGGCCCATTTGGTCCGCGGCCACTGCTTGGGCGGTAAAAGCCGGATAAACCGTTCCCGGCTGAAAAAGTGGGTGTACACCCGCCTGACTGTGTCGTCATCCGCTTCCACCGCCAGGCTGGCATACACGGTGCTTAAAATCCCCCTGGTCATGGGCATCAGGTGGGGGGTGAAGGACACCGTCACCGGCTGGCCGGCCAGGCCGCTCAATTCCTGTTCGATTTCCGGGGTGTGGCGGTGCTGGCCAATATTGTAAGGATGGACGCTTTCGTTCACCTCAGCATACAGGCTGCCCAGGTTCAAGCCCCGGCCCGCTCCCGAAACACCGGACTTGGAGTCGATGATAATGGTTGCCGGGTCAATCAGGCCCGCCCGCAGGGCAGGAGCCAGGGCCAGGATGGCGCTGGTGGGATAACACCCCGGGTTGGCTACCAGATTGGCTCCCCGGATGGCCTCCCGGTGGACCTCCGGCAGGCCATACACCGCACCGGTACATAGCTCCGGTGCTTCATGGGTGTGCCCGTACCACTGCTCATAGGTTTCCGCCCGGCGGAACCGGAAGTCCGCCCCCAGGTCGATCACCTTTTTACCAGCCGCGAGGACCGCCGCCGCTACCGGTACCGCATGCCCGTGGGGAAGGGCGATGAAAACCACGTCACACCTATCCACTACATGGGATATGTCCTGTTCGATACAAACCAGACCGACAGGGGGGAGGTTGGGATAAATCTCATCAATGGACTGCCCCACATAGGACTGGGAAGTAAGGGCTACCAGTTCCACACCGGGGTGGGCGGAGAGGAGCCGCACCAGTTCCGCTCCGGTATAGCCGGTGGCACCGATAATACCCACTTTAACCACGGGATCGCCTCCATTCTGAACCATTTAGAAAGACATAATATATTTACCAACGATGGTTATAATTATACATTGCGATGTATAATAATGCAATAATCAAGTTTTGCCCCCCTCTACCAACCTTTAAATAGAATCGGTGTTGTAACCAATCACGGCTACAACACCGAAAGGAACCGGTTAACCTCGGTAGGAAGAACCATTATTTCACCGAGTTTACAACGATTAGATTTTGAAATAAACGTGAACTACCCCTCCCTTCGCTTCGCTTAAGGAATGGGCTTCCTGGACGAACGAATTC
>DDKM01000099.1 GCA_002339345.1 Firmicutes bacterium UBA2598 | reverse complement strand
GGACAAGCCCGGCGGAGGTTCACATTGATCATAACCTATGTGGGTATTAGTCAATTTAGATTGTAGACTTGATACATGCTGAAGATTCAACGGAATTAGTAACGCTTGTTTTCAATCAGAACACCTGTTCCCGACAGTATTAGACGGGGTAATTGTGCTATCATCCAGTTGATGAGCATGTACTACCCAGCTATTCGGCACCGACCACATACGGGGTTCAGGATGGAGAGGGGGCTAGCCCGTGTTGAACCACACCTTCTACGAAAATTCCCTGGTCGGCGGGGTTGGAATGCTGGAGGTCCTCGCCGGCAGATGGCAGGAAAACCGGGTACCATTTTTTATCCCCCTGAAGCGATCCGGTCTGGCCGGGAGGGTCGCCGGCCCTCTGGCTTCCTTGAAGTTGAAGCAGATTTTCCGGTATTCCCGGGAAGAGTGCGACGCAGTCTTGGAGGCGCTCTACCGTTTCCCCCTGCCGGGTGATGCTGCCGTGACCAGGGTCAGAGTGTCCTTTGGTGACGTTGAGATCGAGGCCGGGCTGAAAGAGCGGGAGGCGGCGGAGGCGGAGTACGCCAGAGCTAAGGACGAGGGGAGACAGGCCATCCTCACCACCCGCGAATCACCCGATGTTTTTACCCTCCATGTTTCCGGGATCCGGCCTGACGAGGAGATCAGGATCGAAACGGAGTATGTTCAGCTTGCCCGCCCAGAGGGAGCCGGCTGGTCTCTCCGGGTTCCCCTCACTATTGCGCCACGATATGTACGGGGTGACGAGCTTGATTCCCGTCATGCCCATGGTCAGGCCCTGTTGCACCTGCGTGACCCCGGGCACCGCTTTTATCTGGACCTGACCCTGGAGGGAGCGGCTACGGTGGAAAACAGCTCGCACCGGCTGCACTTCGCGGACGAAGGTAACGGCCAGCGCGTCCGGCTGGAGGAGGGGGAAGTTATCGCCGACCGGGATTTATTGCTCACCTGGCAGCCGCGGCGGGAAGAAAAAAAACCTCACTTCCAGGTACTGCTCCATGACGACCAGGAAGACGGCCATACATACTTCCTGGCCCTGCTTGCCCCGCCAAAAGCGAACTACTCCCACCCTGCGGTACCGAGAGAGGTAATCCTGCTGGTGGACCACTCGGGCTCCATGCATGGGCCGAAATGGGAGGCCGCCGACTGGGCGGTAGAGAAGTTTCTTTCCGAAATGACGGAGAAGGAACTGTTCACCCTGGGGCTATTTCATAACATGACCCGCTGGTTCTCCAGGGATACTAGACAGGCTGACACGAAAACGGTCGCTGCCGCCATCCGGTTTCTCAAGGAGAACCGGGATAGCGGCGGCACTGAACTGGGCGTCGCCCTGGAGCAAGCCCTGGCCATGCCCCGTGGGGAGGGCGATTACACGCGGCACGTACTCATCATCACCGACGCCGAGGTATCCGATGCGGGTAGAATTCTCCGCCTGGCAACCGGGGAAACGAAACGGGCGGACCGGCGGCGGATCAGCCTGTTATGCATCGATGCGGCACCCAATTCCTTTCTGGCACTGGAACTCGCCGCTCGTGGCGGCGGGGTGGCCAGGTTCCTCACCAGCGACCCGGAACAGGGGGACATCTCCACTGTGCTGGATGAAATCCTCGAAGACTGGGGTGCGCCCGTCCTGGCCAGCCTTTATCTGGATGTCAATCGCACGGGCGCACTGGTTTCCGGACGCCGGGTAACTGCGGGCGCCCCCGGTGGCTGGAGCCGCATCGACCTGGGGGACCTGCCTGCCGGGCGCTCCATATGGGTGGTTGGGCGGGTACCCTGTGACGAGGCCGGACCCTTGACTTTTCGGGTCTCCAGGGGGACCGGGAACGAAATCGCACATTATGAATTTAACCTTCATGCAGGGAGCCATCAACTGCCTGCCGTCAAGGTACTCTTTGGCGCCCGACAGGTGCTGGGCCTGGAATTCCTGATTCATTCCGGGTATGCAGCGGAAGAGCTTGGCGAGCAGCTGCGCCACCTGGGGTATGATCCTGGTACCATACTGGCGGGCAAATCCGGCAGGCTGTCCCGGGTGTATGCGGAAAACGCGCGCCGGGAGGTGGGTGAGGCCCTGCGTGGACTCCTGGTGCGGGAAGCGCTGAACTACGGCCTGGTTTCCATGGAAACGGCCTTTGTGGCGGTGCGCCGCGAGGCAGGGAAAAAAGTACAGGGCAGCGTGGCAGTGGGTAATGCCCTCCCCGCCGGCTGGTCGGAGGCATTTCTGGATGTGGATTACTGCCTTGCGCCGTCTTTCATGGTGTCGGAGGCAGTTTCCCCTAGCGTCCATGCGGCATTTAGCCGCGGTTTACCCGTGGAGGATGCGGGCGGAGATGAAGCAGGTACTGTTGTTCTCTTTGAGGGAATTCCCCTATTTGAGGCCGGTCAGGCCGTCCTGTATGATTCCGGCGTGGACGGGAGCCCCGCGCAGCTTCCCGCCGGGATAATCCTGCGCAGGCTAACAGTCCGTTTCCCGGAAGGAGTTCCTGCTGGCCTTGACCCTGAAGTGGCCCTCCTCATCTTCGTCGGCGATCTCTCCTTGCCGCGGGTCAGGGTGCGGCTGGCTGACCTCGTCCGCCAGGGCGGGGAACGTCCCCTCAACATCAGGCGGTTGCCAGGGCAGGTAGTGCGGGTCGTGCTTGTGGATCCCCGTGGAACATGGTCGCATGGCGCACCCCCGGTAGAAGTTGGGTTAAAGTGCACAAAAACCAAACGTTGATAATGTCATTTACTGAACGATTACAATGATGTTTAGCTAATACGGAAGCTGCCAGGAGGATACGCAAATGAGCGGAGGTATCTACTTAATTCAGGAAAATGGACAACTCGTTGATTGTAAGGAAAGAAAATCGCTGATGGAAATGAAAGAGCAAGCTTACGATTCAGAGGAACTACTACAGCAACTGCTTGTTAAGTACCCGAATTTGTTGGCCGGAGACCAGATGAATAGTATTTCCCCGCGACGATGGTTGTTAGTGTCTCGGGAGGTCTCCCTATCATTCTGAAGAGAACGGCGCTGGCAGATGGTCAGTGGGTCACTTGTTTCTTGACCAGGATGCGATACCTACACTGGTAGAAGTCAAGCGTAGCAGCGACACGCGTATAAAAAAATAATAATGCTGCGGCCAACAATATTTGAACCAGGAATAACCCAAATAGCTGGAAAAGAGTGAACTCGGGGAAGGGTTTTTCTTTTTGGTGGGGAATCGTGGGAATTATGAGAGAAGAGGCGTTAACCCGTGGTTTTGCGCGCCCGGGGCATTAACACCTCTTCCGTGACGCGAGGTCTGCGTCATGAACATTGTCCCACAAAAACCACCCATCAGGCAAGGGGTAATTTCAGATCCGCATCGTCCTGCCCACTGTTCCAAGTGTGGGCGGGAGGCGCTGACAGGATTACACTGGAACAAGCCGAAGCCGCCTTTGAAGCCCTCCAGGCCATACCCGTAAAAACAATAAACGAGCCCGGCCAGCGGACAGCGGGCATGGGAACTGGCCAGAGATTTGGGATTGCCCGTGGTCTACGATAGTCATTACTTGGCCCTGGCTGAACTGCGTGGCTGCGAGTTTTGGACCTCGGATGAAAGGCTCAATAACGCTGTTAGTGCAAAAATTCCTTATATTCACCTGTTAAAGAATGAGGCGTAAAGCGTTTTCAATATGTGCGGGTTTATTAGTCAATTTAGATTGTAGACTTGATACATGCTGAAGATTCAACATTCTTAAAGCGGGAGAATAGAACCATGCTCAAACCCAATGCCATTGTCGGCCGAGATGACCATTTAATAAGCTACCTGAACGAGGCCTTGGCCAAAGCGCAAAGGGTCCGGTTTAACGTTGCATTTTTAATGGAATCGGGCGTTAGGGTGCTTGCGCCGGGTTTGCAGGCTGCGGCGGCAAGAGGGGTATCGATCCAGATTCTCACCGGCAGGTATCTGGGGGTGACTGAGCCGTCTGCGATCTATTATCTGAAAGACCTGTTGGGGGAGCAACTGGACATCCGATTCTACAACGAGAACCTGCGGTCTTTTCACCCCAAAGCCTACTTTTTTGAGTATGCCAAAGATGCAGAAGTCTTTATCGGTTCCTCCAACCTTTCCCTGCCAGCCCTGGCGTGGGGTGTGGAGTGGAATTACCGGGTTCAGCAGAGTCAAGACCCTACTGCTTACCAGCGTTTCTCTGATGCCTTTGATCAGCTGTTTTTTGCTTATGCTGAGGTGATCACCACGGAAGTACTGCGCCAGTACACCTCGTCCTGGCGGAAACCGGCCTTTGTCAAGGCTGAGCAGGCTTTTGAGCGGTACCTGCCTGACCGGGAGGAGGTTTTTCCCCGGGGAGCCCAGATCGAAGCCTTGTATGAACTGAAAAAAGCCCGGGCTGAGGGAGTAACCAGGGGGTTAGTGGTGGCTGCTACTGGTGTTGGGAAGACCTTTATTGCCGCTTTTGACTCCCTAGGGTTTAAACGGGTCCTCTTTGTGGCCCACCGGGAAGAGATTCTCCGGCAGGCGGAACAGGTTTTTAAAGCTGTCCGGCCGGGGGCGGTCACTGGCTTTTTTACCGGTAACCAAAAAGATATGGCTGGGGACATTTGCTTAGCCACTGTGCAAACCTTGGCCCGGGCTCACTACCTGCAAGGCTTTACTCCGGACTTTTTTGATTACATTGTGGTGGATGAGTTTCATCATGCGGCTGCTGACACTTACCTTGGTGTGCTGAATTACTTTCGGCCCCGGTTTCTTCTCGGCCTGACGGCTACTCCCTACCGGACAGACAACAGGGATATTTTTGCTCTGTGTGAAGACAATGTTATCTACGAAATCTACTTGCGGGATGCCATCAACCGGGATCTCTTGGTGCCTTTTCGCTATTTCGGGGTCTTTGACGCTACTGACTATTCCCAGGTGGAATACCGGCAGGGAAAATATGTGGTGGAAGACTTGGAAAGGCAGTTGTCCCGCCAGGAGCGGGCTGATCTGGTCTTAGGCAAATATCGACAGATGGCCGGGGAGCGGGCCATCGGTTTTTGTGTATCCATTCAGCACGCGGAATACATGGCCCAGTTTTTTAGCCAACACGGTGTTCCGGCGGTTAGTGTCCACAGCGGGCACCGCAGCCCTAACACCCTTGACAGGAAAGCTGCGGTAGAGGCCTTAATGGCTGGTAACATTAAAGTCTTATTTACCGTTGATATCTTTAACGAAGGGGTGGATATCCCGCTGGTGGATACTGTCATGTTCTTGCGGCCCACCGAATCCTTCGTGGTTTTTCTGCAACAGCTCGGCCGGGGATTGCGAAAGGCAGAAGGCAAGGAGTACCTGACGGTGCTGGACTTTATCGGCAACTATAAACGAGCCCATTATATTCCTGCCCTCTTGGCGGGAGATAACCCGTTGCAGCCTGGCAGCCGGCGCCGGTCTAACCCTGCCGAATTGGAGTACCCGGAAGGATGCCATGTTCAGTTTGACTTTCAGGTCCTGGACCTTTTTGAAGCTATGGCCAGGCATGATCCCCTGCCCCAGCGGATGCGCAATGAATTCTTCCGACTGTGGGATCAGCTGGGCCGCCGCCCTTCCCGGTTGGATGTGTACGAAGGGAGTGATATTCCCCTGCGGGAGTACCTGGCGCGGGGGTGGCTCTGCTTTCTTAAAGAAGCCGGCTCGCTGGTTCCCGAAGAGGAACTCTGGCTAGATTCACCGGTAGAGGAATTTCTTCGTGCCGTGGAGAAAACCAGTATGACCAAATCTTACAAGATCCCCACCATCGGGGCTTTGCTGGAAGGGGAGAACATCCTGCCGCAAGTCCCCTTATCTCGTATCGGGGAGCAGTTTATGGCCTTTTACACCGGGAATCCCCTGCACCAGCAGGATTTGAACGATGCCAGCAACCGAGGTTGGCCTACCTGGGGGGTAGAAAAGTTTACTGCTTTAGCCCGGAAAAACCCGGTCCATTTCCTGAGCAAAAGCAAACAATTCAACTACGATGAAGTGAACAGGGTATTCTATCTGCAGGAGGATCTGGTTCCGTACCTCAGCCCGCAGCTCGCTCTGCACCTGCGGGACATCCTGGCCTGGAAGCGCATTCAATACTTCCGCAGGAGATTTCGAGAGGAGAAAGACTGATGCAGGATTGTATCTTTTGCAGCAAATCCGGTGCAGACCTTATTGCGGAAAACGAGCTGGCCAAGGCCTTTTATGACCAGTTTCCTGTGAATGAAGGCCATGTATTAATTGTGCCCAAACGCCATGTGGCCACTTTTTTTGAGGCCTCTTTGGAGGAGCTTGCTGCCATTAACCAGTTGCTGTTTGTGGTAAAAGATGAGTTGGAGAAAAGGTATAGGCCGGACGGCTACAATATCGGAGTTAATGTGGGCCATGCCGGGGGGCAGACAGTTTTTCATCTCCATTACCATGTAATCCCACGCTATGCCGGAGATGTTGAGGACCCCCGGGGCGGCATCAGGAAGATTAAAAAAAGCATTGTGCCTTACCTGGCAGATGGAGAGTAATAAGG
>DDKM01000081.1:25242-40413 GCA_002339345.1 Firmicutes bacterium UBA2598 | reverse complement strand
TGGGATCCCGCATTCTGGGGGGAGTAAGGTGGAGGGCATGGTTACGGTGTCAAAATTGGCAAGGGAAGGTGTGGTGAAATGAGAATCAAGATCTACCTGTACGGGCAATTACGCCGGCATGCACACCTTTTAATGGATGCCCATGGAAACTCCGGCTGGCTGGATTTGCCGGTTGACACCACCGTCCGGGATATTACAGATTACTTAGGATTAGACATGACGGAAATATTGCTCATGGACATCAATGGTCAACGGGTTGACCTGAATGCGGGAATCCGGGAGGGGGACACCGTGGCCTTTTTCCCCATGGCGGACGGCGGCTAACCACCGCTGGGAAACTTACCGGGACTAAAGTCCTATTGATTTTGAGACCGCCGGGCTATTGTACCGGCTTCCTATGTGGTGGAAAATGTCAGTAAGGAGGCGAAAGGAGGTGGGGCAGGTGTTGACCCGTCACCAATCCCCAACCGATTGGGTAACGGTGGCTTTCTACACCCTGGTGACAGCAATACTGTTTGCCTGGGGCATATTCGCCACAGTGCGGGACTGGCTGTTCGGCGCCACCAATATCCTTTTGCCATAAACCTAGCCTTAAGCAGTCTCAAGTGCCGGTTGCCTTAACCAAAGCTTTTCCCCAACCCCCTCCCAAACCACCCCTCGTCGGAACCCTGCTGATGGCAGGGTTCTCCGGTTTACAGCAGGGTTTTGCCGATTAGCAGACGCTGGATCTGGGAAGTCCCCTCATAAATTTGCAGTAATTTGGCATCCCGCATCAGTTTCTCCACCGGATATTCCCTGCTGTAGCCGTATCCACCAAAGATCTGCACGGCCTCGGTGGTCACCCGCATGGCTGTATCCGCCGCAAAGGCCTTGGCCATGGCCGCCTCCCTGGAGTTGCGCTCACCCCGGTCCGCCAGCCAGGCCGCTCGCCAGGCCAGCAGGCGGGCGGCATCGATATCCTTTTGCATATCCGCCAGCATGAACATGATGGCCTGGTGGTTGATGATGGGCGCCCCAAACTGCTTCCTGGTTCTGGCATATTGCACTGCCTGTTCCATGGCCTCCCGGGCCACCCCCACCGCAGCGGCGGCCACTCCCGGCCTGGAGCGGTCAAAGGTGCCCATGATCAACTTGAAGCCCTCCCCCTCTTCCCCCAGGCGGTTGTGGACGGGAACCGGGACATCCTCCAGCATTACAGCGGCGGTATCCGCCGCCCGCTGCCCCATTTTGTCCTCCTTCTTGCCTATGGTTAACCCGGGTGCATCCCGTTCCACCACAAAGGCGGTGATCCCCCGGTGTCCCAATCCCCGGCCGGTGGAGGCAAATACCACGAAATAGTCGGCAATGCTGGCATTGGAAATAAAGTGTTTGGTACCGTTCAAGATGTAGCAATCCCCTTCCCGCCGGGCGGTGGTATCCATGGATGCCACATCCGATCCCACCCCCGGCTCGGTGACACAAAAGCAGGCCATCCGCATATCCCGGCACACCGGCCGTAGCCAGCGTTCCTTCTGCTCCGGTGTCCCTGCCGCCACGATGGGATAACAGGCCAGGTCGTTGATCATAATGGATGCGGAAATACCGGCACACCCGGCGGCCAATTCCTCCGCCATCAGGCAACTGGCCAACACCCCCTGGCCGCCGCCGCCGAATTCCTCCGGTACCTGTATGTTCAAAAGACCCACTTCCCAGGCCTTCCGGATGACCGGCCAGGGCACTTCGCCGGTACGGTCGTAATGGGCGGCCACCGGTCGCACCTCTTTTTTGGCGAAATCCCGCGCCAAGGCCCGCAAGGCTTCCTGTTCCCGGCTTAATTGGAATGACAGCACATTATCCCCCCTTCACCGCAGGGTCAGCCCTGACCTACGGTAATTCCTCCATAGCTAGTCAATAACCCCGGTAGAATCTCTACCGATCCAGTCGCTGGATGATGGTGGCATTGGCCATGCCATGCCCCTCACACATGGTCTGCAGGCCATAACGGCCACCGGTGCGCTCCAGTTCGTGCAGGAGGGTGGTCATCAGCCGGGCACCACTGGCTCCCAGGGGGTGGCCCAGGGCGATAGCCCCTCCGTTGGGATTGACCCTGTCCAGGTCCGCCGCCAGTTCCCGCGCCCACGCCAGGGGCACCGGGGCAAAGGCCTCGTTAACCTCAAAAACGCTGATATCCGCCATGGAAAGCCCGGCTCTGGACAGAGCCTTGCGGGTGGCGGGGATGGGCCCATCCAGCATCATGGTGGGGTCGGAACCCACCACCACCCGGCAGATAATGCGGGCCCGAGGCTTAACCTTCAGTTCCCGGGCCTTTTTGTCGGACATTAACAGCACCGCTGCCGCCCCATCGCTGATCTGGCTGGAGTTGCCGGCGGTGATCACACCATCGGCTTGAAACGCCGGCGATAGGGCAGCCAGCCTTTCCATGGAGGTGTCCGGCCGGGGGCCTTCATCCTCAATCACCGTCCGGGTGGTGCCGTCGGGCAGGGTTACCGCCAAGGACATGATCTCCGCCATAAAACGCCCTTCCGCAGCGGCCCGCACCGCCCGCTGGTGGCTGGCCAGGCTGTAGGAATCCAGTTCTGCCCTGGTTAAGCCCCAATGGCGGGCCATCATCTCCGCTGAAAGACCCTGGGGAATGATGTGATATCTTTGGCACAAGGCCGGGCTAATACCACTGTTAAGGAGGGAGGAGCCCATGGGTACCCGGCTCATGCTCTCCACCCCCGCCGCCACCACCACCTCCATATCACCGGCTAAAATGGCCTGGGCGGCAAAGTGGATGGCCTGCTGGCTGGACCCACACTGGCGGTCCACCGTCACCCCGGGCACATGGATGGGGTATCCCGCCACCAGTGCCGCCACCCGGCCGATATCCACCGCCTGCTCCCCCACCTGGGAAACACAGCCCATGATGACATCCTCCACCAGGGCAGGGTCGATTCCTGCCCGCCGCACCACCTCCGCCAGGGGTGCAGCCGCCAGTTCGTCCGCAGGAATCCCCGCAAGCAGGCCATTGCGCCGGCCGATGGGGGTACGGACCGCTTCCACAATCACCACATCCGGCACCGTTCAACACCTTCCTTCCAAATCCTAGAAGGTAAACAATTCAATACCGCCCGATACGTTGAGGGCCACTCCGGTTATGTACTTAGCATTGTCCGAAGCCAAAAACACAACGGCATTGGCCACATCCTCCGGCTCCCCCGGCCGCCGGAAAGCAGTGCGGTTGATCATCCGCTCATTCATTTTGGGGTTGCCGGTGCGGAAAGCCTCTGTATTGATGATGCCGGGCACCACAGCGTTTACGGTGATATTATAGCGAGCCCCTTCCAGGGCCAGGCTTTTGGTCAGACCGAGTACTCCGGCCTTGGTGGTGGCGTAGCTGGCCTGGCCGAACCCGCCCATGGTTCCCGCCACCGAAGCGGTGTTCACGATCCTTCCCCAGCCTTGCTCCTTCATGTAGGGCCACACCGCCTTGCAGCAGTTGAAGGTGCCGGTTAGGTTGACCAGCAGGTCCCTTTCCCACAGGTCATCCTTCTGGTTTTCCAGTTGGGCCACATGGTCCAGGGTGGCAGCATTGTTCACCAAAATATGGATGGCGCCAAACTCCTCCTTGACCCTGGCCACTACCTGCCTGACCTCCGCCCGGTCGGTGACATCCATTTTAAAAACCGCCGCCCGGCGGCCCATGGCCCGGATTTCCGCTGCGGTCTGTTCCGCAAAAACCACTCCCGTACTTTGCATGACCTGGTTCAGGGGCCCATACTTTTCCGCCCTGACCGCAGAACCGGCATCACTCTCCACCAGGATGTCGGTAATGACCACATCGGCACCCGCCCTGGCCAAGGCCAGGGCATCCGCCCGCCCCAACCCCCTGGAACCGCCGGTAACCAAAGCAACCTTGCCGTTTAACAAACCCAACCCCCCTAACTTAACAGGGACTGCAACTGCATGGCCAAAACCACGTCTCCCTTAATTTTTAGCTTGCCGCCCATGAACGCGGCCATGGGATTCAACCGACCGCCCACCATGGCCAGGAAATCCGCCCCGTCCATGCTGATGGTCACATTGGGGTTGTCCGCCGGACCCTCCACGATCTTTCCCCTGCCATTGGCAACCACCAGGTGGTATGTGCCTGGTTCGTTACCACCCAGGTCAAACTGGAAGGTGCCGTTCAGTCCCCCCACTTTCTCTGGCCGGGCATCCAACCTCTTTTGCAACTCCATGATCGTCCCATGCAAACCCATTATGCTCATCCTTCCTAACAATCATTAATACATGGTCGTCCCGCCACTTGGGGAAAACGCGGTAACCACCTCCCCTGACAAACAGTTATTAACGAGGAATCCGGGCGTAGCGGAACACCCCGTCCGCTCCCACCTGCTCCTCCACCAGGCCCCGATCAGCCATCAAATCCAGGTGGGCACACACCTCGGAAGCTCCCAGCAGAACATCCCAGCCGGCCAGGCTGCCGTACAGCCTGGTGGACAATTCGTAGGGTGTGCTCCAGTTATCCAGCAGATCATATAGGTACTGTACCCGCTGCCGGTGGTGTTCCCGCATGGCATCGATCCGCCAGCCATAGCCCTCCATGATTTCCCCATGACCTGGCATCACCCAACGGACGGGAAGTCCTTCCAGCCGTTCCAGGGTGGATAAAAAAGCCGCCAGGCTGCCGGACCGTCCCCGCGTGCTTTCCGGCTGGGGCTCCGGTAAGGGATTGGGGCTGATCTCCTTCAATACGGTATCACCGGTGAACATCAACTGCAACTGGGGCTGGTAAAAGGCCAGGTGACCGCCACAGTGACCCGGAGTGTCCAATACAGACAGGTGAAATCCGGCAAAGGGAATTTCCTCCCCGGCGTGCAGGGGGTTGTACACTCCCAGCTCCCCGTTGTAGCGGACGGCATAGCGGACCATGGGCCGCAGGGCGTCCAGGAGGTCACCGGGGATGCCGATGTGCCGGAAATAAACCTCGCCCATGGCCAGGACATCCCGCCCGTTCAGCTTGGCGGCTTCCCAGGGGTGTAGATAAACCTCCGCCCCTTGCTCTTGCAGCCACCCGGCCAGACCGGCATGGTCCCCGTGGCCGTGGGTAACCAGCACTCGCTTGATGTCCCCTGGGGTGAAACCCAAACCACCCAGGGCCGACGTCAGCGCCTCCCGGGCCGCCGGGGTATTGGGCCCGGTGTCGATGAGGGTCAGGGGTTCCGCCTCAACCAGGTAAACATTAACCGGGCCCACCGGAAAAGGGGTAGGAACCGGTATCTGGTGCCATATCAGGGACAGGGGACCTTCACTGGCTGAAAAACTCTGGGATTTAACTTCCATGGGCACAGCTCCTTTTGTGGTAAGGTTTTAGATAACCTGGTGTGAGTTGTTCGGCAGCGGTGGGGGATCTCCTGCTTTGTGAATGGGTATTCATTCATCTTATTTCCACAGGAAGGCCTTGCTCCATGGGTAGACCCCTGAAGGAGGATCAAGCCTAATCTAACCCCTGATCAGCTTGCTGGCCACCACCAGCCGCTGTACCTCACTGGTTCCGCCGCCGATGGGCATCAGGCGGGCGTCCCGGTATAGCCGCTCAATGCTGTATTCCTTCATATAACCATATCCGCCAAAGATTTGCAGCGCTTCATCGGCAAACCGGACCAGGGCATCGGCATAATAGGCCTTGGCAATGGAGGCTTCAAACTTGCCGTCCAACCCGGCATCCTTCATCCAGGCCGCCCGGTAGGACAGCAAACGTGAAGCATCCAGCATCACCTTGAGATTGGCCAGTTTATCCCGGATCATCTGGAAGTCAGCAATGGGTTTACCAAACTGGGTGCGGGTGCGGGCATAATCCAGGGCATCCTCCAACATGGCCCCCATCAGGCCGATGGCCTCAGCGGCCAGGAACACCCCCCTCTCCCAGACCAGGGCATCGGTGGTGGCGGTAAAGGCCTTGCCTTCCTCACCCAGCCTGTTTTCCATGGGTACCCGGCAATCCTCGAAGATCAATTCCGCCGTTGGTGATGAACGGTGCCCCATTTTTTTCAATTCCCGGCTGATAAAAAAGCCTGGCGTATCCTTTTCCACAAGAAAGGCGGTAAGACCATCCGCCCGTCTGCTCTTATCCACCGTCGCCACCACCAGCACCACATCGGCGATGGGACCGTTGGTGATAAACATTTTACTGCCGTTTAGGATATAATAATCCCTCTCCCGGCGGGCAGTTGTCTGGACACCAGCGGCATCGGAACCAGCATTGGGTTCGGTGAGGCCCAGGGCACCAATCCACTCACCCGATGCCAGCTTGGGCAGAAATCGTTTTTTCTGCTCCTCGGTCCCGTGCAGCCAGATGGGAATAGCGCAGATGAACAGGTGGGCGCCCAGGGAAAGGTATAGACCGGCATCCTTACCACCCCTGCAAAAGGCCTCATAGGCCAGCAGGCTGGTCACCGCACTGGCACCGCTTCCCCCGTATTCCTCCGGCAGGGGTAAACCGGCCAGTCCCATTTCACCGATCTTGCGCCACAGGTTCCAATCCCAGGTGCAGGTATCATCCCGGTATTCCGCACCGGGCAGAACTTCCTTGCGGGCAAAGTTTTCCACCGTACGGGCAAAGGACTCCTGTTCCGGTGTAAAGGAAAAATCCATGGTCGCACCTCCTCCAAGTTTTGGCATTAAAATTCATACTTTTTGGACAATTTCCTTTGCCCCCTTCCCTAGACACTCCTAACGGTGAATACGCAAGGGCTCATCACCCGTTTCACCGGCCAGGTAACGGGCACTCCCGGCATAAATGGCAAAGGCAATCTTCTTCTGGTACCTCAGGTCCTTTAACAACCGCTCTTCCTGCGGGTTGGAGATAAACCCCACTTCCACCAGGGCCGCCGGTATTTCCAGGTGGCGTAAAACATAGGCATCCAGGGGTAAAACCACCCGTTCGGTGTTGCGCATCCGGTGGCGCAATTCCCGCTGGATGTTTTTGGCCAACCGCAAGCCCTCCAGCGAGTCGGGATGGTAAAAGGTCTGGGCGCCAGTCCAGCGCCGCCCGAAACTATTGGCCTGGATGTTGATATAAAGGTCCGCCCTGGCCGCCCGAGCCTGTTCCACCCGGTTGGCCAGATCCTCCTGTTTGCGGGCCCGTAGGTTTTTTCCCGGTGTGGAAAGATCGGTATCCGTTTCCCGGATCATCACCACCCGGGCACCCGCCCTGGTAAAAGCGTTTTGCAACTCCCTGGCCACCGCCAGGGTAATCTCCTTTTCATAGGTGCCGCCGTAACCGATGGCACCAGGATCAACCCCGCCGTGTCCCGCATCAATGACCACCACCCGCCTGGCCACCGCCCAAGCCATGGCCTCCACCGCCTGTTGTCCCGCCAGGTCCTGCCAGGCCATCCACAGGGAAGACCCCAGGGCTGCCACCGCCACTGCTGCCGCCAGGCCCAACCGCCAGCGCCACAACCGCCTGATCAAACGCACTCTCCCCCCGGCAGGCCGCCAGATTGCCTCCAGCACCACCTAATCCCTGGGAAATATTATGTGGGGGATCGCCCATTTAGCACGCCTGCCAGCCCAGCCCTCCCTCCGGCACCCCCAACCACTCCACCTTCCTGCAGGGCGGTAATTTCCTCCGAGCTGAAACCAGCAGCGGCCAGCACGTAGGCACTATCCTCCCCCCACCCGGGTGCCGGCGAGCGGACAGCTCCGGGAGTGGCGGACAACTTCACCGGCACTGCCAGCAAGGATCCTCCAGTTCCCGCCGGATTTGCCACCTCCATGCCCCTGGCCTGCACGTGACCATCGGCAAATACCTCTGCCAGGTTCAGGACCGGCTCCAGACAGCAGTCCACCCCGGCAAAAAAGTCCACCCAGTGCTGCCTGGTGCCGGTAAGGAGAATCCGTTGCACCTCAGCCACCACCTCCCCCTGGCCGGGGGCAGGCACAAACTGGCGGGCAATCAAGTCCGGCCGGCCCAGCCGCTGACAAAAGGCTGCCCAGAACTTGGGCTCCAGGGCGCCCAGGGAAAGGTAGCCGCCATCGGACGTTTGGTATATCCGGTAACAGGCATAGGAGCCGTTTAACACACCGGTGCCCCGCCCCGGCAGTGCGCCCCCGGTAAAAAGGGCAGAGGCGGCCAGCACCTGCCACCCGATTACCCCGTCCAGCATGGCCACATCAATATGCTGACCCTCACCCGTCTGCTGTCGGGCCAGGAGGGCCACCAGGATCCCAGCCAGAGCCCACATGGCCCCCCCGCCAAGGTCCGCCACCTGCACCCCCGGCACCACCGGGGGACCGCCCGCATCACCGGTGAGATCCAGGGCCCCGGCCAGGGCCATGTAATTGATGTCATGTCCTGCCCTGCCGGACCTGGGGCCGGTCTGGCCGTAACCAGTCAGGGAACAGTAGATCAGGCGGGGGTTATGTTTTTGCAAGGTGGGGTAATCAATGCCCAATCGGGCGGCCACCCCTGGGCGGAATCCCTCCAGCACCACGTCCGCCGTCTGGGCCAGGCGGTAAAATACCTCCTGTCCGGCCCTCTCCTTCAAGTTGAGGGCCAGACTGCGCTTGTTGCGGTTGAGGCTGGCGAAGGCCCCGGCCATGCCCGGCATCTCCCGCATGTAGTCACCATGGTCGGTATCTTCCACCTTAATTACATCGGCCCCGAAATCCGCCAACACCATGGAACAGTAAGGGCCGGGCAGTAACCGGGACAAATCCAGCACCCGAATACCAGCTAGTGGCAGCACCTACCCCTGACCTCCTTTAAGACCCACAGATAACCCCCAGCACCCTCCCCTGGGCGTGGTCACCCACCGACCGATGGCCCATGCGCCAGCCAGAGTTGCCAAGCTACTCACTCCGCCCGATAATATAGCGGAGGGGATCCACCTGTTCCCGCAGGATCCGTAGTTCCTCAACGGTAGGGGGATCGGTGGCGAATACATGGTCCGCCCAAAGAAGTTCAAAACCGGTGGCAGCCTGAATCTGTTCCCTGGTCACCCCGGGGTGGATGCTCTCCACCTGCATACGGCAGGTTTCTTTGTCATAGCCCATGACGCAAAGGTCGGTAATCACCTTGTATGGTCCGGTACCAGGTGGCAAACCAGCCGCCTCCCGGGCACCCGGGCCGGTCAGATAGCCCGGTGTGGTGATAAAATCACACTTGGCGGTAAAACGCCGGGGGTTATGCACCGTCATGACCATGGTGCGCCAGCAAAGGGAGGCCAAATCATTGGCACCACCGCTGCCCGGCATGCGCACCTTGGGTTTTTGGTGGTCACTACCGATGAGGGTGGAGTTCAGGTTGCCGTACATGTCAATCTGGGCCCCGCCCAGGAAGGTATAATCCACCATGCCCCGCTGGCAGGCCTCCATAATTTCCGGCATGCTGGCCGCCATCAGTCCCCTGTGAAAGGTGCGGGAATCCCCCACGGAAATGGGCATGGAGGGCAGCAGGGGACCCATTCCGCCTGCTTCAAACAGGATCACCAGGTTGGGTGACCTGGTTTTCTGGGCCAGCATGGCCGCTGCGCACGGGGCGCCGGTGCCTACCACCACCGTTCTTTCATCCTCCAGATTCCTGGCCGCCAGGCAGATCATCAGTTCCATGCTATTGTATGAGACTTCGCCGCTCATGTGTCCGCCCCCCTTTTATCGGCCCTGGCCGTTCAACAGGAATTCCTGGTTGCGTAATTTTTGCATCCGCTCCAGGCCGCCACACAATTCCAGGTACTGGTTAAAGTCACGGACGCCGTAGATATACTTTGCCATAAAGGCACGAAGGTCCGCCTCGTTCCGTTCTGCAGCCAGCCACTCCTTGAGGTGTTCCTCATCGGAAAAGTATTCATAGGGCATATTGCCGGGATAGCTGCCATAGGGCACCTCGATGACGGCATCCACACAGTAATAGGGGATGACGGTACGGTCCGGCTGCTGCCGGATGTTATCATGGGGCACCAACCGCTCGGTGGTGATGATCAGGCGTTTGGCCGCCCTGGCCATGTCGTAGTCAGAAACCATGATACCGTCAATTTGGCAGTTGCCGTACACATCCGCCCGGTGGACGTGGATAATACCCACATCGGGAAACAGGGCGGGCAGGGCCGCCAGTTTTACCCCCGTATAGGGGCAGTCCACCGTTTTCAGGGCACTATATGTAGCGGTATCCGTACCCAGCATGGACCGGGCCGGGACAAAGGGTACGCCCATGGCCGCAGCCTTGTACCGCCACGCCAGGGCCGCATTGGTCCACTCCACCGCCTTGACCTTGCCTGTTTCGAAGGCCTGGCGGGAGATTTTGGACAGGCCCCTGGCCTCCAACCCCACCACATAGGCCACATCGCACCTGTCCATACAGTCCCCCGCCGCCAGGATCTGGCAGTCGTGGGTGGCGGTATGCCCGGAAAGCCCAAGGTTTTTCTTATGCTGACGGACAATCTCGTGCAGCACCGCTGTGGGAATGCGATTGGTGCCAAAACCGCCCACCGCGATGTAGTCACCGTCCTGCACCAGCCGTTCCACAGCCTCCCGCACGGTGGTGACCTTATTGACCATTTTGCGGGATTTGGCTCGGAAATGTTCCCGGGCTTTGTCCACATCCGGATCGGTGAACAAACCGTAAATACCGATGGTATCACTGGCCATCCTACCAGCCCCTTCCCTTTTAAATTTCTGGGCAGAACACCATACCCCTGTGCCTTTATTTTCTACCTGACCTTGGGAACTCCCTTCATATGCAGGGAATTATCCGGCAATTCGTGGGGATGGTGCAGCACCGGGCCGCACCTGATCACATTGGCCCTGAGTTGCCGGCCGATAATCCTTTCCGCCTCAAAACCCGCCTCACATAGACCCCAGATGTCAATGCCGGTTTCCACTCCCATTTCTTCGAACATCAACACCAGATCCTCGGTGCAGGTATTGCCGGCATAACCCAGATGGTAAAGGTCCGCCCCGGTGGCCGGCTGGCCCCCGATGGCCCCCAGGGACCCGTCAAAATAAATCATCCCAGCCATCAGGCCCATCAGGCTGTTGGCCACCCCGGTGCCCCGGGTGTCGTGGAAATGAACGATCACTTCCTCCGGCGTAAATTCATGATCCTTGATATACTCGTAGAAATACGCCGCCTGTTTGGGGTTGCACATCCCGGTGGTGTCACCAAAACCGATGTATTTGGCCCCCAGTTCCTTTTTCCACCAGTTGCCTAAACGGATCACCTGCTCCAGGGGCACATCCCCCATAATGGGACAGCCAAAGGAGGTCAACACCCAGCCCAGGATATGGTGACCGCTGTCCCTGGCCATTTGGGCCAGCTCCTCCAGCAGGACCATGTTTTCCTTTTGGGTCATCCGTACATTGGACAGGTTGTAGGCCTCGCTGGCGGACAGCACCATGGCGATTTCATGCACCCCGTAACCGGCTTCCTTGGCGGCAATGGCCCGTTCCATCCCCCGTTTGGTGGTCACGATGGCGCGAAACTCCACCCCCGGCAGACGGTCAATGCCTTTCAGCACCTCTTCGGCATCGGCAAACTGGGGAAGGTATTTGGGATGGGCAAAACTGGTGACCTCTATCTTTTTAAAACCGAGGGCCTGAAACCTGTTGATCATCCTGATTTTGTCCTCGGTGGGAATGATGGTCCGCTCATTCTGTAAACCATCCCTGGCCCAGCATTCACCGAAGATCACCCGCTTCGGCAGTTCCACCTGGGATAACCTGAAATCGCACATCACACTAACCCCCTTTATCTGGTCTGATGGTGTGACAATTTTGACGGCTAACGGCCCTTGTACTGGGGCCGCCGCTTTTCATTAAAGGCCCGCAAGCCCTCGTCCCGGTCCTCGGTGGTTAGGCATACGTTATAGCACTCCGCCTCCAGGGCAATCCCGCTGTGCAGATCCATCTCCAGCCCGTAGTTGATGGCTCGCTTAGCCTGCTGCAAAGCGATGGGTGCGTTTTGTACCATGTCCGCCAGCAGTTGGCCGGTTACAGCGGTAAGCTGGTCCGCCGGCACCACCCGGCTGACCAGGCCCCACTCCAGGGCCTCCTGGGCGGTCAACCGCCGGGCGGTAAAAATCAGTTCTTTAGCCCGGGCCTTGCCGATGATCCGGGGCAGGTTCTGGGTGCCTCCGCCGGCGGGGATGATCCCCAGACCCACCTCCGTCAGACCGAAAACCGCCCTTTCCGAGGCGATCACCAGATCACAACCCAGGGCAATCTCAAATCCCCCGGCCAGGGCATAACCGTTCACCGCAGCCACCAGGGGTTTGGGAAAAAAGGATATGGCTGTGAACATCTTAACAAACAGGGCGCGCTGCCGGACCATTTGCTCCCTGGACATGTCCTTGCGCTCCCGCAGGTCCGCCCCGGCACAAAAGGCCCGCTCACCGGCTCCGGTTATGGCCGCGGCCCATACCTCACCGTCCTCCTCCACCATCGCCAGGGCAGCAAGTAACTCCCGGGCCAGTTGGGTGCTGATGGCATTCATGGCCTCCGGCCGGTTCAGGGTGATCCAGGCGGTATGACCATGTTTTTCCACCTGGATGGTTGACCAGGACATCCTCCCACCTCCTTACACCGGATACACAGGATGTTTGCGCTCTGAGAAAACCCTTTTTTTGCTTTCATACAGGACAAACCGCTCCACCAGCTCCTCCCTCAGCTGGTGGGAAGGCACGATGTGATCCACCACCATTTCCGCAGCCAGGCGATAGATATCGATATCCTCCTGGTACTCCCGCCGTTTTTGCTCCACAAAGGCTGGCCGTTCTTCTTCCGGCAGGTTCAGAATGTGGTTTTCGTATACCGCGTTGACCGCCGCCTCCGGTCCCATAACGGCAATCATGGCACTGGGCAGGGCCAGGCAACAGTCCGGCTCGAAGGCAGGACCGCACATGGCATACAGCCCGGCCCCGTAGGCCTTCCGGATCACCACGGAAATTTTGGGTACCGTGGCCTCGGAAATGGCAGTGATCATCTTGGCCCCGTGGCGGATAATCCCCTGCCGTTCCACCTGGGTCCCCACCATGAAGCCGGGTACATCCATCAGGAACAACAGTGGGATGTTAAAGGCATCGCATAGGTTTACGAAACGGGTGGCCTTGTCGGCGGAATCGACAAACAGAACACCTCCCTTGACTTTGGGCTGGTTGGCCAGTACCCCCACCGCCCGGCCGCCAATCCGTGCCAACCCGGTAATTAATTCCGGTGCAAACAGCCGCTTGATCTCAAACCAGCTGCCGGCATCCACCAACCGGTGGATTACCTCATACATATCAAAGGGTATACTCTCCAGCTGCGGGATAATGTCTGCCAGTTCCCGCCCCTTTGCAGGAGGAACCGGCTCCACCGGAGACACCCTTTCCCGGTAGTTCTGGGGGAAATAGGAAAGATAATTGCGGCAGGCGGCGATGGCCTCCTCCTCCGTGGCACACAGCAGATCTCCCAGGCCGGAAACGGTGCAGTGCATGCGGGCCCCGCCCATCTGTTCCAAGGTAACCTTCTCCCCGATCACCATTTCCGCCATCCGGGGGGAACCCAGGTACATGCTGGCATTCTGATCAACCATGAAGTTGACGTCACAAAAGGCGGGGATATAGGCTCCGCCGGCGGCGGAAGGCCCGAATAGCAGGCACACCTGTGGCACCATACCGGACATTTTCACCTGATTGTAGAAAATACGGCCAGCTCCCCGGCGTCCCGGAAACATCTCCACCTGATCGGTAATCCTGGCGCCTGCAGAATCCACCAGGTAAATCATCGGCACCTGCATGGCCATGGCTGTTTCCTGGAGGCGGATGATCTTTTCCACCGTCCGCCATCCCCAGGAGCCGGCCTTGACGGTGGAATCGTTGGCCATTACACATACCGTTCTCCCGTGGATGCGCCCGATTACCGTCACCACTCCGTCTGCCGGCAGGTCCTCCTTCTGGTTATTGGCCCAAAAGGCATCCTCCACCATACCGCCCTCATCCAGCAACAGCCTGATGCGTTCCCGGGCGAACAGCTTACCCCGGCGGGCATTGGCCTCGTGGTACTTGGGCGCCCCGCCCAGCACCACCCGTTTCCTTTTTTCCATCAATGCTTGATCAAGGCTTGCCATTTTTCTCCTCCTTCCCGGGTTTTTGCATTGCAAAATGGATGCCAATCTTTTTTAAAATTTTTGACACTCTTCGGATAAGGGTATTAGGACCATAACTGGGAACAAGGGGTGGTAATTGATGTCTATTTTCATAGACATGTAAACTGATGTTTGCTTCCAACCCTCCGGCCTTGTCTCCACGGAAAAAAGCGGAATTTTCTGTTCATAATAGTAAACACCAGGTGGTTTTTGGCAGGAATTTGCGGTGGTAAACACGAAAGAAAGGACATCTATCTATGAGGGGAGGATTAACGCATGCTGCAAAGGGCAGAAGGCGTAATGCCGAAGGTGGCGCCGGATGTGTTTATCGCTCCTGGCGCCCATGTCATTGGACGGGTGCAAATCGGCGCAGGATCCAGTGTCTGGTATAACACCGTCATCCGGGGAGATTCCATCGAAATTATCATCGGCGAGGACACCAATGTGCAGGACAATAGCACCCTCCACGGTGATCCGGGTGAACCCATGCGCATCGGCAATCGCGTGATCATCGGACATAACTGTGTACTACACGGGTGCCAGATTGGTGATGGTGTCACCATCGGCATGGGCACCATCATCCTGGACCGGGCACAAATCGGTGAAAACGCGGTGGTGGCCGCCGGTTCCTTGATTCCGCCCGGAAAAGTCATTCCGCCCCGCAGCCTGGCTGTCGGCGCCCCCGCCAAGGTGGTACGGGAACTGTCCGATGGGGAAATCGCCCAATTCCAGAAACTTTACCTGACCTATAAAAACCGGGCCCAGCGCTACCGGGCGGAATATGCCCGGGGGGAACAGGACCAGGCTTGAGTACTGGCGATCATGGAGTCAGACCAGACTTGGTTTAGGTGGTCATAGCCCTCGCAAACAGCTTGCTGGTAATACCCCACGGAGAGCAAAGGGCAGCCGTACTATCTTTCACGCCACCCCTACCAGTCCGCCGGAATGGTTACGGTAAACCTCAATCCATCCCGGTGGCACAACAACTGGGCGACATGGCGGCCGAAATAGAGGGTGCCCGGCCCACTGGCTCCCACCACCCACTGGCCAGCCAGGTAAAG